>NZ_CP094461.1:351065-702130 GCF_022809715.1 Burkholderia pyrrocinia
CTGCAGGCATCGCTGCTGCAACTGCTGCCGGGAGAACGCGACATCCACGTGTCGACCGCGGCCGGCACGATCGTGCTGGCCGGCACGGTGTCGAGCTCGCAGGCCGCGCAGCAGGCCGTGCAGATCGCACGTGCGTACGGCGACAGCGCGGGTGATGCCGGCGGGGGCGGCAAGCAGGGCGCCGGCGTGCTGAACATGCTGAGCGTCACGTCGCCGCAGCAGGTGATGCTCGAGGTGAAGGTGGCCGAGGTGTCGAAGACGCTGATCAACCAGATGGGCAGCGCGTTCAACATCCAGGGCGGGTTCGGTTCGTGGAGCGGCGCGCTGGTCAGCAACCTGCTCGCGGGCGTCGCGAGCGGGGCCATCTTCAACAAGGCGAACAACAAGCCGTTCAGCATCTCGGCCGACGCACAGAACACCGACAACCTCGTCAAGATCCTCGCGGAGCCGAATCTCGTGACGATCAGCGGCCAGGAAGCGACGTTCCTCGCCGGCGGCAAGATCTTCATCCCGATCCCGCAGAGCAGCGGCAACGGCACGTCGTCGATCACGCTGCAGGAAGAGGAGTTCGGCGTCGCGCTGAAGTTCACGCCGACGGTGCTGGCGAACGGCCGGATCAGCCTGAAGGTCGCACCGGAAGTGTCGGAGCTGTCGCAGACGGGCGTCACGCTGAGCGCGACCAACATCGGCGGCACGTCGATCCTGCCGCTGATCACGACGCGGCGTGCTTCGACGACGGTCCAGATGAGCGACGGCGAATCGTTCGCGATCGGCGGGCTGATCAAGGACAACGCGAGCGGCGCGCTGAAGGCGATCCCGGGTGTGGGCGAAGTGCCGGTGCTCGGCGCGCTGTTCCGCAGCACGTCGTTCCAGCAGGACCGCACCGAGCTGATCTTCCTGATCACGCCGCACCTCGTGAAGCCGATGCAGACCGCGGACGTGCAGTTGCCGACCGACAGCTTCTCGAAGCCGCACGAAATCGACGTGTACGCGACGGGCAACATGGAAGGCCGCCGCGGGGTCCGCAAGGCGGGCGCGCAACCCGCGAACGGCGCGGCGGCTGCACCGCAGGAGGCACCGGCCCAGGCTCCGGCCCAGGGTCCGGCACCTGCACCGCAATCGGAAGCACCCGCCGCTGCGGCCGCCGCACTGCCCGCGCCGCGCGCGCCGCAGGGCACGGACGCACAGCCGCCGGTGCCGGCCGAGCCGCAGAAGACGCCTGCGCCGGTAGCGGCCACCGCGCCGCAGCCAGACGCGGCAAACGCGGCCCGCGTCGCACGTATCGAAGCCGCCGCCGCGCGCCTCGCGGCGGCCGGCCCCGACACGCCGGCCCAGCCGGCGGCGCGACCGAAGCAACGGGTGCCCGCGGGTGCCCGGGCGCAGGTCGCGCGCTCGGAACCCAAGTCCACCGATCGTTGAAGCCATCCAAGGGGAAGCTCCATGAAATCCGCCTACCTCGTATTCGTGCGCCGCGCGGCGCTCGCCGCACCGCTCGCGTTCGCGCTTGCCGGCTGCATGTCGTCGACCCCGGTGTGGGACAGCCGCTTCGGCGACTCGGTCCGCTCCGTGATGCAGGCCCAGATCATCGACCCGCATGCCGCCGAACACGCGGCATCGGCTTCGGCGTCGGGCATCGACGGCGGCGCGGCCGCGGCCGCGCTCGACAACTACGACAAGTCGTTCAAGCAGATCCAGCCGCCTGCCAATGCGTTCGTGATCGGCATCGGCAAGGCGACTCAATAACGACGGCACGCTCAGGGAGAACGCCATGTCCAGCGCAGCTCGCTATCCGAAAGTCACGCGTCGCGGCCTCCATCGCCAGCGCGGCGCCGTCGCGATCATCGTCGGTCTCGCACTGGCGGTGATGATCGGGTTCGTCGGTCTCGCGCTGGACCTCGGCAAGCTGTACGTCACGCGCAGCGAACTGCAGAACAGCGCCGATGCGTGCGCGCTGTCGGCTGCACGCGACCTGACTTCGGCCATCAGCCTGTCGGTCGCCGAGGCGAACGGCATCGCCGCCGGCCACCTGAATTTCGTGTTCTTCCAGAACAAGTCGGTGCAGATGCTGACGAATTCGAACATCACGTTCAGCGACTCGCTGTCCAATCCGTTCCTGACGAAGAACTCGGTCGCGACGCCGGCGAACATCAAGTACGTGAAGTGCGTCGCGTCGCTGAGCAACATCGCACACTGGTTCATCGAGGTGCTGAACGTGCTGCCGGGCACGAAGCTCGCGAACGCGGCCGAAGTGTCGGCGAGCGCGATCGCGACGGTCGGCGGCGGGCAGACCACCTGCGCGATCCCGGTGTTCGTGTGCCGCGCGACGGGCGCGCCGCCCTACAACGTCGGCGACTGGATCACGTCGCCGTCCGGTTCGACCTACGGGCCGGGCAACTTCGGCTGGGCGGCGCTCGACGGTTCGACGAGCGAAACGACCATCGCGAACGAGCTGTCGGGCAACACCTGCAATATCAAGAGCCCACCCGACCTCGGCAGCACCGGCCTGAAGTCGGCGGCGCTGCGCGCCTGGAATACGCGCTTCGGCATTTATACGAACGGCGCGAACGGCTCGAGCGGCCAGCCCGACTTCACCGGCTACGCGTATGTCGGCCCGAACTACGGGCCGCCCGGAACGCCGGGCATCAAGGGCGACGCATACACGCAGTTCGTGACCGACCGCACGACCTACAAGACCTACCAGGGCGACGGCGCGCCGCCGGCGGGCAGCGGGATCTCCACCAACGGCACCGCGACGGCGAGCAACTACCAGACCTTTGGCGGCGACCGCCGTGTCGCGCTCGCGCCGGAAGGCGACTGCTCGGCGCTGAGCGGCAGCAGCGGCAAGGTGCACATCACGCAATGGGATTGCGTGCTGATGCTCGATCCCGTGCCGTTCAGCCCCGGCAGCGGCCCCGTCATAGCCCACCTCGAATACCTCGGCTCGACCGTATCCGGCAACAATCCGTGCGCGACGCACGGGTTGCCCGGCGACGGCAGCGCATCCGGGGTCCAGGTGCCGATGCTCGTTCAATAGGGAGAGGCGATCATGAAAAGGCCCCCGTTTCGCCGTTCGCGCACCCGTGGCGTGGCCGCCGTCGAGTTCGCGCTCGTGCTGATGCCGATGATCATGCTCGCGACCGGCGTGGCCGAGTTCGGCCGCGCGATCTACCAGTACGAGACGCTGACCAAGGCGACGCGCGACGCGGCGCGCTACCTGTCGATCTGGCTGCCGAGCGACAGCGCGTATCCGGTGGCGGCGGCGCAGTGTCTCGTCGTATACGGCAGCACGACCTGCGGCTCGGCAGGCACCGAGCTGGTGCCGGGGCTCACCACGTCGATGGTGACCATCTGCGATGCGTCGCATACGACCGGCTGCGGCGATGCGTCCGACCCGGCGCAGTTCTCGAACCTGCCGACCTACGACGCGGACAACAACGCGGCAAGCGGCACGGCGACGGGCAGCATCAACGTCGTCGAAGTGAAGATCAAGGGCTACCAGTACCAACCGATCCCCGCGTACCCGGGGCTGACGTCGATCACCTTCGGCAACATCGTCACCGTGATGAGGCAAGTGTCATGAACGCGCGCCATTTTCCGCTGTCGCGCCGGCGCGGCGAGCGAGGCTCGACGATCGTCGAGTTCGGGCTCATCGCGTCGGTGCTGATCATGCTGCTGATCGGCATCTTCGAATTCGGCCGCGTGCTGTTTTACTGGAACACCGCGAGCGAGGCCGTACGCCTCGGCGCGCGCACGGCGGTGGTCTGCGACGTGGATGCCGCCGGCGTCGCGAAGCGCGTGACGGCGCTGCTGCCGCTGCTGTCGAGCGCGAACGTGTCGGTGGACTACTCGCCGGCGAGCTGCGATGTGAACACCTGCTCGTTCGTGACCGTGAGCGTCAAGAACGTCACGGTCAAGACGATGATTCCGTTCGTGAACGTGACGATCAAGATGCCGCCGTTCACGACAACGCTGCCGCGCGAAAGCCTGACTTCCGCGACCGGCGGCACCGCCTGCAATTAACTGAACAGACGAGGCACACGACATGATCAATATCCTCGTAGCTTCCGACGATACCGCGCGGCTCACGCAGATCGCGCGCCTCGTGGCCGACTGCGGACGCTATCGCGCGACACGCGCGACCGGACGGCCGTCGCAGATCGAGCACCGCACCGACGGGCTCGACGCGTTCGACATCCTGCTGATCGACGGCACGTCGACCGATCCGTCGGAGCTGTCGGCGATCGAGCGGATCTGCCGCGCGCACGCGGGCCTGACCTGCATCCTCGTGACGGCAGACACGTCGCCGCACGTGCTGCTGGACGCGATGCGCGCGGGCGCCCGCGACGTGCTGCAGTGGCCGCTCGATCGGCAGGCGCTCGGCAACGCGCTCGAGCGTGCCGCCGCGCAAAGCACGCGAAGCGACACCGACGATACGCGGATCGTGTCGTTCATGTCGTGCAAGGGCGGGGCCGGCACGAGCTTCGTCGCCAGCAACGTTGCGTTCGAGATCGCCGAGGGCTTCAAGCGCCGCGTGCTGCTGATCGACCTGAACCAGCAGTTCGCCGACGCGGCGTTCCTGGTCAGCGACGAAACCCCGCCGTCGACGCTGCCGCAGCTCTGCGCGCAGATCGAGCGGCTCGACAGCGCGTTTCTCGACGCGAGCGTCGCGCACGTGACCGAGAACTTCCACGTGCTCGCGGGCGCCGGCGATCCGGTCAAGGCCGCCGAGATGCGCGAGGACGCGCTCGAATGGATCCTCGGCGTCGCCGCGCCGCGCTACGACTTCGTGATCTTCGACATCGGCGTCGGCATCAATCCGCTGTCGATGGTCGCGCTCGATCGCAGCGACCAGATCCAGCTCGTGCTGCAGCCCGCGATGCCGCACGTGCGCGCCGGCCGCCGGCTGCTGGAAATCCTCGTGTCGCTCGGCTACTCGACCGACCAGATGCGACTGGTCGTGAACCGCGCGACGCGCGCGAGCGACCGGACCCGCACCGCGCTCGAGGAAGTGCTCGGCCTGCAGGCCGCCTGCATGATTCCCGACGACGCCGACACCGTGCTCGAAGCGATCAACCAGGGCCATCCGGTGTCGCGGCTCGCGCGCGGCACCGCGGTCGCGCGTGCATTGCAGGGCTGTGCGAAGCAACTCGTCGACGGCGAAGTGCGCGCCGGACGCAGCGCGACGCGCAGCGAACCGCTGATGTCCCGGCTGTTCGGCCGCAAGGCCACGCCGAAGCTCAAGTCCATGTAAATCTCTCGGGGAACCGTCATGTCATTGCGCGAACAGATGTCCTTGCACCGGGCCCAGCCGCTGGCGGCGGGCAGCGAGCCGGCCGGCCCGGCGCATTCGTCGGTACGCGACGCATACCAGAAGCTGCGCCGCGAAATTCACCAGACCGTGCTCGATCGCGTCGAGCTGGAGCGCCTGTCGCGGCTGCCGCAGGAGCAGGTCCGCCAGGAAATCTCCTCGCTGATCTCGCGCATCCTCGACGACGAGCGGACGCCCGCGAACGACATCGAGCGGCGGCAGCTCGCGATCGACGTGTACGACGAGATGTTCGGCTTCGGCCCGCTCGAAGCGCTGCTGCGCGACCCGAGCATCTCCGACATCCTCGTGAACACGTACCGGCAGGTTTATGTCGAACGCGGCGGCCAGCTCGAACTGACCGACGTGACGTTCTACGACGACGCGCACCTGATGAAGGTGATCGAGAAGATCGTGTCGCGCGTCGGGCGCCGCATCGACGAATCGAGCCCGATGGTCGATGCGCGGCTGCCGGACGGCTCGCGCGTGAACGCGATCATCCCGCCGTCGGCGATCGACGGGCCGCTGATGTCGATCCGGCGTTTCGCGGTCAACCCGCTGAAGATGGACGACCTGGTGCGCTACCACAGCCTGACGCCGCCGATGGCGGAGCTGCTCGATGCGCTGTCGCACGCGAAGGTGAACGTGCTCGTGTCTGGCGGCACCGGCAGCGGCAAGACGACGCTGCTCAACATCCTGTCCGGCTTCATCCCGCGCAACGAGCGGATCGTGACGATCGAGGACGCCGCCGAGCTGCAGCTCCAGCAGCCGCACGTGCTGCGGCTCGAGACGCGCCCGCCGAACATCGAGGGCAAGGGCGAGATCACGCAGCGCACGCTGGTGCGCAACGCGCTGCGGATGCGGCCGGACCGGATCATCCTCGGCGAAGTGCGCGGCGCCGAAGCGCTCGACATGCTCAACGCGATGAACACCGGCCACGAAGGCTCGCTCGCGACGATCCACGCGAACACGCCGCGCGATGCGCTGACGCGGCTCGAGAACATGATCAGCGTGTCCGGCCTGTCGCTGCCGCCGAAGACGATGCGCCAGCAGATCGCGTCGGCGATCTCGGTGGTCGTGCAGGCGGCGCGGCTGACGGACGGCAAGCGCAAGATCGTCAGCATCCAGGAGCTGACCGGGATGGAAGGCGACATCATCAACATGCAGGAGATCTTCACGTTCAAGCGCACCGGCGTGGATCGCGACGGCACGGTACGCGGCCACTTCTGCGCGACCGGCGTGCGGCCGAAGTTCGTCGAGCGGCTGCAGGCGTTCGGCATCAACCTGCCGGATTCGCTGTACGACCCGTCCCAGCGTTACGAGACGGACTGACGACATGGCGCCGTTTGCTGCCGGGGAGGCTTCATGAACACGATCTTTTACGGTTTTGTGATTCTCACCTTCGTCGCGGTCGTGCTCGCGATCGAAGGTGTCTATCAATGGTGGAACGCGCGGCACGGCGCCGCCGCGCGCCGGATCGAATCGCGCATTCGCGCGATGTCGGCCGGCGGCAACGTGCAGGAGGAGCGGCTGTCGATCCTGAAGAAGCGGATGCTCGACGAATCGAAGCCGTTCGACCGGCTGCTGCTACGCGTGCCGCGCGTGCACTCGCTCGATCTCGTGATCCAGCAATCGGGCCTCGACTGGACGCTTCCGAAGCTGATCGTGCTCAGCGTGGTGTTCGCGGCGTTCACATGGCTCGTGCTGAGCCTCGCCACGCTGCCGCAACTGGCAGCGCTGCCGGGCGCGCTGTTTGCCGGGTGCCTGCCGACGATGTACGTGATGCGCTGCCGTGCGCGCCGGATGCTCAAGCTCGAGCGGCAGCTGCCGGACATCTGCGACATGATCGCGCGCGCACTGCGTTCCGGTCATTCGTTCACTGGCACGCTCGGGATGGTCGGCGACGAGTTTCCCGATCCGATGGGCGGCGAGTTCCGGATCACGTTCGACGAAGTCAACTACGGCGTGTCGCTGCACGACGCGCTGATGAACCTCGCGACGCGCGTGCCGGTGCAGGATCTGCGCTACTTCGTGATCGCGGTGCTGATCCAGCGCGAGACGGGCGGCAACCTGGCCGAGCTGCTCGACAGCATCGCGGCGCTGATCCGCGAGCGCTTCAAGCTGTTCGACAAGGTGCGCGTGCTGTCGGCGGAAGGGCGGCTGTCGGCGTGGATTCTCGGGCTGCTGCCGTTCGGCACCGCCGCGGTGATGGCGTTGCTGAACCGCGAGTTCCTGTCCGTGCTCTGGGAGGATCCGGCAGGGATCAAGATGGTCGGCGGGATGCTGGTGTCGATGCTCTTCGGCCTGTTCTGGATCCGCCGGATTGTCCGGATTCGCGTCTGACGTGCGAGTCGAATAACGAACCGTTTGCGAGGCTGTCATGCAAAATCTGAACGTGGTCCAGGCCGTGATGCTGGGCGGCTTGTTCATCTTCGTGGCCGGCGGGGTGCTCGTCGCGATGCTGCTGTTCGCGCCGCGCAGCATCCAGCGCCGGCTCCAGCAGGCCGGCGGGGCCGGTGCGGGCGTGGGTGCCGTCGCGGGCCCGGGCGACGGCGACGATCTGGCGTCGCGCTGGGTCGCGAAGCTGGTCGATCTGTCCACCCCGATCTCGAAGCTGTCGGTGCCGAAGGAGGGCTGGGAGAATTCGCCGCTGCGCGTCCGGCTCATGAATGCCGGATGGCGCAACCAGAGCGCGGCCGCGCTGTATTTCACCGCGAAGACGGTGCTCGCGCTCGCGTTGCCGTGCATGGCGCTGCTGGGGCTGGTCACGACCAAGCTCGGCGACGAGCGCGCGCTGTTGTCGGCCATCCTCGTGGCGCTCGCCGGCATCGGCTACTACATCCCGAACATCGTGCTGTCGCAGCGGGTCAAGGTGCGCCAGCAGACGATCTTCGAGGATTTTCCGGACGCGCTCGACCTGCTGACGGTGTGCGTCGAAGCGGGGCTCGGGCTCGACGCGGCGCTGATGCGGGTGAGCGAGGAGCTGCGGTTTCGCAGCGAGGTGGTCGCAGGCGAACTCGACCTGCTGCTGCTCGAGATGCGCTCCGGCTTCACGAAGGAGACGGCGCTGCGCAATTTCGCGCTGCGCACCGGCGTCGAGGACATCGAGTCGTTCTGCGCGATGCTGATCCAGGCCGATCGCTTCGGCACGAGCATCAGCGAATCGCTGCGCGTGCTGTCGGACATGCTGCGCACGCGGCGGCGGATGCGCGCGGAAGAGCGTGCGGCGAAGATCGCGCTGAAGCTGCTGTTCCCGCTGATCTTCTGCATTTTTCCCGCGCTGATGCTGGTGCTGCTCGGGCCGGCGATGATTCACGTCTATCGCGTGCTGCTGCCGACGTTCGTCAGCATCGCGCCGTGAGCGGCGGACACGCGCGGCTTCGAGCGCAGCGCCAGAGGTTTTGCGTGCCGGCCCCGACACACGCGCCGGCCGGCACGGCAACAGGCTTCATGGAGGCTCCCTCCCCAGGCGGCGCCGCGAGACAGGTCGACCATAGCGGCGTCAATGCAACCTGGACCCATGGTCGGCCATGGAGCAAGCCGTAGTCCACCGCCCTCATCGGCTGCCCCCTACTGCTAACCCTGAAGGCCCCGTTGCCGGCATTGCGCCGGCGCGGTTAAAAGCGACGGAAAACGCTGAACACCCGCAGACGAATTAATCCAATTCAATAATGCGCGGGATTGTTCATTGAGTTGTTGATTGCGATTGCTTTCCGTTCGTTATTTACGCACCCGCGGGAAAACGACGGTTGACGAAACGCCAGATTCATTGAAGGCAATTTGTAATCTCTGTCGCGCGCCCCGTCCCGCCAGCAGGCAGCCAGAACGGCACGGTTCGGCGCTTCACGCGCACCGGCGCCATGCGCGCTATCCGAAAATCTCCTTGAAATCTCCGGTGCCAATTTCTAGCATTATTCAAAATCGAACTCGTATGACGGTATGAACACGAAAAACGTCACGCATACCGGAAAGACCGAACAAAAACACTTGAAAATCAAGAGACTGCCCGACAATACGGAAAACAGGCCAGTTACGCACGATCAAGGCCGGGGGAATCATGAACGAGCAATCAGCGACAAGCACGCAGCCTGACGCTTCATCGAGCCGGCGTCCACGGGCCTCGGACGGCCCCGCGAATCCGCCGCGCATCCTTCCCGGTCCGCTTCCTCCCGATTCCTGACTACCGGCGCGTACCACCGCGCCCGCAAGACCGTTTCCGCACCGACTCCAGCACCGCGAAGCGCACGCGCAGCGGCCCGCGCACGGCCGGCGCGGCGGCGCGCGTCGCGCATCGACGGTGCCCCAGCCATGACAAATCGAACGAGGGACGCAGCATGGCCATCGATGTGCCTGTGACACGCCGGACGTTTCTGAAGCTGGCCGGGAGCGGCGCTGTCGTCGCGATCTCGATCACCCATTTGCCGGCGCTGGCGCTCGACGCCGGCGAGCAGGCCGATACCGGCGCGAGCGGGCCGAGCTGGGCGCCGGTGCCCGGCAAGGCGCGGTGGCGCATCGACGGGATGCCGAAGGTCACGGGCCAGAAAATCTACGCGCGCGATTTCAAGTCGCGCGACTTCGTCGGCTGGCCGCAGCAGGAGAACTGGCTCTATGCGCTGCGGTGCGGCCGCGTCGACGCCGTGTACGAAGGCTACGACCTCGGCGTGCTGCCGGCCGAGCTGCGGCCGATCGCCGTCGTCGACAACGCGCTGCTGAGCGCGCGGCGGATTCCGCTTGCGCCGGTCCCCGACCCGATCGCGAACCAGGACATCTACTGGCTCGCACGGCCCGGCCATCCGGCGGACTGCTACGGGCAACCGGCCGCGCTGCTGATCTTCGAGAACTTCGATGTCTATCGTCGCGCGAGGAAGCTGCTCGATTTCAACGACAGCGTGATCCGCTACGGCGCGGCGGTCGACCGCTCGGCAGCCGCACAGCCCGTGCCGTATACGCCGGTGACCATCTACGTGCGCGACGACGAACGCGGTTTCAACTACGTGAACAACTACCGGACCGACAGCAGCGGCAAGCCGACCGCGCAATACCTGAAGGAACGCGAGGAGGCTGTCGTCAACATCGACGCGACGATTGCGCGCAACGCGGCCTCCGGTGCGTGGATCGGCGTGCGCGCGACCGGCAACGACGGCTTCGAGACGCCGGCGATGGACCCGATGTTCATGGAGCCCGAAGCGGGGCTCGCATGGTACGACGCATCCGCCGCGAAAATGGGCCTCGTCCTCGGCACGCAATCGGCGTACGACGATGCGACCGGCGCCTGCGCGCTGTTCGACGGCAGCGCCATTCCGGTGAAGGAGGCGCATGTGATCGCGTGTTATCCGGGCGGCGGTTTCGGCGGACGCGACAAGTCCTACTTCCCGCTGTATCTGGCGCTCGCCGCGCCGTTCGCGAAGGGCGCGCTGCGCTGGCAGCAGTCGCGCTACGAACAGTTCCAGGTCGGCCTGAAGCGCTGCGAGACCCAATTCTCCGAATCGCTGTGGTTCAACCGCCGCGGCAAGCTCGAAGCGATCACGTGCGACTTCCTGATGAACGGCGGCGGCAAGAAGAACCTGTCGCCGTACGTCGCGCAGCTCGCCGCGTTGAGCGCGATGAGCTGCTACGAGATTCCGCGCGCACGCGCGCAGGCAGCGTCGACCTACACGCGCGAAGTGTTCGGCGGATCGCAGCGCGGCTTCGGCGGGCCGCAGGCGTTCATGGCGATCGAGACGCTGATGGACGAGGCTGCGCGCCGGCTCGGGCTTTCGCCGTTCGCGATCCGCCGCGCCAACTTTCTCGGCAACGCACCCCGTCTCGGCAAGGGGCGTGCGATCACGGGCGCGCCGATCCTGTTCGACCTGCAGCTCGACGCGCTGCTCGACCGGCTCGAGCGGCATCCGTTGTGGCGCGACCACGAGCGCACGCGTGCGGAGCGCGGCGCGCGCAACCTCCGGTACGGCGTCGGCCTCGCGATGGCGAACGAGGCATACGGAACGTCCGGGGACGGGATGTTCGGGATGGTGCAGATCCTGCCCGACAGCAGGCTGCGCGTGGTCACGCCGTATACCGACATGGGCAACGGCGCGGCCACGACGCTCGGTCTCGCACCGGCCGAATTTCTCGGGCAGAACGCGCAAACGATTGCGATGAGCGAGATCGGACCGTTCAACGCGCTCGGGCTCACGCGTTCGAGCAATCCGGCGGCCAACTCGAAGACGGTGCGCTACACGTACGGCTCGTCGAGCGCCTGTCTCGGCGCATTCCATCAGTACCACGCGGTGAAGGGGGCCGCGCAGGCGCTGTTCCTGCAAAGCGTGCTGCCGGCCGCTCGCGCATGGTGGGGCGTGCCGGTGCGGGCCGAGGACGTGCGCTGGGTCGATCGCGCGCTCGTCGCGAACGGCCTCGCGCCGATTCCGTGGCCGGCGCTGCTCGGCACGATCGCGAAGCTGGGCCTGCAGACGGTTGCCGCCGTGCATGCGAGTTATGCCGGGTACTTCTGGAAGGGCACGTATCCGTTCGCGTCCGGCAGTGCGCAAGTCGACTACGACTATGTGGCGGTCGGCCTCGATCCGTATTACCTGACGCCGCTGTCGCGCACGCTGCAGGCGCCGCCGGTCGACACGACCCTCTACGGGCGCACGACCTATGCGCCGTCGGCGGCGCTCGTCGCCGCGTCCGTCGATCCGGCGACCGGGCGCGTGAAGGTCGAACGCGTGGTGACGGCCGTGAGCGTCGGCCGGCAGCTTGCGCCGGCGCTCGTCGAAGGGCAGTCGCAGGGCGCGGTGGCGATGGGGATCGGCAACGTGCTGACCGAGACGTGCCCGCTAGGTCCCGACGGGCCGGGCGGCGGCAGATGGAACCTCGACCGCTACGAGGTGACGCGTCTGCCGGACATTCCCGCGCAGGAACTGATCGCGCTGCCGCCGCCCGGCGGCGATCCCGCGAATGCGCGCGGCATCGCGGAAGCGGTGATGTGCCCGATCGCGCCGGCGCTGCTCAATGCGCTGGCGATGGCGACGGGGCGGCGGTTCCGGGTGACGCCGGTGACGCCGGACAAGATTCGGGAGGCACTGCGATGAGCGATCCGGTCCGCATGCATGTGAACGGCAAACCCGTCGAAGCGGCCGCCGCCGACGGCGACATGAACCTCATCGATTTCCTGCACGAGCGACAGGACCTGACGGGCACGAAGCTGTGCTGCGGCATCGGCGTGTGCCGCGCGTGCACGGTCGGCGTGCGCAACACGCCCGATGCGCCGATGGAAAAGACGCTGTCGTGCTCGACTCCGGTCAGCGCGATGGCCGGCATGCACGTGTACACGATCGAAGGGCTCGCGCAGGGCGGCACGCTGTCGCCGCTGCAGCAGAGCTTTCTCGAATCGTTCGCGTTCCAGTGCGGCTATTGTGCGTCGGGATTCCTGATGGCCGCGACCGCGATGCTCGATCACCTGCGCGTGCAGCCGGTGCACGCCGGCGAACTGGACGCGATGATCGAGACGTGGGTGGGCGGCAACGTATGCCGCTGCACCGGCTACGTCAAATATATCGAGGCGATTCGCAAGGTGGCGATGCACTACACGAAGGGGGCGGCATGACGATCCGAACCTGCGTCGTCGCGCTGGCGATGCTGCTGGCCGCGCCTGCCGCATTCGCGGCGGAAGGCGGCGATGCGTCGCTGCTCGAATACGCGCAGCAGTGCACCGACGAAATCGGCGAGATTCCCGCGTTCGACTGCAACAGCGGCACCGACGTGCCGATCACCGTCAATGGCCGCGTGCCCGCGCGATATGCGGCGCACATGACCTGCGATCGCCCGGCGCTGTTGCCGTATGAAGCGCCGACGTCCGGGCAATGCACGCCTTATTCGAAGATTCTCGATCTTTCGCACGGCGACACGCAGATATCGGCGTTTTGCCGCCGCAAGCAGATCCGCGCGAACCGGAGCCCGTATTACGACGAAGTCGATATCGTGCTGCACCATGCGGGCAACGGCAAGACCTGCTGGTTTCATGCGGAACGGGGCGGCACGGCCGGCATGAACGCGTCGCGCGTGCCGCCGCCGAACGAGAAGACGCCGCCGCCCGGCCATCCGTCGGCGGTGGAATTCTGGTGGAAGCCCGCCGCGACCGCGACGAAGCGCTGCGCGGCGTGCCATGACGCGAGCCCGGTCATGTACAGCCCGTGGATCGGGCAGGTGTGGAACAAGGTGCCGACCGATCCGTGGGGCAAGTACATCAATCTCGGCGCCGATTTCGCATCGTTTACATCGCATGCGATCAGCACGCCGGGTAATACCTGCATCGGCTGTCACCGGATCGGCAACCGGAACAGTTGCGAGATCTACGTGCCGCTCGCCGCCGGGAGGCTGCCGCCGCCGAAAGGCAGCAACGAGCTCGCGAGCAGTTATCCGCTGACGCACTGGATGCCGATCGACAACAACCGCAGCCTCGCCGAATGGAATGCGGCCAACGCGAAGTCGGTGAGCGACTTGCTCGAGTGCTGCTCGGCGCGGGGCAAGAACGATCCGAAGTGCACGTTCACGCCGGCGGCGCAGGCGGCGAAGTAGTTCGTTTTCCTTGACGATGGATTTTCAGGCTGCGGCGGGCGGGGCGAACGAATCGCGCCGTTCGTGCCACCCGGTTTGCATACCCGCCGCTTCGCCGCTTCGTCGCGTTACTGGAAGTGATGCACATAGCGCAGCACCATCCGCGTCCCCTGCGGCCGGTTGCGCGCCTGGAACTCGAAGTACGTATTGAACAGCAGGTGATCGTGCGGCGAGAAGCTGACCATGGCGCCCGGGCCGATCGCCAGCACGGCCTCGCGCGTACCGGGCACGTCCTGCCCGTTTTCCTTCATGTCGGTGGTCTGGCGCAGCCAGTAGCCGTTGAGCCCCAGCCGCAGGCCCGGGCGCACTTCATATTCGGTCGCGAAGTTCGCATGGATCGCCTGGCCGGCCCGGGTCGACGTCACGTCGGGGCCGAGCGACGCGGCCGGCTGATGGTTGGTCGCGTTCCACAGATAGTGCAGGCGCCACGACACGGTCCATTTCGGCGTCAGCCACAGCGTCGCCGCCCAGTACGGGTCGAACGACCAGAAATGGCTGCCCGGGTTGATCGCGCGCGACGGATCGTACGCGCCGGTCGGCGCGATGAACTGGAATTCCACGCGCTGCGCGAAGCGCGGCCCCTGCGCGCCCATCACCGGGTCGAACTGGATGAACGGGCCGATCAGCAGATCGCCGAAACCGGCTCGCGAATTCAGCGCGACGTTGCCGATGCCGTCGTCGGTACGTGCTGACGCGATCCACGGCAGGATCACGTCGAGGCCCGGATGCATGCCGGCGAACGTCAGCGGCGACTGATAGACGAGCTGGCTCAGGCCCGCGAACAGGTCGATGTCCTGCTTCGGCAGGCCGACCTTGTTGCCGGCATTGTCGTTGACGCGGCCGGCCGTGTAGTACTGCAGGTACTGCGTGCCGTACCAGCCGGAGCCGGCCGGCGGCATCCCGTCGAGGAAGCTGGTCATGCCGAGGTTGACCGGCGGCAGGTCGGCCGCGTTGGCCGACGCGTGACCGGCCATGCCGGCGATCGCGAGGCCTGCGGCGACGAGCAGGCGAGAGCCGAGTTTCATGTTCACCACCTCCTGGATATTTATTTGTATAACTAATCAAATAGTGCGTGAAAGATCGGGGTGATCGGCAATCGCACGATACTGGCCGGCATGGAACACCAGCGGTGCCTTGCCGAACGCGTCGAACTGCTCGATCTGGCCGATGAAGAGCAGGTGATCGCCGCCTTCGTAATGGCCGACGTTGCGGCACACGAAGCGCGCGCTCGCACCGTCGAGGCAGGGCACGCCGCCGCTGTCCGAATCCACGTGAAGCACGCCGTCGAACTTGTCGGCACTGGGCGTCGCGAAGCGGCGCGACAGGTCGATCTGGTCGTGCGCGAGGATGTTGATCGCGAAGTGGGTGGCCGCGACGAAATCGGGCCGGCTCGGCGCGACCTTGCGAAGGCTCCACAGCACGAGCGGCGGATCCAGCGACAGCGACGAGAACGAGTTGGCGGTGAGGCCCACCTTGCGTCCGTCGGCCGCGCACGTGGTGATCACGGTGACGCCGGTCGGGAACTGCCCGAACGCGGCACGCAATTGCATCGGGTCGACGGTTGGGCTGCAGGTAACGGTCGTTTCCATGTCGGTTACTCCGAACGGGTACTGTGTTCGCGGATCAGCGCCGCGCACGCCGACGGCTCGAACCACCACGGCGAGAACCGGCGCGGATCGTCGAAGCCGTCGACGATCGCCGCGGCGAGCGACGGCAACTGGCCGGCCGCGCCGAGCAGTTCGAGAATGTGCGGCGGCGGCGGCGTGAGCAGCGAGTTGGTCCAGCGCACGACATGCTGTGCGTAGGCCCAGTAGCCTTCGAACGTCTGCTGCATCCAGTCCTCGCCGAACGGCGCGGCATCGCGCGCGACGATCGCGTCGAAATAGGCGTTCGCGCATTTCGCGGCGTTGTTCGATCCCTGGCCCGTGATCGGATCGTTGACCACCACCGCATCGGCCATCCCGAACACGGTGCGGCCCGACGGCAGCCGGAAGAACGGCTTGCGCACCGTCGGCGTAAAGCGCCCGGACAGCGTGCCGTTCGGATCGGTCAGCTCGACGTCGCGGCAGCGCTCGAATTCCCACGGCACATACTGCTGCAGGAACGACAGGCTTCGATCGAGGTGCTGCTCGGGTGTCTTCACGTCGGCCCAGCAGTCGAGCGGGCCGCCCGGAATGCCTTCGAACACCATGATCTCGCACGGGCCCGTCGTGGTCAGCGCGGGGAACACGAAGTACTCGCCGATGCCGGGCAGCAGGTTGAAGCGCACGCGCGAATACGGCTGGCTCGGCGTCATCCCTTTCACGTAGGTGAGGGCGAGCGCGCGTTGCGGGCGGTCGAACGTGCTGCGTGCGTCGTCGCGGCCGAGCAGGTTGACGATCTCGCCCTTGCCGGCCGCGAGCAGCACGAGATCGTGGCTGCGCGCCAGTTCCTCGAGTTCGGGCACGCCGACGTCGCAGATGCGCACCTCCGCGCCGCGGCGCCGAATGCCGTCGAGCCAGTCGGCCATCTTCACGCGCTGGTCGACGGACTGCGCATAGCGGGTCAGCCGCGACGACCACTCGATCGCCTTGCGGCCGTTGCCGTTCGGGTGCGGCACCGCGATGCCGATGCCCTCGACGGACGGGCACGCTTCCTCCCAGGCATTCAGGCCGAGATCGCGCTCGATCTGCAGCGCCGTATGGAACATGCACTGGCTCGACATGACCTTGCCGGTGCGGATCTGCTCCGCGTCGCGATTGGTCGCGAGCGTGACGTGATAGCCCTGGTCGAGCAGGGCGAAGGCGAGTTGCAGGCCGGACTGGCCGGCGCCGACGATAGCGATGCGTCTCATGAGAATGTCCTCGGGTGGCCGGATGCCGGCCGGAATGATTGCGGGGAGCGGCGGCGGGCAGCGGTCATTCCGCCAGGCGCGGAATGGCCGGCACCGCCTGCTCGGGGCCCATCGCGGAATAACCGCCGTCCACCGCGTAGTCGGCGCCCGTCACGAAGCTCGCCGCGTCGCTGCACAGGAACGTCACGACCTGCGCGACCTCCGACGGATCGCCGACCCGGCCGAGCAGGTGAAACGGCGCGGCGACGCGGTCGGTCTTCGCGCGGTCGCCGTGCGTCATCTCGTCCATCACGCGCGACCACGTCCACCCCGGCGATACCGAGTTGACGCGAATGCGGTCGGGCGCGAGATCCATCGCCATGCTGCGCGTGAGCTGGCGGATCGCCGCCTTGGACGTCGGATACAGCCAGCGGCCGGTTTGCGCGCACTGGGCCGAGATCGAGCTGAAGTTCACGATCGCGCCGCCGCCGCGCCGGACCATGTGCGGATGAACGGCCTTCGCCAGCATCGCCGCCGACACGACGTTCACGTCCATCGCGGCGAGCCAGTCGTTGCGGGTCGCCTGGATGCCGTTGTCGACGTAGCTGCACGCGAGGTTGACGAGCACGTCGATCGCGCCGAACCGCTCGACGATGGCCGACACCGCGCGCTCGATCGCGTGGTCGTCGGTGATGTCGATCGCGACGAACATCGCGCGTTCGCCGAGCGAATCGGCGACGCGCGCGCCGTTCTCGGTATCGAGATCGAGTATTGCGACGCACGCGCCGGCGCGGGTCAGGTCCTGCGCGACCGCGGCGCCGATCAGCGTGGCGCCGCCGGTGACGATCGCGACTTTGCCTGCAAGGGCAGTCATGGGGTATCTCCCGGAATCGATGGGTGGGGGAAGGGCCGCGTCAATGCGCGCCCGTCGGCGGTTCGCTGTCCTGCCAGCGGCGCATCAGGCCGTTCGACGGCACGGTCTCGTCGAGCAGCTTGCGCGCCGTTTCGACGCCCGCGACCGGCAGGCCGGCCGGATCGAGCAGGCCAACCTGCACGAGCACGCTCGCCTGATCCCAATAGATGTGTTCGTGATAGAGCTTGTCGCCGCGAAATTTCACGATCGCGACGAGCGGGATCTCGACGCGCTTGCCGGTCGGCGCGACGCCCGGCAGCATCCAGTCGATCTCGGTGGTGTGCGTGAAGCAGAACAGCAGTTCGTCGACGATCTGGCTCGCGCCGATCGTGCGCGAGATCGGCGTGATCGTGGTGTCGGGCGGGTTCGCATGCACGAAGTGATGCGTGTAGAAACGCTTGAGCTCGTCGTAGCCGACGCCGCCCGTCAGCGTCGGAATATGGTTGACGTACGGCTCGGCGACCATCGTGGCCATCGTCGCGTCGACGTTGCGCGTGTCGAACTCGTGCAGCAGATGCGCTTCCCACAGCGCGGAGAGGTCGTAGTGCGGGCCGAGCGCGGCGCGGAACGCGGCGATCGAGCGCTGATGCGCCATGGCCGCGGCGGCCTTGTCGAAATGATCGCCGCCGATGCGCGCGAACGCGTGATCGACGCCCGGATACACATACACCTCGACGCCGTCGCGCCCGGACAGCGCTTCGGTAATGCGCCGCTGCGCGTCGGGCGGGCAGAAGCGGTCCTGCGCCGCGATCTGCAGCACGAGCCGACCGCGCAGCTGCACGGCCTCGTCCAGCGCATGCTCGATGCCGACGCCGTAATAGCTGACCGCGGCGGCCACGCCCGGCAGCCGGCAGGCGGCGAGATACGCGAGCTTGCCGCCGAGGCAGTAGCCGAGCACGCCGGCTTCGCCCGTGCATTCCGGCCGTTGCGTGAGCACGCGCAGCGCGGCGCCGATGTCCTCGACGCCCTTGTTCTCGTCGTACTCGCGGTAAAGCGCCATCGCGCGCTCGAAATCGGCAGCGGAATCGCCGAGTTCGATCCCCGGAGACTGGCGCCAGAACAGGTCGGGCACGAGCACCGCGTAGCCTTCCTCCGCGTAGTAGTCGGCGGTTGCCCGCATGGTCGCGTTCGCGCCGAAGATCTCGTGACACAGCACGATGCCCGGCCCGCTGCCGCCGGCCGGCGTACTCAGGTAGCCGCGAAACGTTCCGCCGTCCGGCGACGGAATCTCGATGTGACGTCCTTTCATGTGTCCCTCCATGCTGTTTGTTTCCGTGACGGGCCCAGTATTGGCGGCCGAAACGCGCGCTTCTATCCGCTTTCTTCGGCCGGTATCCGCGAACTCCGGAAACCTGACGATCCGGCCGCCGCGCCCGGGCGGGCGCGCGGCTGAACCGCGGGTGTGTGCGGGTATGTGCGGATACGGAAGCCCCGCACAGTTTTCTACGATGCGCGAACGGTCCGGTTCTTGCGTTGGTTGCGCGGGACTTGCGGGTTCGGATGGCCGGACTGTCCGGATACTCCGGGCGCTATCCGGATCGTGCAGCGGGATTCCCCAATACCGGGAACGCATGCACGGCGCGAGTGCGATCGAGCATGACGGGAGAACTTCGATGGCGCAAATTTCAGAAACCGGCTGGCTTGCCGACGCCGCCTGTTTCAATCACGACAACCTGATGCTGCAGTCGGACGATGTCGACGAGGTGCGCGCACGCGTCGCCGATGTGTTCAAGCCGCACCGGCTCACGCCGATCGGCGAATCGCGCGCGTTGCACAGCTGCATGCACCATGCGCGCTGGGGCAACCTGTCGCTGAACCTGCTCGATTACGGCGGCGGCGTCAGCATCGAGCCGGGGCCGCTCGAGCATTTCTTCCTGTTGCAGATTCCGCTGCGCGGCGACGCGGAGATCGAGTGCGGCTCGACGCGCTTCGTGTCGTCGCCGGGCACCGCGTCGCTGATCTCGCCGACGCTGCCGCTCAAGATGCGGTGGGGCGACGCGTGCCCGCAAGTCATCCTGCGCATCGAGCGCGAGGTGATGGAGCGCCACGCGCAGCGGCATTTCGGCGACGATCGGCGCGCACCGGTCGAATTCGAACCGGAATTCGGCCTGTCGTCACCGCAGGGGACGTGTCTGGCCCAGATGCTGCCGATCCTCGCCGGCGCGATCGCGACGGATGCGCATCCGCTGCGTCATCCGCTCGCGTTCGAGCAGCTCGAATCGACGTTGCTCAACCTGCTGCTGCACGGCCAGCCGAACAGCGCGCGCGACGGCACGCGGCACCTGCCGATGGCGCTCGCGCCGTTCTATGTGCGGCGCGTCGAGGAATACATCCGTGCGCATCTCGACGAGCCGCTGACGATCGAACGGCTCGCCGAACTCGCCGGCGTCAGCCCGAGCACGCTGTTCGCCGGCTTCCGCAATCGCCACGGGATCACGCCGATGGGCTTCGTGCGGCAGTTGCGGCTGCAGCATGTGCGCGAGGAACTGCTGGCCGACGATACGCCGGGGCTCGCGTCGGTCACCGACGTCGCGCTGAAATGGGGATTCGCGCACCTCGGGCGCTTCGCGATCGAATACAAGCGGGCGTTCGGGGAGTCGCCGTCGGCGACGCTCAGGTTGCGGCGGGTGCGGGGGTGATGGAGGAAACGACGGGCTCGCATGCGGCGCGCCCGTCCGTCGATCATCGGGCCGGTGCCGTACCGGTCGACTCGCGCACGACGAGCTCCGGCGTACCGATCGTATGCACGGCCGCAGTCGGCTCGATGCCGTCGATCATGTCGAGCGTCAGCGCGATCGCGCGCGCGGCAATCAATGATGTCGGGAATCGGACCGTCGTCAGCGCGGGGCGGAACTGGTGGGCGAGCTGGATATCGGTCATGCCGACGATCGAAAGGTCGGCCGGCACGCGCCGGCCAAGATCGGCCGCCGCCTGCATCGCGCCGATCGCCATCAGGTCGTTGGTCGCGAACAGCGCGGTGACGCCGGGCTTCGCGCGCAGCAGCGCGGCGGCCGCCTCGTAGCCACCCTCGATCGAATCGTGCGCGGACACGGTCGTCACCGCGTCCGGCGCATGGCCGCGAGCCGCGAGTTCGTCGGTGAAGCCGCGCAGCCGCATCGACTGCGGGCCGCCCGAACCCTTGCCGACGAGTGCGCCGAATGCGCGATGCCGCAGCCCGGACAGGTGCGCGGCAGCCAACGCGCCCGCCGCCGCGAAATCGACGGTCACGCAGGGCAGCGTGCGCGACGCGTGCACATGCTCCCACATGCACAGCACGATCGCCGCGCCATGGCGCGCGATGTCGGCAAGTTCGGCCTCGGCGAGGTCGGTGTTCATCACGATCGCGCCGGCCGCAAGCGTGCCGGCGATCCGCTCGAGGTAGTTGCGCGTGATCGCCGGGTCGTCGTCGGTGTTGGACACCAGCAGATAATGGCCGCGCTTGCGCGCCTCGCGCTCGGCGGCGAGCACGAACTCCGGATAGAACGGGTTGGTGATGTTCGACAGCATCAGCGCGAGCGTCGACGTGCGGCCTTCGGCGAGCGCACGCGCGGTGAGATTCGGTCGATAGCCGAGTTCGCGAATCGCCGCCATCACGCGTTCGACGGTCGCCGGCTTCACTTTCTGAGGATTCCGTAACACGTTCGAGACCGTCGCCGCGGTCACGTTCGCGCGTCGCGCGACTTCCGCGAGCGTCACCATGCGCGGCCCCCGGCCGGTCGGGAAGCGTCGTGCGGGAACGGGGAAGCGTGGGTGTGTTTGCTCATATTCTGGGAGTGCGTCCCACAAGTTGCGCAGGGACAGGCGATACGCTAATTTCTCGACACATCACATGAAGGAGACAACATGGTACGGCGAACCGGGCCAATCGCGCCATCAAAATTTAAGCGTTTAAATTTTCCGATTCGACGCGCGTGATTCGGCAGAGGAGGGCGCGATGACCGCCATTTCATTGAAGGACGTCTCGAAGCGCTACGGCGACCATGCGCCGGTGCTGCGCAACGTGAACCTCGAGATTGAGTCGCATGAGTTCTGCGTGTTTCTCGGCCCGTCGGGCTGCGGCAAATCCACGCTGCTGCGGATGATCGCGGGGCTCGAGGACGTGAGCGAAGGCGAGCTGCGGATCGGCGGCGCGCGCATGAACGACACGCCGCCCGCCGAGCGCGGCGTCGCGATGGTGTTCCAGAGCTATGCGCTGTTTCCGCACATGACCGTGTTCGACAACATCGGCTTCGGGTTGCGCATCGCCGGCGTGCCGAAGGACGAGATCCGCCGCCGCGTGACCGAGGCCGCGCGCGTGCTGCAGCTCGACGCGCTGCTGGAGCGCAAGCCGAAGGCGCTGTCGGGCGGCCAGCGGCAGCGCGTCGCGATCGGCCGCGCGATCGTGCGCGAGCCGCGCGTGTTCCTGTTCGACGAGCCGCTGTCGAATCTCGACGCGACGCTGCGCGGGCAGACGCGTGTCGAGATCGCGCGCCTGCATGCACGCTTCTCGCAGTCGAGCTCCGTCTATGTGACGCACGATCAGATCGAGGCGATGACGCTGGCCGACCGGATCGTGCTGCTGCACGCGGGCGACGACGTCGCGCGCTTCGGCAGCATCGCGCAGGCCGGTGCGCCGCTCGAGCTGTATCACCGGCCGGCCAACCGCTTCGTTGCAGGCTTCATCGGCTCGCCGCGAATGAACTTCCTGCCGGCGGCCGTCGTATCGAGCGATGCACACGGATGCCGCCTGCGCGTCGACGGCACGGACGAGGTGCTGACGCTGCACGACCGTCCATTACCG
The DNA here is from genome assembly GCF_022809715.1 of Burkholderia pyrrocinia. Classification (NCBI taxonomy): domain Bacteria; kingdom Pseudomonadati; phylum Pseudomonadota; class Betaproteobacteria; order Burkholderiales; family Burkholderiaceae; genus Burkholderia; species Burkholderia pyrrocinia. The sequence continues at coordinate 373,471 of NZ_CP094461.1, forward strand.
TCCGGCATCGGCCCCGGCGCGCGCATCACGCTCGGTATCCGTCCCGAGCATCTGTCCGTCGGCCCGGCCGGCGACGCCGGGCTGCCCGCGATCGTGCGCGATGTCGCGCTGGTCGAGCAACTGGGCGAGGCCGCCTACGTGCATCTCGATCACCCTGGCGGCGTGCCGCTGCTCGCGAAGCTGCCGGGGCAGGCCGCGCTGCGGCGCGGCGAGCGCCATGCGTTCAGCGTGCCGCCGTCGTGCTGCCACCTGTTCGACGAGGCCGGCATCGCGGTGCCCGCCGTTCGTGCCGAGGCGGAATTCGCGTAGCGGCGCGGCGCCGATCCGCCGCGCGCGACGCGGCATCCATCACACCAATACCAGGAGACAACGATGAGACTTCGTGCGAGCCAACTGCTGCTTGCCCTGACGACCGCCGCCGCACTGGCGGCAGGGGCCGCCGACGCGGGTACGCTCAAGGTGAACGTAGCCTCGCGTGGCAACCAGCGCGCGACGTGGCAAGCGGTGTTCGACCAGTTCCGCAAGGCGAATCCGGACATCGACCTGAAGGTCAGCTACGTCGCCGAGGAGGCGTACAAGGTGCAGATGTCCGGCTGGCTCGCGACCGATCCGCCCGACGTGCTGAGCTGGAACAACGGCGAGCGGCTCGCTTATTTCGCGAAGCGCGGGCTGATCGAGGATCTGAGTCAGGACTGGCAGAAGAACGGCTGGAACGATACGTATGCGGCCGTGAAGCAGTCGTCGACTTACGGCGGCAAGCTCTACAGTTTGCCGCTCGGTTACGACGCCTATGGCCTGTTCTACCGCAAGGACCTGTTCGAGAAGGCCGGCATTCACGGCGAACCGGCCGACTGGCCGCAGTTTCTCGACGCATGCCGCAAGCTGAAGGCGGCGGGCATTGCGCCGATCGCGGTGGCCGCGCGCGATGCGTGGACGCTTGCCGCATGGTTCGACTACCTCGACCTGCGGATCAACGGCTACGCGTTCCACCAGAAGCTGATGGCGGGCGATGTCGCTTATACCGATCCGCGCGTGCGCGCCGTGTACGCGGCATGGAAGAAGCTGATCGACGACAAGTATTTCATCGACAACGCGCTGTCTTACGACGTCGATGCGCTGAGCCCGCTGATCGTCAACGGCCAGGCCGCGATGACGCTGATGGGCACCTGGTATTCGGCGGGCCTGCTGAGCGCGGCGCGCAACCCGATCGGCTTCTTCCGCTTCCCGGCGATCGACGCGTCGGTGCCGCTTGCGGAGGACGGTCCGGTCAACGTGATGGTCGTCCCGGCGAAGGCGCACAACAAGGCGGATGCACGCCGCCTGCTTGCGTTCATGGGGCAGCCTGCGATCAACGGCGAGTTCGCGAAGGGCATGGGCCAGTTGCCGTCGAACAACAAGGCGCCCGAGCCGCAGGACCCGATCTCGAAGATCGGCTTCCGCACGCTGGCCGCGACGCAGGGCGGCATCGCGCAGTTCTACGACCGCGACATGACGAAGGAAATGGCGGACGAGGGGATGAAAGCTATGCAGCAGTTCCTGTCCGACCCGGCGCAACTCGACGCGATCCTGCAGCGCCTCGAGCAGACCCGCAAGCGCATCTACCGGAAGTAGCGTGCGGACCGGATCGGCCGCGGCCGGTCCGGCGCTCCGTTGTCGTCGTCATGTTCGTTTCGTCGAAGGTCACCTCATGTCAACCAGCCTGTCCGAAGGCGCCGTGCGTCGCGACGCCGGCCCGCAGCGGCATGCGCGCGCGTCGCTCGCGCGCCGGCGCAACCGTGCCGCACTGCTGTTCGTGCTGCCGGGTTTCGCGCTCTTCACCGTGTTCGTGCTGTATCCGATCGTCAGCAGCATCTGGCTGAGCTTCCATCACTGGGACGGGATGACGCCGATGACGTATGCAGGGCTCGACAATTATCGCGAGCTGCTGCAGTCCGACACGTTCTACGTCGCACTGAAGAACAACGTGCTGTGGCTCGCGCTGTTCCTCGCCGCACCGCCGCTCGGTCTCGCGCTCGCGCTGTACCTGAACCAGAACGTGTTCGGGATCCGGCTCGTGAAGTCGCTGTTCTTCGCGCCGTTCGTGCTGCCGGGCGTCGTCGTCGGCCTGGTGTTCTCGTGGTTCTACGATCCGACTTTCGGGCTGCTGAAGCTGCTCGTCGGGCACGGCATCCCGGTGCTCGGCGATCCGCACTATGCGACCTACGGTGTGATCGTCGCGGCGCTGTGGCCGCAGATCCCGTTCTGCATGATCCTCTACCTGACCGGGCTTACCGGCATCAACGGCGAGATCGTCGAGGCCGCACGGATGGAAGGCGCGCGCGGCTTCACGCTGCTGTGGCACGTGATCCTGCCGCAGCTGCGCCCGGCCACCTTCATGGCGGTGGTGCTGACCGTGATCGGCGCGTTGCGCAGCTTCGACCTGATCTCCGTGATGACGGGCGGCGGCCCGTTCGACAGCTCGACCGTGCTCGCGTACTTCATGGTCGACCAGGCGATCAAGTACTACCGCGAAGGCTATTCGGCCGCGATCGCGGTGGTGCTGTTCGCGATCATGCTCGTCTATCTCGTGTGGCAGCTGTGCAAGCTGGTGCGCGTCGAATCTTAGGGTCTGTTTACATATGGAACGCACATGCGAATGCCCGAAATCGCGCGTAGGGCAAGAAGTGAGGAGCGCCGTTTGGCCGAGCCAAACAAGCGACGAGCGACGCCGCCATACGGGCGATTTCGGGCATTCCCGTGACATGAATTTTCTAATTTGGGGTTGCCACGAGAACGGCCGCTCGCCGCGTTGCGCTCCTTGCGAATACGTCAGTATTCGCGGCGTCGCGCGCCTCGCGAGCGGCCGTTCTCGTGGCAACGCATGCGCGTTCCATATGTAAACAGACCCTAAGGATTGCGATTCATGTACCCGATGCCCGTATCACGCTGGGGACGCTCGTCCCGCTGGCTGTACCGCCTGTCGCTGCCGTGCGCGCTCGTGCTGTGGCTCGTGCCGCTGCTCGCGGTGCTCGTCACGTCGGTTCGTTCGACCGACGAGGTCATGGCCGGCCATTACTGGGGCTGGCCGAAGCAGTTCGCATTCGTCGACAACTACGGCACCGCGCTCACGCAGACGCCGATGCTCCACTACTTCGCGAACAGCATGCTGATCACGCTGCCGTCGGTCGCCGCGTCGATCCTGCTTGCGTCGCTTGCGGGCCATGCGCTCGCAAACTTCCGGTTCCGCGGCAACGTCGTGCTGCTCGGGTTGTTCGTCGCCGGCAATTTCGTGCCGATCCAGATCCTGATGATTCCGGTGCGCCAGATCATGCTCGGCATCGGGCTCTACAACACCGTATGGGCGCTCGTGCTGTTCCATACCGCGTTTCAGACGGGCTTCTGCACGCTGTTCCTGCGCAACTTCATCCGCGAGCTGCCGTTCGAGCTGATCGAAGCCGCGCGCGTCGAAGGCGCGTCCGAATGGGCGATCTACTGGCGCGTCGTGCTGCCGCTCGTGCGGCCGGCGCTCGCGGCGCTTGCGATCCTCGTGTTCACGTTCGTGTGGAACGACTACTTCTGGGCGCTGTGCCTCACGCAAGGCGACGACGCGGCACCGATCACCGTCGGCGTCGCCGCGCTCAAGGGGCAGTGGACCACCGCATGGAACCTCGTGTCGGCCGGTTCGGTGCTCGCTGCGCTGCCGTCGGTGCTGATGTTCTTCGCGATGCAGAAGCACTTCGTCGCGGGGCTCACGTTCGGCGCGACCAAGGGCTGATCCGTCCAATCCTCTTTCTTCTGCAAGGAATCCACGATGCAACTCGGCGTTTGCTACTACCCCGAACACTGGCCGCGCGAACAATGGGATCGCGACGCGCGGCGGATGGCCGAACTCGGCCTGACCCGCGTACGGATCGCCGAATTCGCGTGGAGCCGGATGGAGCCGGAGCCCGGCCGCTACGACTGGGCGTGGCTCGACGAAGCGATCGACACGCTCGCCAGACAGCAGTTGAAGATCGTGCTCGGCACGCCGACCGCGGCACCGCCGAAATGGCTGGTAGACCGTCATCCGGAGATCCTGCCGGTCGGCGCGGACGGCGCCGTCCGGCAGTTCGGCTCGCGCCGCCACTACGACATCTCGAGCCCCGTCTATCGCGAGCACTGCGTGCGGATCGCCGACGCGATGGCGCGGCGCTACGGCGCGCATCCGGCCGTGATCGCGTGGCAGACCGACAACGAACTCGGCTGCCACAACACGCTGCCGAGCTACACGCGTGCGGCGCTCGAAGGCTTTCGCGCGTGGCTCGCCGTGCGCTACGGCGACGTCGGCGCGTTGAACCGTGCGTGGGGCAACGTGTTCTGGAGCATGGAATATCGCGGTTTCGACGAGATCGAATTGCCGCGCCATACGCCGACCGACGCGAATCCCGCCCACGTGCTCGACTTCCGGCGCTTTCAGTCGGACGAGGTCGCGCGCTTCCATGCGGTGCAGGTCGATGCGATCCGCGCGCACGCGCCGGGGCGCGACGTGCTGCACAACTTCATGGGCTTTTTCACCGAATTCGATCACTACGCGTTCGCGCGCAGTGGCCTCGATGTCGCCGCGTGGGACAGCTATCCGGTGCCGCGCACCGAAGTGCTGCCGCTCGACGAGCAGGACAAGCATCGCTGGGCCCGCACGGGCCATCCGGACGTGTCGGCGTTCTCGCACGACCTGTATCGCGGCGTCGGCAACGGCCGGATGTGGGTGATGGAGCAACAGGCGGGGCCCGTCAACTGGGGGCCGTACAACCCGGTGCCGCACGCCGGCGCGGTGCGGCTGTGGACGTGGGAAGCGTTCGCGCACGGCGCGGAGCTCGTGTCGTATTTCCGCTGGCGGCAGTATCCGCACGCGCAGGAGCAACTGCATTCCGGGCTCAATACGCCCGATGACCGCCTGTCGCCCGGCGGGTACGAAGTGGCGCGCGTCGCCGGCGAGCTTGCGACGCTCGATCCCGCGCTCGTTGCGGGCGAACGCACGTCGGCACGCGTCGCGCTGCTGTTCGACTACGAAGCCGACTGGCTGATCCGGATCCAGCCGCACGGCGTCGATTTCGACTATCAGCAGCACGCGTTCGACTGGTATCGCACGCTGCGCGAGCTGGGGCTCGACGTCGACATCGTCGCGGCCGATGCCGACGTGTCGCGTTATGCGCTGGTCGTCGCGCCGACGCTGCCGGTCGTCCCGGACCGCGTCGTCGAGCAGGTCGCCGGCAGCGGCACGCACTGGCTGTTCGGGCCGCGCACGGGTTCGCGCACGGCCGACTTCGCGATCGTGCCGGGCCTGGCGCCGGGCAAGCTGCGCGACGTGCTGCCGATGAGGATCGCGCAGGTCGAATCGTTGCGGCCGTCGCTCGCGCCGCGTGTCGCGTTCGACGGCGTCGAAGGCCACGCGGTGAAATGGCGCGATCACGTCGACACGGACGCGGCGGCCGGAGTCGACGTGCTCGCGGCGTTCGACGACGGCGTGCCCGCGCTGGTGCGGCGCGCTCACGTGACGATGGCGACCGCGTGCTTCGATCGCGCGCTGTTGCGTGCGATCGTCGGCCGCTGCGCACGCGATGCCGGGTTGCCCGTGGCGGCGCTGCCCGACGGCCTGCGATTGCGCCGGCGCGGGCGCGTCGTGTTCGCGCTGAACTACGGCGACGCGCCATGCACGCTGCCTGCACCGGCCGGCGCGCGATTCGTGCTCGGCGGCCCGGAACTCGGCGCAGTCGACGTGGCCGCGTGGGTCGAGCCGGACTGACGCGATGCGGTCGCTACGGTCGCTGCGGTCGCATTTTGCGGGCCTGGCCGGGATCGCGCATTTCGTTCCGCTGTCCGCCGCGGCGCTGATGCTTGGTGTCGCGATGTCGTTTACCGCGCCGTACCTGTCGCTGTTCGGCGTCGAGGCGGTCGGAATGTCGCCGTTTCTCGCAGGTGTGTTCATGACGCTGATCGCGGCGAGCGGCGTCGTCGCAAGCACGTGGGCCGGCCGCTGGTCCGATCGCCGCGACCGGCACCGGCCGCTGCTCGTCGCGTCGCTCGCGGCCGCCGCGCTCGGGTTCGCGCTGCTGTGCGTGTTGCGCGCACCGATGGCCGTGATCGCGGCCGGCACGATCCTGCTCGGCGCGGGCGCCGTGTCGCTGTCGCAGATCTTCTCGTTCGCGCGCGCGGTGCTGCCGGTCGACGACCATGCGCAGCGTGAGCTCGCGTCGGCCGCGCTGCGCACGATGCTGTCGGTCGCATGGGTATTCGGCCCCGCGCTCGGCGCGCTGATACTCGCGCAGGCGGGCTTCACCGGGCTCTTTCTCGCGGCCGCCGCCGGCTTTGTCGCGTGCGCGGCGATCGTCGCGCGCATTCCGGAACCCGCGCGCCGGCCTGCGGCGGCCGATGCGGGCAGGTCCACGACGGCGAGCGCATCCGGCGGCGATCCGGTGCCGCCGGACGGGGCAGCGCCGGCGGTCGCCGCACCGCGTGCGGTCGTGCTGCGCACGCTTGCCGCGCTCATGCTGATCGGGCTCGCGGCGAACGCGACGATGATCGTGCTGCCGCTGTATATCGTGCGCAGGCTGGGCGGCACGCCGACCAACGTGTCGGCCGCGCTCGGTCTCGCCGCGTTGCTCGAGATCCCGATGATGCTGTGGCTCGGCATCCGTTCGACACGGCTGAACAAGGCGCGCTGGCTGACTGCGTGTGCGGCCGTGCATGCTGCGTACTTCGTCGGGCTCGCGGAGGTCACGCACGTCGATGCGATCCTGCCGCTGCAACTGCTGAGCGCATGCGTGGTCGCGATCACGTCGTGCCTCGGCATGACGCGCGTGTGCGACCTGATGCCCGCGCGCCCCGGCACCGCGACCGCGATGTTCTTCAGTACCGCGCGCGTCGGCTCGATCGTGTCGGGCGTGCTGTCGGGCGCGTTCGTCGACCTGTTCGGTTATCGCGCGACGTTCGCGGGTTGCGGCGCACTTGCACTCGTGGCGCTCGCGCTGCTCGTTCACGATGCACGCGATCCGCAGGCCGGCATGACACGTGCGGCAGGTGCGTCGAAGCAGCCGCGCCGCCGCTTCGACGCGCCGCACTGACGCGCAGCGCGCCAGTGCGGCGGCAGGTCAGCGTTGCTGGAACGCGTCGAGCGACGACAGCGCACGGCCGTGGAAGTCGAACAGCGTGTTGTTGTCCCACTGATCGCCCGCGCCGAGTTTCCAGCCGACCCCCGGCGTCGGGATCCATTCCGGCTCCCACCAGAACACGCCCTTGCCGCGATGACCCGGCACACCCTTCACGATGTCGACCACCGCCGCGAGGAACTGCGCCTGCCCGGCCGGCGACGGCGGGAATGCGGTCGAGCCGGTGTTCGTCATCGAGTTCGGCTCCGAGTCGCCGTCGCTGGTGGTCCACGGATACGCGGTTTCGACGACGATCAGTTCCTTGTCGTAACGCACCGCGAGGTCGTTCGCGTTGTTGCGCAGGTCGTCGAGCGAGCCTTGCCATTGCGGGTAGTAGGACAGGCCGATCACGTCGAACGCGACACCGCGCTGCGTCGCGCTGTCGAACCACCAGCGGCTCTTCCCGTTGTCGCCGCCGCTGTCGATGTGCAGCATCACCTTGATGCGCGGATCGACGGCCTTCACCGCGTCGTGGCCCGTCTTCAGCAATTGAGCGAGGTTGTCCCACTGGTCGTAACGGCCGAGCGGCCACAGCATGCCGCCCGTGATCTCGTTGCCGATCTGCACCCACTCGGGCCGCACGCCGGCGCGCTGAAGCCGGCGCAGCACGTCGGTCGTATACGCGGACAGCAGCACGCAGGTGTCGGCCAGGTTCTTGCCGGCCCACGCGTGCGGCGGATATTGCTTGCCGGGGTCGGCCCACCAGTCGCTGTAGTGGAAGTCGATCAGGATGCGCATCCCGAGCGCGGCCGCGCGCTTCGCGAGTGCAACGACATGGGCCGCATCGTTGTAGCCGGCCGCGGCGCTCTGGTTCGCGGGAAAGAAATCCGTGTTGCCGGGATCGTTCCAGACCTTGATGCGGATCGCGTCGACGCCGTGCGCGCGCAGGATCTTCAGGCAGTCGCGCGGGGCGCCGTCACGGTCGAAGAAGGTTGCGCCATGGGCTTCGAGTTCCGGCAGCGTCGAAATGTCGGCGCCCATTGCGAACGGGCTCGCCGCCGTACCGCGCGCAGTGCGTTGCGCGAAGGCCGGCAGCGGGCCGGCCAGGTCGAGGCACGCGAGCGCCGCGGTTGAAACGCTCCAGCGCAACATCGATCGTCTGTTCATCAGATGCTCCGAGAAACCCCGTCCTTCAGGGCGGGGAGGAAAGGAGCGCCGCTGTTTGACAGCGGCATTCCAACGTTAAAATGACCGGCATGATTCTTGTATACCGCTACCGGGTGAAGTCGCTCAACGGACTCTTGAACAAACAGAGCCGGGCGGTGAGCTACGTGTGGAACTTCTGCAATGACACGCAGAAGCACGCGCTCAAGTGGAGCAAGAAGTGGCCGACGGGGTTCGACCTGAACGTGCTGACGACCGGCAGCAGCAAGGAACTCGGCATTCACTCGGGAACGGTCAACGCAACGTGCGAGCAATACGCGAAGTCGCGCAGCCAGCACCGGCGCCCGTACCTGCGCTATCGCGGCAGGAAATCGCTGGGCTGGGTGCCGCTGAAGGGCCGCGACCTGAAGCGCGAGGGCGACGCATTCCGCTTCGCCGGCCACACCTTCCGCGTGTTCAGCAGTCGCCCGCTGCCGGACGGCAAGATCAAGGACGGCACCAACTTCGCGCAGGATGCGCGCGGCAACTGGTTCCTGAATATCGTGATCGAGATACCCGATGTTCAGGCGCGCCCGATCCGTTCCGGTGTCGGCATCGATCTCGGCCTGAAAGACTTCGTCACACTTTCGACCGGCGAGAAGCTGCTCAACGACCGGTTCGGTCGACGTGCGGCTGAGAAGCTGGCGAAGGCGCAGCGGGCACGCAAGCACAAGCGGCATATCGCGAAGCTGCACGCCAAGGTGGCGAATGCCCGCGCCGATTTCCAGCACAAGCTCGCGCTCGATCTGGTGCGGCGCTTCGACTACATCGCGGTCGGCAATGTGTCGGCCGCCAAGCTCGCCAGAACCAGGATGGCGAAAAGCGTCTACGACGCGTCCTGGTCGTCCTTCCGAAATAGGCTCCGTTACAAAGCGATCGCGCACGGAGCCACGTTCGAGGAAGTCGACGAAAGCGGTTCTACCCAGTCCTGTTCGGCGTGCGGGTCGACAGACAGCACGGCGCGGCCGAAAGGTATCGCGGGACTGAGAATAAGGGAGTGGAAGTGCAGCAACTGTGGTGTCGAGCATGATCGCGATATCAACGCTGCATTGAACATTCTCCGATGCGGACGTGCATCGCCAGGTGTGGGAATCACATCCCTTTAGGGAGGTGAGGACGTCAACGTCATCCTCCATGTGATGGACCCCGTCGGGCACGGGGCCGTCGGCTTCAAAGTTTTAAGCGCTTAAATTTCAGGCCTCGATACGAGGCCGGATCGAGCGTAGCGCACCCGCCTTCGCACACGCAAAGAACGCATGCGTTGCCTACTATCTGGCGAGGTACGAAAGGGCGCGCATTCCCGGGGCGTCATGTCACGCGCGCGAAAACGGGTACTTGACGTACGTCAGGAATCCGGACGATGCCACCTCGGCTCATAGGGAAACGGGCCATCGGTGCACGTCGTGGCGCCGGGATGAATGACGGGTCCTCGATTGCAGGAGATGCGCATGAAAATCAGCGAACTGACGCGGGCGCCCCTCGGCGCCCGACACGCTTGCGTTGCCGCAGTTCGGCCTGCGGCCGTTCTACCTGACCGGCAGGGCTCGTCGACAGCGCCGCTTGACGCGCATCACGCGCGCTGCGCGAGCGCCTTTACCTGATCGGCCGACATCGCGCCGCGATAGATGCGGAACTCGTCGATCGAGCCGCTGAAGAACGGATCGCCCGGATACTGCGAACGTCCGATCCAGTTCTGCGCGGTGTGCCCGATGCGCCATGGCGCGAAGATGACGTCGCCCGCCGTGCCGATCGCGTTGCCGTTCAGATAGAGCGTCGCGGTCGTTGCCGCCAGCGTGACGGCCACGTGCGCCCATTGTCCGGCCGGCAGCGCGGCGTTGCCGTCGATCGCGCGTTCGCCGTGCCCGCCGTTGGTCGTGATCGCAAAGCGCATCGTCCCGCGATGGCTCCTCGGCGTGACGTACAGATAGCGTCCGGTGCCCGAGCCGAAATCGAAGAGGCGCGCCCACGTCTGTCCGCCGTTCCAGTTCACCCAGGCCGCGATCGTGAAATCCGACACGTCGGCGACGATGTCGTTCGGCAACGCGACGTAACCGGTCGAACCGTCGAGCGACACGGCGTTGCCGGTTTTTCCGGGCCCGCGCAAAACGCCGCCGGCGAGCGTGCCCGCATGACCGTTGCCGGACGCGTCCGCGGCGGCCGTGCCGCCCGTCTCGTCGAACGTCAGCAGCGTATGCAGTTGCAGCGCCGTCGACGCGGCGACTTCCGCCGAATTCGCGGTTTCGCCCGACGCGGTATGCCCGCTGATCACGTAGTACCAGACGCCCGCCGCCGGGCTGTCCGCGTACGTCAGCGGATCGGCGATGCCGCTCGCGACGGTCGTGTAGGGGCCGCCCGATTTGGACGCGCGCTTCACGTTGTAGCTTGCCGCGTTCGCGACGCCCCACCACGACAGCACGACCCGTCCGGCACCCGGCCACGCGGTCAGCCCGCTCGGCGCGGCGGCGGGCGCGACGGGATCGCGCGTGCAGGTGAGCGTGCCGTAGCCGAGCTGATCGTAGCCGCCGCTCGCTTCGCCGTAATTGCCGCCGCCGCCTTCGGGCTGGATCGCGTGCGCGAACTTCGTCGACCACGGCGCCGACAGCCCCTTGCGGTTCACGTAATGGTTGTGGACGAGTGCCCAGCATGGGCGGATCGTGCCCTGGCCGGCGGTCGAGAATTGCGTCTGGGTCACGTCGACATTCGAGTACGACGCGTACGGCACCGGCAGGAACGTGCCGTCGGGCCGCACGAGATTCGCCTTCGCGACATATTCCGCGCCCGCGAGGAAACGGTTGTTGTCGTGACCGTACAGGTCGATGCCCTGGTTCCACGCCATTTCGCAGATCGCGCCGCCCAGCGCGATGCCGAGCGTGTTGTGCCCCTGGTCGCGGCCCGACTCCTGCCATTGGCCCAGATGGCCGGGGTGCACGTAGTAGACGGCCTGCGCGATCGCGCCGTTGCCGGGCCCGTCGATGAAATAGTTGACGGCCTCGTCGAACTTCGCGTGGTCGTCGCACAGCACGCCGATCGCCATGACCGATGCGAGGTTGCACAGATCCCAGTTGGCCCAGTAGTGCGTGATGTCCGTGTTGTTGTGGCGATTCAGGAAGTCGGCGTCGATCGGGTAGAACTTGTCGGCCATCATCGCCTGGAACGCGGCGAAGTCGGCCGCCGCCCAGCCGGGATAGGTGCGCATGATTTCGCCGGCGTTGGCGAATTCGTAGCCGTAGATGCCGGCTGCCAGATCGACGTTCGAGTCCCCGGCGAGGTTCTGCAGCGTCGACGACCACGCGTTCATGATCTGCACGGCCTTGTTCGCATACGCGACGTTGCCCGAGATCTTCCAGCGCAGCGCGCACGCATAGGCGGCTGCGATGTCCTTGTACAGCACCGGGTAGTTTTGCGCGCCGGTGCCGCCGCGCGTCACGACGGCCTGCGGTCGCGGCGACCATGACAACTGTGCATGACCGTTCGTGACCAGCCGGTTCCAGCCGTCGAGCCAGGGCGACGCGGCGGTAGATACCTTCTGCGCGATCCGGTCGAAATCGGCTTGCGTATGCAGCAAGCCCGGATGCGCGAACGCTTTGCGCGTCGCGACGGTCGCGGTACCCGTCGCAACGCGTGCGAGCGCGCGGTTGCCCGCCCCGGAAGTTGCGATGCCGGTGACGCTGCCGCTCGCGTTCGTGCTGCCGCATGCCGACAGCGCGAGCGCACCGACGCTGTAAAGGAAGGTGCGCCGGGAGATGCCTGCGCCGGATCCGGGCCCAAATTGCGTGTCGTTCATGATTGCATCGTTCCTTGACGAGACCCGCTCGCGAGCACCGAGGGCGAGCGGGGCGACCGACCGCCGAGCGTCATCTTGAGCGCGGTCGAAATCAGTCATCGCATAACGACGCGGAGTGTAGCGGACGCGTCATCGTTTCGGAATAAAAAGTTGTCACGAAACAACTCGTCGATCGGATAGTGATTGCTGCAAGCAAATTGATTAACATGCTAATAAAAATGGGAATAAATGGTGATTGATACGTTTGCGAGATATTATCGTCGCCGGCACAGCGAGCAGGAGGCGCTTCACGTATGTGGATCGATGGCGGTGCGCTATTTTCTTTGTTGTCATACAACTGACAACTTGTGATGTTTTGCGTATCGCATGCCGGTTTGCGGGCCGATACGACTTCATGCCGGCGCAGCAACGCCGGTGTCGCTCGACGGATGAAAAAAACGGAGAACAACACGATGACGAGCAGGATCGCAGTCCTTGACGATCGATTCGCGCGATGCGCGGTAGGTTCTCCAGCACATCGACCGGCACGCGGTATCCGGATTTCACGAACGTCGCGGTCCAGGACTTTCACGACGTCGTCAGCGCGAAATTCGGCGGCGGAAAGATCATGTTCTCCGGCTATGAAGCGAACGGGCGGCACTTTCCGCTCGGCATCGTGCAGAACAACGTCGTGTTCGACGGCACGCAGCCGACGTTCGAGAAAGGCGCCGCGACGCACGACACGCCCGGGCCGGGCGCCGTGAGTTTCTTCGGCTCGATCGTCACGTCGAGCGCGAACGACGTGACGGTCACCGGCACGCCGGGCACGTCCACGCCGTACGACTGCAGCGCCGCGTTCACGACGCTGAAATCCGTCGCGCCGGCTTCGCCGATCCGATCCGGCCGGCATGCGCGCCACGCCGGCGATGGCGTGGCGCACCCGCCGCCCGTTCGGCGTGTTCTCCGTCGAACGGGTCCGTTACGCTTTCGGCTGCGCGGCATTCCAGGTACCGGCAGCGTGGCTGCGGATCGGTTTCGATGCGCATGTTCAATTTGCCCGGAACGTTCGCGATATACGGCTTCGCATGACGTCGTGCCGCGATCGGCGACGGCATGACTCGAAGCGTGCGGACTTTCAAACGCCCGCTCAGTTTTTTTAAAGACCGCGCCACGTTCGACCGGTATGATCGCTGCGCTCGCGAACGGCGCCACTGGACAGTGCAGGCCGGTGCATGCCGACCCGCGCGCAACCGACATCACGAGCACGACAACACAGGACGGCCGCGGCGACGCACCGCTCGTCGCCGGGGCCGAACGGGCCGAGACAGCACGACGGAGTATTGAAACAATGTTGACGGAGACAGGGGCGGTGCGACGCACATGGGCGATCGCTGCCGGGGGAGCGTTGTGCGTGGCCGCAGCGGGCGGCGCGCACGCGCAGGCGTCGAACGCAGCGGCGGCGGCGCAGGCCGGCACGGCGGCGGCCGTGCTGCCGCCGATCGATGTGAAAGGAACGGCCGGCGGATCGTCCGTCGGGCTCGTCGGGCTGCGCACCACGGCCGGCACGAAGACCGACACGCCGGTGGCCGAGATCCCGCAGACGACCAACATCGTGACCGCGCAACAGATCGAGATGACCGGCGCGGCCGACCTGAACCAGGCGCTGCGCTACGTGCCGGGTTTCGCGACGTTCGGCTCCGACAGCCGGACCGACTGGTATGCGGCGCTGCGCGGCTTCACGCCGACGCTGTACGTCGACGGTATGCCGACGCCGAATACGGCCGTGATCGCGAACTGGCGCGTCGACCCGTACACGATCGACTCGATCGCGGTGCTGCGCGGGCCGACGTCGGTGCTGTACGGCGCGGGCGAGCCCGGCGCGATCGTCGACGCGCACACGAAACTCGCCGACGGCGAGCGCGTGCGCGAAGCCGGCGTGCAGATCGGCAACGATGCGCGCAAGCAGTTCATGCTCGACGTCGGCGACCGGCTCGACCCGGACGGCCGGTATGCGTATCGCTTCGTCGGCGTTGCACGCGACGGCAATGCGGTGACCGGCCCGAACGGCGACCGGCGCGTCGCGCTGGCGCCGTCGTTCCGATGGCGGCCGAACGCCGATACGTCGCTGACGTTCTCCGCGTCGTTCCTGCAGGACAGCGGCGACATCACGTCGAACTTCCTGCCCGCGTCGGGCACGGTGCTGCCGAACCCGAACGGTCGCCTGTCGCCGGACATCTACATGGGCGACCCGGCGTTCAACGACTACCGGAAGAAGCAATGGTCGCTCGGCTACGCGCTGGAGCATCGCGTGAATGCGATCTGGACGCTGCACCAGGACGTGCGCTGGTCGCACCTGTCGCTCGACGACGCAACGGTGTTCGGCGTCGGCCTGGCGCCCCGCAGCACGACCAACATGATGCGTTTCGCGGGGCTGTTCCAGCTCAACTACAGCCGGCTCGATATCGACAACCGCGCGCAGGCGCGCTTCGGCACGGGGCCGCTCGAACACACGCTGCTGTTCGGCCTGCAGTTCGACCGGCAGACGACGACCAACAGCGTGTGGCTCGCGCTGGCGCCGTCGCTGAACCTGTACCACCCCGTCTATCGGCCCGTGACGGCCGCGATCTTCTCCGGCCCGACGTCGCTCGGCCACGTCGACCAGTACACGGCGATGAACGCGGTCGGCGTGTACGCGCAGGACCAGATCCGCTGGCGGCGCTGGACGCTGACGCTCGGCGGCCGCGAGGATCGCGTGAATGCGCGGTTCGACGACCGGACGGCCGGCACGCAGTCGCAGACGGCCGGCACGCAGTCGCGGCAGGACGTCAGTGCGTTCTCCGGGCGCGTCGGGCTCACCTATCAGGGCGATGCGGGGCTGTCGCCGTATGTGGGTTATTCGACGTCGTTCGATCCGGTCATCGGCGTGCGGATGGCCGGCGGCGGTTTGCCGAAGCCGACGCGCGGCACGCAGACGGAAGCCGGGCTGCGCTGGCAACCGCCCGGCCGGAACCTGATGCTGAACGCGGCCATTTACCAGATCGACCAGACCAACGTCGTGACCCCGACACCGGTGAATCTCGATCCCACCGGCACGACATCCGTGCAGACCGGCAAGGTGCGCTCGCGCGGCATCGAGCTGAGCGCGGTCGGCAAGCTGACCCGCGAGCTGTCGGTCGTCGCGTCGTATATGTATCAGGACGTCAAGAACGTGCAGGCGAACGACGCGTCGCTGAACAACTGGCCCGTGTCCGTGCCGCTGCCGCGGCAGATGGCGTCGATGTGGGCCGACTGGACCTGGCATACGGGCGCGCTGGCGGGCCTCGGGATCGGCGCCGGCGTGCGCTATCAGAGCGCGTCGGCCGGCGCCCCCGACAACTCGCTGACGGTGCCGAGCACGACGCTGTACGACCTGGCGATGCACTACGAGATGCGCCACTGGCGGTTCGCGCTGAACGTCGCGAACCTGTTCGACCGGCGTTACGTCAGCGGCTGCACGTCGTACACGGTGTGCGTGTTCGGCAACGAGCGGACCGTGCTGGCCAGCGCGAAATACAACTGGTAGTCGCGCTCGCGCCGCTCCGGCCTATGCGCCGCGTTGCGGATCGCGGGTCGAGGTGCGACGGCCCGCATGGCGCTGGCGCCGCCATTCGGTCGGCGTGATGCCGAAACGTTCGCGGAAGGCGGTCGCGAAGTTCGCCGGCGTGGAAAAGCCGATTTCCTTCGCGATGCTGGCGATGCTGAGCGACGTCGAATCCAGCAGATCCTGCGCGATCCGCAGCCGCTCGTGCCGCAGATACTCGAACACCGTCTGGCCGAGATTGTCGCGAAACGCGCGCGACAGCCGCTTTTCATGCGTGCCGACCGCGCGCGCCAGTTGCTCGACCGTCGGCGGATCGTTCAAGGTACGCGACAGGTGGCGAATGGCCGCGCGCACGATGATGTCGTCGTCCTGGCCGGCCGCGAGCGGGCTTTCCGTGTCCGACGGCCGCTCGCGCTTCGTCCGCGCGAGCTGCACGCGAATCCGCGCGAGCACTTCGGCCGGCTCGAACGGCTTCACCACATAGTCGACGCCGCCGATCTCCAGCCCCTCGAGGCGTTCGTGCAATTCGCCGGCCACGGTCAGGAAGATGACCGGAATCGCGCTCGTCAGCGGATCGGCGGCCAGCAGCCGGCACGCGGTAAAACCGTCCATGCGCGGCATGCGGACATCCATCAGGATCAGGTCGGGTATCAGCGCCTGCGCGCGTTCGCACGCCTGCGCGCCGTCGGATGCGATGCTGATCCGGCAGCCGGTGCTGCGCAGGATGTCGATCAGCAAACGCAGCTGGTCGGGCTGATCGTCGACGATCAGGAGATGGGCGTCGCTCAATGCGGAGATCGATGGAGACATCGTGCACCTGTTCTGGAAAGGCGGTTGGCCGCGATCCCGCGGGTGGCCTGCCCGGTTCGGGGAATCGTCGGATGCCGCTCTATGACGACGCGCAAACGCATCGCACGCTCGCATCGACAATCGGATCGGGCCGGACTGCGCGGCACGCAACCGCCCGGCGCAATACCCGGCGTTCGTTGTTTTGATCGCTGAGCCGGTAAAGGCGCGGACGATTGCCGCGGTCGCGTCGTGAATGGTCGCGGCTGCCGGTATCGATGCGAGCGGAATTGTAGGAGCATATTTCGAATCCCGCCAGATGGCTTGTCGATATTCGTGCCATGCCGTTTTACGTATTTTCGGGATGTGCTGCGGTTTACGTCTGCTGTCTGGTCGACTTTCTGGCTGCGAGTCGTTCGATTGCATTTAATTCAAATCCGCTTCGGCAAAGTATTTATCTGCCTCAAAAAACATTCCGATTAAGTGCGACAATGCGCAATCGTTTGCGAGGCGGCAATATTTTAAGTAACGCATTGAATATATTGGATTTTGCAATCTATAAACAATGTCGCCTTTGATAATCATCGATCGTGTCTCATAATTCGTCCGAACTTTGAGCGACGGATGGCACGGAACAAACGAAGGCTCCGCGAATCGCGACGGACGTTGCGCGAGTCGAGTCCGAAGCATCAGTCGATGCATGCCCGAGCGAATGTCCTGGGCATCGAAACGGAAATCCGGTTGCCGGAGATGAAATAAAAGAGACGAGGTTGGTCGCGGTCGGCGCGACGTCGGATTCGGGGTGGTTATAAAGACGGGTTGAATCTCCGGATTCAGTCGGGGGAGAGCTCGTCCATAAATAACACTACGTATTCCTAATGTATGTAACGGATTAACGGAACGGGCCGCAAAGAGACGGCGTGCCCGGGCTATCGGACGCCCTGTCGATTTGCGCGGTCGGTGCGTGTCACGTTCGACATGGCCACGCCGGGCATCGGGAACAGGTTCCGCACTGAAGTCGCAATCGCAGTCGAAGTCGAAGCTGTCAATAAAAGTAAGTAGTCCATATTCAAACCAGACGCTACAAAACGGAGCAGAACAGCATGAAGAGGAATCAGATTTCGGCGCTTGCCGCCGCCATGTTCACGGGTGCAGGTGTGCTGATCGCGGGAGTCGCGCACGCGGACAATTTCGTCGACCGCGGCAACCCGGACAACGCGCTGAACGGCCAGTGCATCGACGGGACCAACCCGCTGTGCGTGGCAACGAAGAGCGGGAGCTACGTGGCGGTGAGCACCTCGAACGTGACGCAGGGAACGAATGCCAGGGCCGGCACCAGCGGTATCGCGATCGGCGACCAGTCGAATGCAAGCAGCAAGGGCGGCAGCAGCAGCGGCGGCGCAATCGCGATCGGCGTCGGCTCGCAGGCGCTGGCGAACTCGGCCATGGCGATCGGCACGGTGGCGGTCGCGCAAGGCAATACGTCGCTCGCGGTCGGCCGCCAGTCGGCCGCGGTCGGCGATTTCTCGATGGCGCTCGGCAACGTCGCGGATGCGCACGGCACGAGCTCGATCGCGCTCGGCCACTCGGCGCTGGCCAGCGGCGATCGCTCGATCGCGATCGGCGGCGCCAACCCGACGTCGAGCGACGGCGTATCGAACGGCGCCGCGTACGACGCGGCGACGCAGACGCGCGCCGGCGGCACGCAATCCGTGGCGATCGGCGCGGGCGCGCAGACGAACGACAACAACCAGGTGGCGATCGGCTCGGGCAGCGTCGGCGCGAACAACGGCGGCACGCCGGTATTCGGCGGCACGGCCGCACCGGTCGGCGGCGCGGTGTCGTTCGGCGCGATCGGCAGCGAACGCCAGCTGAAGAACGTCGCGGCGGGCGCGGCCGATACGGACGCCGTCAACGTTCAGCAGTTGAAGAACGTGAACAGCACGCTCAGCACGGGCATCGGCAATGTCGACGCACGCGTGACGTCGGTCGGCAATTCGTTGTCGACGTCGATCACGAACGTCGACCAGCGCGTGACCAATGTGGGCAACAGCCTCAGCACGAGCATCGTGTCGGCAACGCAGAACGTCGTGAAATACACGGACGATTCGCATGCGGCGATCGCGCTCGACGGCAGCAACGGCACCACGATCGGCGGCGTCGCGGCCGGCGTGGCCGATACCGACGCGGTGAACGTCGGCCAGTTGAAGGGCAGTGTCGCGCCGCTGCAAACGTCCATTTCGACGGCGGCTTCGAACATCGCGAACCTGCAGAACAGCGTCTCCGGCATCAACACGTCGCTGAGCACGGCCGCCTCGAACATCGGCAACCTGCAGGCGGCCGATACGCGCAACGTGAAGTACGACGGCGCGAGCGGGTTCGACTCGGTGACGTTCGCCGGCACCAACGGCACCACGCTGCACAACGTCGCTGACGGCAAGGACGTGCACGACGCCGTCAACGTCGGGCAACTGAACGGCGGCCTCGCATCGCTCAGCACGAGCGTGACGAACAACCTCAGCACGACGCTCGGCAACCTGAGCACGTCGATCACCAGCCAGATCGGCGCGGCGACGAAGAACGCCGTGCAGTACGACGACGACGCGCACGGCGGCGTCACGCTCGGCGGGCAGGGCGCGCAGGCGCCGGTCGGCCTGCACAACGTCGCGGACGGCATTGCCGCGGGCGACGCGGTGAACGTCGGCCAGCTCGGCAAGGCGACCGACACGCTCAACCAGTCGATCACGACCGTCGGCAACCAGGTGACGACGAACACGGGCAACATCGCCGCGCTCCAGCAGGATGCGCTCCAGTGGAACGCGAGCCTCGGCGCGTACGACGCGAGCCACGGCGGCAACGGCCCGCAACTGATCAGCAACGTCGCGGCCGGCAAGAACGGAACCGACGCGGTCAACGTCGATCAGTTGACCGCAGCGATTCACGACGGCACGAGCCAGCTCGATGCGCTGGCCGTGAAGTACGACGATGCGAGCAAGCGGCAGGTTTCGCTCGGCGCGGGCAACGGCGGGAGCCCGGTGCGCGTGACCAACGTCGCGGAAGGCAACGTGGCGTCCGGCAGCACGGACGCGGTGAACGGCGCGCAATTGCGCCGCGCGATCGACGGCACCGCGGCCGCGCTCGGCGGCGGCGCAACGGCGAATCCGGACGGCTCGATCGGCGCGCCGGCTTATAAGGTCGGCGGCGGCTCGTTCAACAACGTCGGCGACGCGCTGACGAACCTCGACGGCCGCGTCGGCAGCAATACGACGACGCTCGAGAATCATGAAACGCGCCTTGGCAATGCCGAAACGAACATCGCCGGCAATACGGCCGCGATCGCCGGGCTGCAGCAGGACGCGCTGCAGTTCGACCCGAAACTCGGCGCCTACAGCGCGGCGCGCGGCGGTGCCCCGACCAAGCTGACGAACGTGGCCGACGGCAACGTCGCCGCGGGCAGCACGGACGCGGTGAACGGCGGCCAGCTGTCGGGCGTGAGATCCGCTCTCGAACAGCAGATCACGCAGGTGTCGAACCAGACCGGCGAAGCCGTGAAGAACGTCGTCAAGTATGACGTCGACACGAACGGCAACCGGCTGAATTCGGTGTCGCTCGTCGGCGGCGACACGAACTCGGCGCTCGTGCTCAAGAACGTCGCGGCGGGCACCAGCGACACCGACGCGGTGAACGTGAAGCAACTGAAGGACGTGCAGTCGAATCTCAACCAGCTCGGCGCGCTCGCGGTGCAGTACGACGACAGCTCGAAGAGCACGATCACGCTCGGCGGCGCCGGCGGCACGCGCATCACCAACGTGCAGGCAGGCACGCTCAGCGCCACCAGCACGGATGCGGTGAACGGCTCGCAGCTCTACGCGACCAACCAGCAGGTGTCGAAGAACACGACCGACATCTCGAACCTGCAGGGCAGCGTGACCAACATCGCGAACGGCAAGGCCGGCCTCGTGCAGCAGCAGGACCCGAACGGTGCGATCACGGTCGGGAAGGACACGGGCGGCACCAGCGTGAACTTCTCCGGCACGGCGGGCGACCGTACGCTGACCGGTGTCGCGGCGGGCGTGAACGACAACGATGCGGTCAACGTCGGCCAGTTCAACAACGCGATGAAGAGCGTGGCGGCCAACGACAAGATCCGCACGGCGGCAACCGATGCGAACACGACGTGGATCGCGCGTGCCGATGCGGGTTCGATCGGGTCGACGGCGACCGCGACCGGCAAGAATGCGGTGGCGGTCGGCCAGGGCTCCGTCGCCGATCGCGACAATTCGTTCTCGGTCGGCGCGAAGGGCAGCGAACGCCAGATCACGAACGTCGCGGCCGGAACGGCGCCGACCGACGCGGTGAACGTGCAGCAGCTGAACGACAACCTCACGGCCGCTTCGACGCAGGCGAAGAGCTACACCGACCAGCGCATCGGGCAGGTGTACAACTCGTTCAACGACCTGAAGAAGGACATGTACGGCGGCGTCGCGTCGGCGATGGCAGTGGCCGGCCTGCCGCAGCCGACGGGTGCGGGTCGCTCGATGGTGTCGGCGGCAACCGCGAACTATCACGGTCAGCAGGGTTTTGCCGCCGGCTACTCGTACGTGACGGAGAGCAACCGCTGGGTCGTCAAGGCATCGGTGACGGGCAACAGCCGGTCTGACTTCGGCGCGGTGGTGGGCGCGGGTTATCAGTTCTGACGTCGTTCGCGCGGCGTAGCGCGATCGGTGGTGCCGGGCAATGCATGCGATGCCCGGCACCCCGGCGGGACATCCCTGGCCCGGGGTCTGTCGGTTGACCCCGGGCCATCGTTGTTCGACGCGTCGCTCAAAATCACCGCCCATGTTGTTACGTGGAGGTTCATTCGCGCCGCCCCCGCCTAGATTCGCGCGAGCGTGTCGTGATCGGCCTCACCGCCGAAATATTTCTCGAGCGCCTCCACGAACACCGCGTTGTCGGCAGTCGCATGCGCAAACAACGTGACCGACGACCGGAATTTCAGGTAGTCCGGATACCCGAAAATCGTCTGGATCGAACTGCCTTCGACCTGATTGACCAGCCGTGTGCATTCCCGCAGCCTTTCGCCGAGCAGCGGATGCTGAAGATACGCGACGGCTTCGGCCAGTGTCGCGATCGCATACCGTTGCGCCATCGCGCTGTTGCCAAGCCCTTCGATCTGCGGAAACACGAACCACATCCAGTGGCTTCGCTTGTGTCCGTTCTTCAGCTCGTCGCATACCTGCGCATACACCGAATCCTGTGCGTCGACAAAGCGCTGAAGATCATGGGGATCGTCCATTTCGCCCTCCGTCCGTTCCGGCGCGGCAAGCCGCCCGAACGCTCATTGTGAGCGTGACCCGGATGGCGTGCAAACGCCCCGTTGATCGTGTGCTCACCCGGCTTCGCATCGCGTCCCGCGAGTGGGAGCGAGCGGATTTGCTGCAGTGCAGTGCACTGCGATCGATCGCCCGCGAGTGACGTCGCGCATGCCGTCGGATGGCGACGTGCCGGCAACGAGCGTAGCATTCAGACATGCGGCCGGCCGCGATCCCGACCGACGGATCGGCGGCACACCCCGATCCGGCCGCAGCCGGCCTCGCATGACGGCCCGGCAAAGGAGCATCGATGCGCTCGCAAGCAATGTCCGTCTCGCGCCTGAGGCGCTATGGGATCATGGCTGCGGTCGTCGTCGCGTGCCTGATCGTCATCGGGCGCATCACCGGTATCCTGGTCGACTGGCTTTGGTTCTCGTCGATCGGCTATGCCGGCGTCTTCTGGACGATCCTGTCCGCGAGGGTGCTGCTGTTCGTCGCGGTGCTCGCCGTGTCGGCGGCCGCGATCGGCGCGTCGGGGTTGCTCGCGCATCGTTTTGCAAGGCCCGTCGATGTCTGGCAGGTAGAGGAAGCTTCGTCGACGCGTGCGGAGGATGTCCTTCGGGCGCTTGCAGCCGAGGTCGCATCGCGCGTTCCATGGCGCGCGGTCATCGCCGCGGGTGCCGTCTTCCTCGGGCTTGCGATCGCCGCCGGTGCGATGTCGAGCTGGGATGTCGCGCTGCGCTTTCTGCATCGGGTGCCGTTCGGCGCGCGCGATCCGATCTTCGGCAACGACATCGGTTTCTATCTGTTCGCGCTGCCCGTCTGGATCGTACTGAAGAACCTGCTGCTGCAAGTGGTCGCCTGCTGCGCGATCGTCGCAGGCAGCGTCTACTGGCTGCGCGGCGACATCATGCTGCGCCCGCAGAAGGGGCTTTCGTCGGCTGCCGCCGTTCACGGCTCGGCGCTGCTGGCGCTGTTCTTCCTGCTGAAAGCCTGGTCCTGGTGGCTCGAACGCTTTCTGCTGCTCTAC
Organism: Burkholderia pyrrocinia; assembly: GCF_022809715.1. Lineage (NCBI taxonomy): Bacteria > Pseudomonadati > Pseudomonadota > Betaproteobacteria > Burkholderiales > Burkholderiaceae > Burkholderia > Burkholderia pyrrocinia. The sequence goes on from NZ_CP094461.1 coordinate 396,248, forward strand.
GACAACAACGGTGTCGTGGTCGGCGCCGGTTATACCGATATCCACGTGATGCTGCCGGTGCTGTGGCTGCTCGTCGGCCTCGCCACTGCGTCGGCCGTTGCGATGCTGGTCAACCTGCGCCGGCCCGGCTATCGGCTGCCGGGCGCTGCGGTGCTGCTGGTGTTCGGCACGTCGTTTGCGCTCGGCATCGTCTATCCCGCGCTGTTCCAGCGCTTCTACGTCAAGCCGAGCGAGCTGCAGCTCGAGACGCCCTATATCCAGCACAACATCGCGTTGACGAGGCAGGCTTACGGTCTCGCGCAGATCGAGGTCAAGCCGTTTGCGGCCGGGCAGGGCCTGAATCTCGCGTCGCTGCAGGCCAATCGCGCGACCGTCGACAACATCCGGCTGTGGGATGTGCAGCCGCTGATGGATACCTATGCGCAGTTGCAGGAGATCAGGACTTACTACAAGTTCTTCTCCGTGGATATCGATCGCTACCGGCTCGACTCCGGCTACCGGCAGGTCATGCTGTCGGCGCGCGAGCTGGAGCAGTCGATGCTGCCGGAGAACGCCCGAACCTGGGTGAACCTGCATCTGCTGTTTACCCACGGCAACGGCGTCGTGATGTCGCCGGTCACCGAGAAATCCACGGAAGGCCTGCCGTCGCTGTATCTGCGCGACATTCCGCCTGCCGCGGACGGCGGGCCGGCGATCCACGAACCGCGCATCTACTTCGGCGAAGGCGGGCAGGGCTATGTGATCGTGAAGGGCAGCGTGCCCGAATTCGACTACCCGAAGGGCGACAGCAACGTCTACACGTCCTACAGCGGGCGCGACGGTGTCGCGATCGGCGGCGCGGCGCGGCGCAGCCTCTTCGCATGGCAGTTCGGCGATCCCAACATCCTGCTGACGCACTACATCACGAACGACAGCAGGATCCTGTTTCACCGCAACATCCGGGACCGGATCCGCACGATTGCGCCGTTTCTCGCGCTCGACCACGACCCGTATGTCGTGGCAAGCAACGGACGCCTGTTCTGGATGCAGGACGCCTATACGACCAGCCGCTGGTTTCCGTATGCGCCGCCCGGCGTCGGCGACGGCGCCAACTACATTCGCAACGCGGTGAAAGTGGTGGTCGACGCGTACAACGGCACGGTCGACTTCTACGTCAGCGATCCTTCCGATCCGCTGGTGCGGACTTACGCGCGCATCTTCCCCGGCATGTTCAAGCCGCTCGACGCGATGCCGCCGGATCTTCGGCAGCATATCCGCTACCCCGAGGATCTGTTCCTGATCCAGGCGAACCTCTACCGTGCTTATCACATGGATGCGCCGGAAGTGTTCTATAACCGCGAGGACCTCTGGCAGTTTCCTCGCGCGCTGGGCGATATCGACGGGGGCGACGCAGCGAACGCGCAGATGGCGCCGTACTACACGATCATGAGGCTGCCCGGCGACGCGCAGGCCGGCTTCGTGCTGATGCTGCCGATGGTGCCGAGCCAGCGCGAGAACATGATCGCGTGGCTGGCCGCGCGTTGCGATCCGCCCGGGTACGGCAAGCTGATCGTCTACGCGTTCCCCAAGGACAAGCTGATCTACGGGCCGTACCAGATCGAGGCGCGCATCCAGCAGAGCACGGAAATCTCGCAGCAGATCTCGCTGTGGAACCAGATGGGCTCACGCGTGATCCGCGGCCATCTGGTGGTCGTGCCGATCGAGAATTCGATTCTGTACGTGTCGCCGCTTTATCTGCGCGCGGCGTCGGGCCAATTGCCCGAGCTGAAGCGGGTGATTGCGGCCTACGGCGATCGCGTCGTGATGGAGGAAAACCTGAGCGCAGCGCTCGCGGCGCTCTTCAGGGAGACGGGGCCGGGGCCGGTGGCGGCACCGGCCCGCGGCGCGGCGGATGCGCGCGCCCGCGAAGCGCTGGCCCATTACGACCGCGCGATCGAGCGGATGAAGGCGGGGGACTGGGCCGGCTTCGGCGCCGAACTCGATGCGCTCCGGCCGTTGCTCGAAGCGCTGGGCACCGTTCGCGCGGACAACAAAAAGTGAGGGGCGCGCGGCAGGGCCGTCAAGTTACCGGCGGCGCGTGTCCGTGATCCCCCAGATCCCGCGCTTCGTCGTATTCCCGCGAAATATCCTTGTTCGTGTAATCCCCGAGCTTCGACGCGGCGACCAGGCTCAGCACTGCACACACCAGCACGTACACCGCGATCGCATACCCCGAATGGTAGTAGGCAAACAGCGCCGTCGCGATCAGCGGTGCCGGGCCGCCTGCGATGACCGAAGCGAGCTGATACCCCATCGACGCACCGCTGTATCGCAACCGCCCGGTAAACGACTCGGCAATCAACGCAGCCTGCGGCCCGTACATCATCGAATGCGGGACCAGCGACAGCACGATGGCCGCGAAGATCCATACCGGATTCCGGCTGTCGACCATCGCGAAGTAGAGGAATCCGAATACACCGACGGCAGCCGCGCCGATCATGTACATCCGCCGCCGCCCGATCAGATCCGACACGTGCCCGAACAGCGGGATGGTGACGAATTCGACCACGGATGCAACCAGCACCGCCGTCAGCAGCAGTTCGCGCGTGACGCCGAGCGCCGTGATCCCGTAAGTGAACACGAACGCCGTAAAGATATAGAACGGCGCCTGTTCGGCCATCCGCGCGAACGCCGACAGCACGATATCCCTCGGCTGCTTGCGCAGCACTTCGAGCATCGGCGTCTTCTCGATCCGGCGCTCGGCCAGCAGTTTCGCGAAGATCGGCGTCTCGAGAATATTCAGGCGGATATAGAGCCCGATCGCGACCAGCAGGATGCTGAGGAAAAACGGCACGCGCCAGCCCCACGCGAGGAAACTGCTGCCGGAAAGCCAGCTCATGGCCAGCACGGCGAGGTTGGCGAGGAACAATCCCGCCGGCACGCCGAACTGCGGCCACGACGCGACGAAGCCGCGATGCGCATTGGTGCGCGCCCATTCCATCGACATCAGGACCGAGCCGCCCCATTCGCCGCCGACGCCGACGCCCTGGATGAAGCGCAGCACCGTGAGGAGAACGGCGCCCCAGATGCCGATCGTCGCGTAGGTCGGGACGAAGGCCACGGCGAACGTGGCGAGCCCCATCAGCAACAGGGTCACGATCAGGGTGGCCTTGCGTCCGATGCGATCGCCGTAATGGCCGAAGATCGCCGCGCCGACCGGCCGCGCGACAAAGCCGACCGCATAGATCAGGAACGCCTGCAGCGTGCCGACGAGAGGGTGGGATTGCGGGAAATACAGCTTTGCGAAGACCAGGCCGGTGACCGTGCTGTAGAGGAAAAAGTCATACCATTCGATCGTGGTGCCGATCGTGCTGGCGATGACGGCGCGGCGCAGCTGGCGCCGGGCTTCCTCGTCGGAGAGGGGCGTGGCCGCGGATTGCATGGCAGCCATTTCGATATCTCCCCAAAAAAAAGGGCGACAGAGAAATAAACCATACGCCCGGCGATGGGTTCCGGCAAGGGCAGGCCGCGAATGGTTTGCACGGCGTCCGGGACTTTCAGTCAGAAGTCCTGATATATCGAATGCTCAACTGCCGGCGCGGGCGTGCCTTTCGATGAACGCGCGGGTATGCGATGGCTCGGTGATCTCCGTCCATTGCAGATGCGCGTATTTCGGATCGTCGCGCAGGGCGGCGAATTTGACGCGGTTCCTGGCGAAGGTGGTGTATGACCACAGCAGTACCGAGTCTTTGGAGCAGAACGCCATCCGCAGCGACTCCCGGTTGCCGTGAAAAAGCTCGGTGCGCATGAGCCCGCGGCTTAGCGTGCGCCAGAGCACCCGGGAGAACACAGTCCATCGCCCGAAGTTGAGCCAGACGACGTGCGTGGCTCTCGACCAGAGCACGTCGCGTACGGCGCTGTAGTTCCCGTCGGCGACCCACCGGTCGCCTGCCGTCGCGGCAAGCACGGCATTCTCGAACTGTTCGGGCGGTACGGCTGTCCAGTCGGGGCCCCAATAGAGTTGATCCAGTTCGATGTATGGGCAACCCGCAGCGGCCGCCAGCGCACTGGAGAAGGTGGATTTCCCCGACCCGCTTGTTCCGACGACGACGAAGCGCATGTGTTTGACCGCGGTCGAATTTCTCAGCCGCGTATTGTGCCTGATGCGTCGAAGCGGCGGATCGTCGCCGATCGGTTCCAGGCCATTCGAGAAGTCACCACTAAACCTGCCCCGAAGACTGTTCTTCAGCGTACCGACTCACCGGACCGCCGCGATGCACGATGACATTCGTCGCATTCTTCTGTCTGGAGCGGTTCATGAAATATCCGATCTATATCACGCGGCACGGGAATCCCCGCTATCGCGGCGCGCTTGCGGATTTTCCCGAGGTCGACGTGGAGGGCGACTCGTATGGCGAGTTGCAGGCGGCCGCCGCGCAGCGGGTCGTGGCCCGTTATGACCGGTCCGCGCGTCTCATTCCGCCGCCGACCACGGACATGTCGGTATTGCAGGCGTCGGAGGTCGATGCCGGCGACGGGATCTGGCGGTTCTTCGACATCGACCTGACCGGGGTGACGTCGAGTTCCGTGCGGATCGAGCTGTGCCTGCCGAAGCGCATCGTGCACGACATCGATCGGACGGCGGGCGCGCTGCACACGACCCGCGATGCGTTCGTGTCGATGGCGTGCGAGCACGCCGTCGACCGATCCGCGCAGCACGGCGGCTTGCGTGGCGAACCTGTCGCGATATCGCTGTCGGAAGCGGTTTGACGGCCCGGGCGCGCCTGGCCGAGCGGTGCAGCCATCTGGGAGAAAGCCTGTTGAAGATTCACGTTGCGCGCGTTTCGCGACGCCGGACCTCGCCGTGGAGCAATGCCCGGCCGATTCGCGAGGAGTTCTTCGGCGACGAGCGACTCGCGCAGCATGCTGGCAGCCTGGCTCGCGCGCAGAAGGTGTTGCCCGGTGCGGCGTCGGGCCCCTCGCTGGCCACACGGCTGAAGGACAATGCGGATCATCTGCTGAAGGCCTACCGGAACACGGTGGCCGCAGATGCGCGCGGCGAGGAAATCACGCCCGCGGCGGAGTGGCTGCTCGACAACTACTATCTTGTCGCGGAACAGGTGCGGCAGATCCGCGACGATCTTTCCCCTCGCTATTACCGGCAACTGCCCAAACTGAGCAACGGCCCGTTCGCCGGTTATCCGCGCGTGTTCGGGATCAACTGGTCATTCGTCGCCCATACCGACAGTCGTTTCGATCCCGATGCGCTATGCCGTTTCATGCTTGCCTACCAGGCCGTGGAACCGCTGACGATCGGCGAACTGTGGGCGGTGGCGATCACGCTGCGGATCGTGCTGATCGAAAACCTGCGGCGGCTCGCGGATCAGATCATCGACGACCGGCGCGCGCGGCTCGATGCCGACGCGCTCGCCGATCGCCTGCTCGGCGAAGGCGGGCAAGCGCGGCTGGAGACGGCGCCGCTCGTCGCCCGTTATGAGCAGGCCGTATTGCACGATGCGTTCGCGGTGCAGCTGATTCAGCGGCTGCATGATCCCGATCCGGCCGTCGCGCCGGCACTCGCGTGGCTGCATCGGCACCTGGCGGCGCGCGGCGCGACGCCGGACCAGATCGTTGCGTCAGTCAACCATCAGCAGGGCGCCGCCAGCCTGACCGTGCGCAACGTGATCACCAGCATGCGGCTGATTTCGGAGGTGGACTGGACCGATCTGTTCGAACGCATCAGCCTGGTCGATCAGGTGCTGCGCAGCCACCCGGGTTTCGCGGAGATGGATTTCCCCACGCGCAACCTGTATCGCGACGCCGTTGAAGCGCTTGCGCGCGGCGCGCCGGTCAGCGAGCTCGAGATTGCCCGCCGCGTCGTCGCCGATGCGGCAGCCCGCGCACCGGCCGCAGGCGCGGTGCCGGGCCGCGAGACCGACCCCGGTTACTACCTGCTGGCCGACGGCCGCGCCGCACTGGAAGCGGAGATCGGCTATCGGCCGCCCGTTGCGTTGTGGTTGCGGCGCCTGACGCGCCACGCCGGCCTCGGCGGTTATCTCGCCCGTATCGGGCTGATCGCCGCACTGCTGCTGGCGGGCATGCTGGCGTGGCTCACGCGCGTCGAACCGCCCGGCCACTGGCTGATCTGGCTCGGCCTCGCCGGCCTGCTGCCCGCGCTCGACGCCGCGCTCGCACTCGTCAATCGCAGCGTGATGCGCGATGTCGGCGCGAAGATCCTGCCCGGCCTCGCATTGCTCGACGGCATCCCGCCGGACCTGCGCACCCTGGTCGCGGTGCCGGTGCTGCTGACGACGGAAGCGGCGCTCGCGGAGCAGATCGAGCAACTGGAAATTCACCATCTGGCGAGCCCCAACGGCGCGCTGTACTTCGCCTTGCTGTCCGACTGGGTGGACGCGCCCGCCCCGCACGCCGACGGCGACGACGAGCTGCTGGCATTCGCGGCGGCCGGCATCGACCGGTTGAATCGCCTTTATCCGGCGGCACCGGGTGAAGGCGAGCGCTTTCTGCTGCTGCACCGCAAGCGCGTGTGGAACGACGGCGAACGGTGCTGGATGGGCTGGGAGCGCAAGCGCGGCAAGCTGCACGAGCTGAACCGCTTGCTGCGCGGCGCGCAGGACACGACGTTCGTCGCGCGGGAAGGCCGGCCGCCGCGCGTGCCGCCGGACGTGCGCTACGTGATCACGCTCGATGCCGATACGCGGCTGCTGCGCGATACCGTGCGCCGCCTGGTCGGCAAGATGGCGCACCCGCTCAACCGGCCGGTATTCGACTCGGCGAGCCGGCGCATCGTCGAAGGCTACGGCGTCCTTCAACCGCGCGTCACGTCATCCCTCGCGAGCGGCGACGAGGGCTCGCTGTTCCAGCGCGTGTCGTCGAGCGCGCACGGCATCGATCCTTACGTGTCGGCCGTATCGGATGTCTATCAGGACCTGTTCGACGAAGGCTCGTATGCGGGCAAGGGCATCTACGACGTCGATGCGTTCGAGGCAGTGCTCGCCGGCCGCGTGCCGGAGAACACGGTGCTCAGTCACGATCTGTTCGAAGGCATTTTCGCGCGGGCCGGGCTGGCGTCGGATGTCGAGGTCGTCGAAGCGTCGCCGTCCCGCTACGACGTCGCGGCCGGGCGCCTGCACCGATGGGCGCGCGGCGACTGGCAGCTCCTGCCGTGGTTGATTTTCGGCCATGAGCCGCTGACGGCGGTCGGCCGCTGGAAGATGCTGGACAACCTGCGCCGCACACTCACGGCGCCCGCGATGATGGTCGCGCTGCTGGCCGGATGGATGCTGCCGCTGCCCGTGTCGCTCGCGTGGAGCGCGTTCGTGCTGACGACGATCGCGCTGCCGTTCCTGTTGCCCGTGTTGAGCGGGCTGGTGCCGCGCTGGCGGCGCACGCACGTGAAGATGACCACGCGCAGCGTGCTCCATGCATGGTCGATAGAGCTGCGGTTCGCGTTGACGCGGTTCGGCCTGTCGATCGTCATGCTGCCGCAGCAGGCGTGGTCGATGGGCGACGCGATCGCGCGCACGCTGTTTCGCGTGGGGATCAGCCGTCGCCACCTGCTCGAATGGACCACGGCGGCCGAAGCCGGCGCGCGCGAGCGGCGGACCCTGGCGTTCACCTATCTACAGATGCGCGGTGGCGTGACGCTCGCGCTGCTGGCTGCGGCCGCCGGCCTGGCGGCGGGCTGGCGCTTCGATCGTGATGCGGGCTGGCTGGCCGTTCCGTTCGCGCTGGTCTGGCTCGCGGCGCCCGCGATCGCCTACTGGCTGAGCCGCGCACCGCGGCCGGCGGGCGAGCTCACGGTGGCGCCGCACGATGCGCGCCAACTGCGGCGCGACGCGCGCCGGACCTGGCGTTATTTCGAGACCTTCGTGACGGCGGACGATCAGATGCTGCCGCTGGACAATTTCCAGGAAGACCCGAAGCCCGTTGTCGCGCACCGGACCTCGCCCACCAATATCGGGCTGTACCTGCTGTCCGCCGTCAGCGCCCGCGAGTTCGGCTGGCTCGGCACGCTGGACGCGGTGTCGCGGCTGGAGGCGACCCTCGCGACGATGCGGCTGATGGCGCGCTATCGCGGCCATTTCTACAACTGGTACGACACGCGCGACCTGCGGCCCCTCGAGCCGAGGTACGTGTCGTCGGTCGACAGCGGCAATCTCGCCGGCCACCTGATCGCGCTCGGCAACGGTTGCCGCGCGTGGGCGAATCAGCCCGCCGGCGTGGGGCGGCAGGCCGCGTATGAAGGGATCGGCGATACGCTCGCGCTGCTGCGCAACGCCGTGTGCCGGGAAGGCGACGCCCGCACGGCCTTGCACGGCGAATTCGAGCGGGCCGCGACCGAGCTGGAGGAGGCGCTCGCCGCGCCGGCCGGGGACGACGCCGCACCGGACGGCCGCGCCGCGCCGGAATGGCCCGCGATCACGGTCCTCGCCGCGACGGTCGCCGATGTCGCGCGCGCGCTGATGGACGATATCGGCCGGGTGCGGGGCGGCGACGTCGACGACGTGCTGTTCTGGGCGCAGGCGCTGGAGCATGCGGTGCAGGGGCATTGCCGCGACGCGACGCGCACGCCGGACGAAGCGGACGTGTTGAACAAGCGTCTTCATGCGCTGGCCGATACCGCGTTGCAGATGGCCTATGCGATGGAGTTCGGCTTTCTGCTCGACCCGGTGCGGAATCTGCTGTCGATCGGTTATGCGGTGGCCGACGGACGGCTCGATCCGGGCAACTACGACCTGCTGGCGTCGGAGGCTCGGCTGGCGAGTTTCGTCGCGATCGCGAAGGGCGATGTCCCGGCGCGGCACTGGTTCCGGCTCGGCCGCCTGGCGACGCCGATCGGGCACGGCGCGGCGCTGATCTCGTGGTCGGGATCGATGTTCGAATACCTGATGCCGTCGCTGGTGATGCGCGCGCCGGACAGCAGCCTGCTCGCGCGCACCAATCACCTGGTGGTGCGTCGGCAGATCGCCTATGCCGACGGGCTGCGCTTGCCGTGGGGCATGTCCGAATCGGCATACAACACGCGCGACATCGAGCTGACCTATCAGTATTCGAGCTTCGGCGTGCCGGAGTTGGGGCTCAAGCGCGATCTCGACCAGAACCTGGTGGTCGCACCCTATGCGACCGCGCTCGCGGCGATGGTCGCGCCGGACGCCGCCGCGCGCAACTTCGAGCGGCTGCGCGCGGCCGGCGCGTGCGGGCGCTTCGGCTTCTACGAAGCGCTCGACTACACGCCCGCACGCGTGCCGGAAGGCATGCCGGTGGCCATCGTGCGGGCGTTCATGGCGCATCACCAGGGCATGTCGATCGTGTCGATCGCCAATGCGCTGCTGGGCGGGCGCATTCGCGCGTTCTTCCATGGCGAGCCGGCCGTCCGCGCCACCGAGCTGCTGTTGCAGGAGCGGGTGCCGGGCCGGGTCGCGGCAGGGCGGCCGCGGGTCGACGCGAGCCCCGCCGGCAGGATGCATGGCATCGATGCCGGCGTCGCGCGGCGCCTGCTGTCGGCGGACGATCCCGCGCCCGTCACGCATCTGCTGTCCAACGGCCGCTACGCGGTGATGCTCACGGCCGCGGGTTCCGGCTACAGCCGCCGCGACGATCTGGCCGTCACGCGTTGGCGGGAGGACGCGACGCGCGACGATTGGGGCAGCTATCTGTATCTGCGCGACGTCGACAGCGGCGACGTCTGGTCGGCCGCATGGCAGCCCACCGGGGTGGTGCCGGACAGCTACGAAGTGACGTTCACCGAGGATCGCGCCGAGTTCGTGCGGCGCGACGGCACCTTGACGACGTCGCTCGAGGTGGTGGTCTCCGCCGAGGACGACGCGGAGGTGCGGCGGGTGTCGGTGGCCAATGCGGGCACCCGGGCCCGCGTAATCGAATTCACGTCCTACGCGGAAATCGTGCTCGCGCCGCCCGCCGCCGATCACGCCCATCCCGCGTTCTCGAAGCTGTTCATCGAGACCGAGTACGTGCCGGCGTCCGGCGCGATTCTGGCGACGCGGCGCAAGCGTGCGCCGAACGAGGCGGAGGTCTGGGCCGCCCATCTGGCGGTGACGTCCGGCGAAACCGTCGGCGCGGAAGAATTCGACACCGATCGATTGCGTTTCATCGGACGCGGGCGCGGCGTTCGGCTGCCGCTTGCGCTGACCGAACGGCGTGCGCTGGGCGCTTCCGAAGGCGCGGTGCTGGACGCGGCGTTCACGTTGCGGCGGCGTCTGCGCATCGAGCCGGGCGCGAAGGCGAGCATCGTCTACTGGACCATCGTCGCGGATTCGCGCGCGCAGCTGCTCGACCTGGTCGACAAGCATCGCGACGGCGAATCGTTCGCGCGTGCGGCGATGCTCGCGTGGACCCAGGCGCAGGTGCAATTGCGGCATAGCGCGGTGAGCCTCGACGAGGCCGCGTTGTTCCAGCAGCTGGCCGGATACATGCTCTACAGCGATGCGTCGATGCGGCCGGGTTCCGCCGCACTGCTGCGCCATGCGGCGGCGGTGTCGGCGGCGGGCGGCGTGGGCGCGTCGCCGCTATGGACGCATGGCGTATCCGGGGATCTGCCGATCCTGCTGGTGCGGATCGACGACATCGAGCACATCGCGATGGTGCGGCAGTTGATCCGCGCGCACGAGTATTGGCGGATGAAGCGGCTCGAGGTCGATCTGGTCATCGTCAACGAGCGCGCGGCGTCGTATGTGCAGGATTTGCAGGCGGCGCTCGAGGGGCTGGTGCGGGCCCGGCAGCAGCCGGACGAAGCCGGGCGCGGCAGTATTTTCGTGCTGCGCGACGACCTGATGGCGGCGGCTGCGCGCGCGCTGTTTCCGTCGGTTGCGCGCGCCGTGCTCGCCGCGCGCAACGGCCGGCTGGTGGACCAGTTGCGGCGGCTCGCGGCCTCACCGCTGCCCGCCCGCGCGGATGCCGCGCGCCCGCCGCTGCCGCCTGCGTTACTGCCGCCGAAGGGGGCGCAGGCCGGCGCCGGTCTCGAATACTTCAACGGCATCGGCGGTTTCGCGCGCGGCGGCCGCGAATACGTGGTGACCCTGCAGCCCGGTCAATGCACGCCGATGCCGTGGGTCAACGTCGTCGCGAACCCGTCGTGCGGCTTCCTGAGCTCGGCGGAAGGGGGCGGCTATACCTGGGTGACGAACAGCCGCGAGCATCCGCTGACGCCATGGTCGAACGACCCGGTCACCGATCCGCCCAGCGAGGTGTTCTATGTTCGCGACGACGAAACCGGCATGCGCTGGGGGCCGCAGGCGAACTCGATCGGCGACGATGCGCCGGGCGCGACTCCGTTCGTGGCGAGCCATGGCCAGGGCTACAGCCGGTTTGCGCATACTGCCGCCGAGGTCGCCGTCGAATTGCTGCAGTTCGTGCCGCTGGCCGATCCCGTCAAGATTTCCCGCCTGACCCTGCGCAACCTGTCGGACCGGACCCGCCGGCTGTCCGTCGCAACCTATGCGGAGTGGGCGCTGGGCGCGTCGCGCAGCGCCGCGGCGCCGCACACCGCGAGCGAGATCGATCCGGCCACCGGCGCGCTGTTTGCCCGCAACGACTGGAGCCACGCGTATCGCGGCAGGGTGGCGTTCGCCGATCTGTGCGGCCTGCAAACCGCCTGGAGCGCGGACCGGCGCGAGTTCATCGGCCGCAATGGCGTGCTGAGCGATCCCGCCGGTTTTCCGGGCAGCGTCGGCGCGCCGCCGCTGTCGGGCCGGGTCGGCGCCGGGCTCGACCCGTGTGCCGCGTTGCAGACCACGGTCGATCTCGAACCCGGCGGTGTCGTCGAAATCGTCTTGCTGCTCGGCGAAGGCGCCGATGCGGCGGCGGCGCGACAGTTGGTCGAGCATTACCGTCAGGCGGATCTCGACGCGATATTCGCCGCGGTGACGGCGTTCTGGGACGAGACGCTCGGCGCGCTCCAGGTCGAGACGCCGGACCGTGCGATGGATCTGATGCTGAACCGCTGGCTGTTGTACCAGACGCTGTCGTGCCGGATCTGGGCGCGTGCGGGCTTTTATCAGGCCAGCGGCGCGTACGGTTTTCGCGACCAGCTGCAGGACGGCATGGCGCTCGCGGCCGCCCGCCCGGCCCTGACGCGCGAGCATCTGCTGCGGGCGGCGGCGCGCCAGTTCCCGGAGGGCGACATGCAGCACTGGTGGCTGCCGGAAAGCGGCAGCGGCGTACGCACGCGGATCTCCGACGATCGTGTCTGGCTCGCCCATGCGGTCGCGCACTACGTCGACGTCAGCGGCGACCGGGCAATTCTCGATGCGTCGATCCCGTTCATCGACGGGCGACCGCTGGCGGCGGACGAGCAGGACGCGTTCTTCGTCCCGCGCATCTCGGAAACGAGCGCGTCGCTGTTCGAGCATTGCGTGCGCGGGCTGGAGTCCAGCCTCGCGCACGTCGGCGAGCATGGCCTGCCGCTGATCGGCACGGGTGACTGGAACGACGGCATGAACCGCGTCGGCGAAGCCGGGCGGGGCGAAAGCGTGTGGCTCGGGTGGTTCCTGCATGCGACGCTCACGGCGTTTGCGCCGCTCGCCGCGGCGCGCGGCGCGGGCGAGCTGGCGGCGCGCTGGCTGACGCGCGCCGACGCGTTGCGCGACGCGCTCGCCGATGCGGGATGGGATGGCGAGTGGTATCGGCGCGGCTACTTCGACGACGGTACGCCGCTCGGCTCGGCCGGCAACGCCGAATGTTCGATCGACGCGATCGCGCAGTCGTGGAGCGTGCTGTCGGGCGCGGGGGACCCGGCGCGCGCCGCGCAGGCGATGGACGCGCTGGACGCGCGGCTGATCCGCCGCGACGATGGCCTGGCGCTGCTGTTCGCACCGCCGTTCGATCGTTCGCCGGTCGATCCCGGCTATATCAAGGGTTATCCGCCGGGCATCCGGGAAAACGGCGGCCAGTACACGCATGCGGCCACGTGGTCGGTGCTCGCGTTCGCGCAAATGGGTGACGGCGATCGCGCCGCGAAGCTGTTCGCGCTGCTCAATCCGGTCAATCGCAGCCGCACGCGCAGCGGCGCGAATCGCTATCGGGTGGAGCCGTACGTGGTCGCGGCCGATGTCTATTCGGTCGCGCCGCATGTCGGCCGCGGCGGATGGACCTGGTACACCGGCTCGGCGGGCTGGCTGTATCGCGCGGGCGTCGAAGGGCTGCTCGGCCTGCGCAGGCATGGAGACATGCTGTCCATTCAACCGTGCATCCCGCGATCCTGGCCGGGCTTCAGCGCAACGCTGCGTCATGGCGCGTCGCACTACGACATCGTCGTCGAGAATCCGGACGACGTCAGCGGCGGCGTGTCGCGCCTCGTCGTCGATGGCGTGCGGCTCGCCACCGGCGAAGCGGCGGTGCGGCTCGTGGACGACGGTCGGCGGCACAGCGTGGTCGTGACGCTGGGGGCTGCGCAAGCGGTGCTGCTGTGAGCGGCAGGCCGGCATCCGGGCCGGTACGTTAGCGGACGGACTGTGCGCGATTCACCGTCCATCATGAACCGACGTCTCGAATTCCATCGGGATGTCGGCGCATGGGTTTCCGTGCGTCGTGCCGGATCGGCCGGCGCGGCGGCAACCCGAGGAGATGATCATGAGAAAGCTACATTCCGTTGCAGTCGAGATGACGATAGTCACCATGACGATTGTCGTGCTGGCGGGTTGCGGCGATATGTCTCGCCGCGGAAGGGATACCGTGATCGGGGCCGGTGTCGGCGGCGTCGCCGGTGCGGTCCTGACGGGCGGCAGTGCGTTGGGCACGGTGGGCGGCGCGGCCGTCGGCGGGGTTGTCGGCAATCAGGTCGGGAAATAGGCCGGCCGGTTGAAGGGCAGGGAATCGGCACGCGCATGCGCCGTTACGGCGAAGCGCGCGCGATACGCGCGTGGCTTGGAGTACGACCGGTATGTCGGCATTTCTCCTGAACGGCGAGCTGAGGCTGTCCTGGTGGCAGCTTGCGTGGGTCGTGCTCGCGCTCACGCATGTCACGATCATCAGCGTGACCGTGTACCTGCACCGCTGCCAGGCACACCGGGCGCTGGAACTGCACCCGGGCGTCAGTCACTTCTTCCGGTTCTGGCTGTGGTTGACGACCGGCATGCTGACCACGCAGTGGGTCGCGGTGCATCGCAAGCATCACGCAAGAAGCGAGACCCCGGAAGATCCGCATAGCCCGCGCACCCGCGGCCTCGCGGCCGTGCTGCTGCGCGGTGCGGAACTGTATCGGGCGGAAGCGCGGAACGAGGAAACGCTGCGCAGATATGGCTCGGGTACGCCGGACGACTGGCTCGAACGCCACGTGTATGCCCGCTATCCGAATCTCGGCGTCGGGCTGCTGGCCGTGCTCGACGTCGGGCTGTTCGGGCTGCCCGGCGTCGCGGCGTGGGCGATCCAGATGATGTGGATTCCGTTCTGGGCCGGCGGCGTGGTCAACGGTTGCGGCCACTTCAGCGGTTACCGGAATTTCGCGACGCCCGATGCGAGCACCAACCTTTTCCCGCTGGGCATCCTGATCGGCGGGGAAGAGCTGCATAACAATCACCACGCATACGTGACGTCCGCCAGGCTGTCGAACCGCTGGTTCGAGTTCGACATCGGCTGGCTGTACATCCGCCTGCTGGCGGCGTTGAGACTCGCGACCATTCGGCGAGTCGCGACGAAGCCGCGCCTGCTCCCGCACAAGGCGGTGGCCGACGACGCGACGCTGCAAGCGATCATCCGCAACCGGCATGCGGTGTTGGCCGCCTATGCGCGCATGCTCGAGCCGGCCTGCCGGCGGGAGCTGCGCCGCATCGAGGACATGAGCCGCGACGACAAGCGCGCGTTCGCGCTCGGCATGAAACGCTGGCTGCGCCAGGCCTGGGGCCATCGGGACAAGCCCGATCTACGGGCGCTGACGAGCCCCAATGCGAACCGGCGAATACGCGTGTACGTGGATATGTACGAGACGTTGCTCGAGCTATGGACGTGGTCGCACGCGTCGCACGAGCAATTGCTGGTTCAGTTGCAGGATTGGTGCCGTAGTGCGGAGCAGAGCGGCATCAAGGCGATCGCCGATTTCTCGATGCGCCTGCGCCGGTATGCGTGATCGCGGCACGCCGGCGTGCCCGCGATGCGGGATCGGCGTGCAACAGTGCGCAGTTCATCTCGCCCGATTGTCGGGACGCGAATAACGCCACTTGCTCGCATTGGAATCGACGTCGGCACGGGCCAGATCGTCCCGCTGCTTTTGCCGGGTCGCGTCATCGCGCCGGTCCATCGAGGGGCCTGAGTAAGATTTCATGGATTGCTCCTCTGAGTGAGGTGTGCTCGCGTCGCGAGACGTCGCGTCGAGCCGGATGCGGCGGACGGATCAGATCGCCGTAGCGGCGATCTTGCCGTCCACGATGTCCTTGCCGAATTGCATCGCCAGGTCGAGTGCGAGCGCCGCCGTTTGCGGAGCGCCATGCTCGAAAATGGTCGAGTAACGCGGTGCCGTTGCCGAGGTCGCCGGAATCGTATCGATGCGCACGATCGAACCGAAGCGCTTCAGGCCGGGGGCGTGGGGATCGCCGAACGGCGGGAACAGGATTTGCGAATAGACACGGAGTTCACGTCCGCGATATTCGAGAGTGGGGATGGTCATGATGTGCTCCTGACAGAGCAACCGTTGGCGCCGAAGGATTCGAGGGCGCCGATGCCTTGACAACATACCGGCAGGTGTCTTCAGTGTGCGCGCTCAATACCGGTTTGGCAACGAACATATCGGATGCCGAAGCATATTTCGATGCAGATGAATCACCGGTTTGCAATAGGCAGTCAATTGCGCTGCCGGAATACCCGATTCCGAATAGTCGATACCGTACAGACGCCGGCGTGTCGTGCGGTTCACGATGAACTCAACACCGAGGAGGCAGCCATGTGCATCCCACTTTCACCCGAGGTCGTCGAGACCCTCAAATCGCTTGATCGAATTCCGGATTCCAAAGCGGATATTCCACGCACCATAGCCAACGAACTGTTGACTCACGGGCTTGCATACGAGTCGCGCACCGGCGGCTCGATCAATATGACGGCCGCAGGCCGGCTGTGGCTGAATCGGTGCGCCGATTAGCGCGCGCATTGACCGGACGAGACGGGAGTTTTGTCGCGTACAACGCTCCATGGACAAGTGAGGCAATGATGAAAATCCAATCTACACGATGGTTTCCGCTGGACCGATATGCACCGGTTCGCGACGGATGGTATGAGGTTCGACTGGTGAGCGGCGACACGGCATTTGCGAAGTTCGGCGGCGGCGAATGGACCGAAAAGCCGGTGCTCGCCTTTACGCGCTGGCGAGGCTTGTGCTCCGATCCGGCCAAGTCGGGCGACCAGGAGACGTTTGCCGCGGATGCGACCGCAGCGAAAGGTGTCCGGGACGCGTGGGACGCGTTCTTTCCCGGCGTCGGAGACGAGCAGCACAAACCACGTGCCGCGCACGGCGATCACACCTGACGCATTGCGGCATCGTGACGCTCAGTCGGGAAGCGGGTATCGCCGGATGCATGCACGCACGCGCCGTCGATACCCGCCGAATCCGCGGCATGCTGCCCGATCGCGCGGCGCTTCGGAACCGTTCGCGCGAACGCCCTACGGCCGCTTCTTGAATTGCTCTTTCGCGTCGCCGAATGACGCCTGTGTCTTGCCGACGACCTGCTCGACCTTGCCCTGCATTCTGGTCGATCTATTTCCCATGACCTTGCCGACCATGACCTTCAGCTTGCCTTTCGCTTCCGCGATGCGGCCTCTCACCTGATCCCTGTTCATGACATCGCTCCTTGACATGAGTCGCCCGTTTCACCGGTACGAAACCCGGAACCATCGAAGCGTCGTATCGGGCGCTTTGGCGCGGGGCACTCAGGGCGCCCGAAGACACACTGCGCGCGATGGTGACGCAAGTCGGTACGATGCCGTACGCGAGTCGGCGCCGGCGCAGCAGCGGATGCATGCGGGCGGCGATCGGGGGCGATCGTCGCGAGGAGGGCTTGTATAGGTTGTCTGTTTTAGCACGCTCGGTACGCTTTCGTACCGCATTCGCATTCGCCCGTGTGTAGCGTCAGTATATCCACGAACAATCCGCGGCGAATCAGGCTGCGACGAACATTTCCATGAGGTGCGCCGGGATCGATCCTTGCTATCGGTGTAGTAGTTCCGGGATGTGCGACGACCGGCACCGCCGACGCCAGTGGCAGCCAGATCGACCAACGCCACACCATCGACGCGGGCGCCGGCCCGACCCTTGCGCACCGTTGCACGACTGCCGAAGGCTCGCGTGTCGCCGGGCTCGAGCCGCTGTCACGAACATCGGAGGCGGGGCGGCTTTGTATTCATGTGTTGTTTTCAATCTTGCGGAGGGCGTATGAACATCCTCACGAGCGCGGGACCACTGGTTTCGCTGATCGCCGGCATTCTGATTCTTGTGGTGCCCCGTCTGTTGAATTACATCGTTGCGATCTACCTGATCGTCATCGGGTTGCTCGGGCTGTTCGGCGGACATATCCACTGACCCGGGCCAGCCACGAAAAAGCGGGTTTCGAACCTTGCAGGCGGCACCCGCGATCGTCGAACCGCTGCCGTCGCCAGGTCCGCACGGAGTCGACCGCGCAACGATGTGCCGGTGCGTTGCCCGGTTGCGCCGTCGCGTGCCGATTGCAATCGAGGTCGCGCGGCCGGAATGATGCGCCGCGACGTTCGCGATTTCACGCATAGCGGCGCATCAGCGGTGCCGCTGAAATGCCGTGCAGCACGATCGACACGGCGATGATGGCCAGCACCCACGGCACCAGCGGCAACAGGTCCGCGCGCGGCCCTTGCTCGAGGGCCAGCATCAGGTAATACAGCGAACCCACGCCGCGAATGCCGAACCAGCTGATCAAGCGGCGCTGGCGGTGCGACGCCCGGGACCCGATCAGCGCGAGCTGGATGGCGGCCGGCCGGATCACGAACAGCAGTGTCGCGACCACGGCCACGCCCGTCCAGGTCAGCATGCCGGCCCAATAGCGTGACACGAGCGCGCCGATCAGCAGGATCAGCACGGCTTCGGCGATGTGTTCCAACTCGGCCGTGAATCCCATGACCGATTCCGCGACGAACGCATGGGCTTTGTCGGGATCGGTGGCGGTGGCTTCGACATCCTCGCTGTCCACGACGCCGACCGTCTCCTTCGGCGTCTTCCGGCCGCTCGTTCGATGCTCTACGCGCCGCATCGCGACGCCCGCCGCGAATACGGCCAGGAACCCGTAGCCATGAATGGCGAGCGTCACGCCGTACGACAGCATGATCAGGCCCAGCGCGAAGAACCCCTCGAAGCCGAGCGCCTGTCCGTGACGGCTGCGCAGGAATGCGACGAGCCGGGCGGTGACGAAGCCGAACAGCCAGCCGGTGCCCACGCCGGACGCGATGCCCCATGCAATGCCGCCGACCATGCTCCAGTGAAGCGCCGGCGTCGGGCCGGAGCTGCACAAAAGCAGGCCGAGCACCGCGCACGGGTAGGCCGTGCCGTCGTTGATCCCCCCTTCGCCGGACAACGAAAAACGCACCAGCTCGACGTCGCCCGCGTCGCGCACGCCGACGTCATGAGCAAGTACCGGGTCCGTCGGCGCGATCATCGCGCCCAGCAGTACCGCGACGCCGACACTCAAATGCAACACCAGCACGCCGAGTGCGGCGATCGACGCGACGGTGAAGATCATCGCGACGACGCCGAGCCGCAGCGGCAGCATCCAGCGGCGATCGACGGGCGGGACACGCAGCTTCAGGCCGATCGCGAACAGCGAAATCAGCAGGCCGATTTCGGCGGCGATGCGCAACCGCGCGACGTCGTCCGGCAATGTCATGGACAGGATGCCGATGCCGGCTGGGCCGATCAGAAAGCCGATCCCGAGATACACCATGGCCGCACTCAGCGGCAGGCGCTCGAGCGACGATCCGATGAGTCCCATGAAAATCAGCAGGGCTCCGAAAATGAGGCATCCGATCGTTTCGGTCACTTTGCATTCCCCGCATGAATAACGTCGCGCTCGCCGCGCTTCGGTTGCAGGTCGCCATGTGGCGTCGTGGAGCTGTACGTGGGGCACGCTCGGGGCGTCGAGGCCTCGCACTCATCGCACAGTATCGCGCCGATCGTCCCACGTTCGCAGCGAGGCGGTTCGGCGTCTGTCGGATGGCGGACAAAGGACCGGGCATGACCATTGCATTCGCAGCCACGCGTGCCCGCGGCTGAAGCGCTCGGGAACGCGTACCCGAAACGGCACGCATACGATGTACGGTAGCGGGCAGAGCGGCGCCGTGGGTCGTCATAGACTGTTCCCCGACCCTGACGACCACCGGAGCACTGCCATGGCCCACACAGCAATCGAGGGAGACCTGCGTTCGCTCGAACGACTCATTGCACGCGTCGCGCCCGGTGAGCCTGCGCCATGGGCACTCTGGCGAATCCGGCTGGAATCGATTCTGGAACACGGCAGTCTGACGCCGTCGGAACGCACGCATTTCGTCAGCATCATCGCCCTTATCCTCATGCTCGAGCGTCGAGCGGGCAAGCCGGCCGCGCATTGAGCACGGCCGGCCATCGGGTACCGGGGATCTCTATCGCCGATGGCTCAAGCGAGCAGTTTCATCGCGCGGTCGCAGACGTTCTCGACCGTGAAGCCGAAATCGCGCATCAGCTCGGCGCCCGGCGCCGACGCGCCGAAACCCGCGACGCCGAGCACGTCGCCACGATCGCCGACATAGCGGTGCCAGCCTTGCGACACCCCCGCTTCGATCGCCAGCCGCGCGCCGACCGACTTCGGCAGCACGGCGTCCTGATATGGCTGAGGCTGAGCGTCGAACAATCGCCAGCAGGGCAGCGACACCACCCGAACCGCCACGCCGCGCGCGAGCAGCTCGACTTGCGCCGCCAGCGCGAGCGCGACTTCCGAGCCGGTCGCGATCAGGATCAGCGCGGGGCGGCCGTCGGGGGCATCGGCCAGCACGTAGCCGCCGCGCCGCAAGCCCTCGGCCGGCGCGAAGCGGAGGCGATCGATGGTCGGCACGTCCTGGCGGGTCAGGACCAGCGCGGTCGGCCGCTCCCGCGCTTCGAGCGCCACCCGCCACGCGACGGCCGTCTCGTTGGCATCGGCCGGTCGAATCACCAGCAGGCCCGGGATCGCGCGCAGGCCGGCCAGCTGCTCCATCGGCTGATGCGTCGCACCGTCCTCGCCGATCGCGAGGCTGTCGTGCGTGAACACATAGATCACCTGCAGGCGCATCAACGCGGCGAGCCGGATCGGCGGCCGCATGTAGTCGGAAAAGATCAGGAAGGTCGCGCCGAACGGCAGGATGCCGCCGTGGGTCGCCAGGCCGTTCAGGATGGCGCCCATCGCATGCTCGCGCACGCCGAAATGCAGATTGCGGCCGCTGCGGCTCCAGCCGCCGCCGTCGGAGCCTTGCCGGTCGAGCGCATTCATGCCGGCGGCCTCGAAATCGCCGTGCCCGGTCAGCGCGGTGAAGGTGGAGGGATTCAGATCGGCGGAGCCGCCGACCAGCGACGGTACGCGGGAGGCGAGGGCATTCAGCACCTGGCCGGATGCGACCCGCGTCGCGATGCCTTTCGGATCGGCCGGAAAGACCGGGATATCGCGGTCCCAACTGTCGGGCAGCGTGCCGCGCACCGTGTTCAGCAGCATCTCGGCCAGCTCGGGAAACGCGCGCGCATAGGCGGCGAATCGCGCGTTCCAGTGATCTTCCCGTGCCCGCCCCTCCGTCAACGCACGACGAAAATGCGCGAGCGCCGGTGCGGGGATATGAAATGCGGGGTCGGGCGGCCAGCCGAGGTTGTGCTTGGTCAGGCGCACCTCGGCATCGCCGAGCGGCGATCCGTGAGCCTGGTACGTGTCCTGCCGGTTCGGCGAGCCGTAGCCGAGATGCGTGCGCACGAGGATCAACGACGGACGCAGCTTCTCCGCACGTGCGTTGGCCAGCGCCGCGTCGATGGCGGCCAGGTCGTTGCCGTCGTCGACCGTTTCGGTATGCCAGCCGTAGGCGTCGAACCGTTGTGCGCGATCTTCGGTGAAGGTGATCGCGGTGCCGGCGGACAGCGTGACGCGATTGTCGTCGTACAGGCAGATCAGCTTGCCGAGCCGCAGATGGCCGGCAAGCGATGCGGCTTCCGCTGCGACGCCTTCCATCAGGTCGCCGTCGCTGACGAGTGCGTAGGTGTGGTGATCCACGATCTCGAAGCCGGGACGGTTGTAGCACGCGGCGAGCTGCGCTTCCGCCATCGCCATGCCGACGGCGTTGGCGAAGCCCTGGCCGAGCGGGCCGGTCGTCGTCTCGACGCCCGGCGTGAGGCCGCGCTCCGGATGGCCGGGCGTGAGGCTGCCCGATTGCCGGAAGCGCCCGATCTGATCGAGCGGCAGGTCGTAGCCGGTCAGGTGAAGCAGGCTGTACAACAGCATCGAGCCATGTCCGGCCGACAGGATGAAGCGATCGCGATCGAACCACGCCGGGTTGGCGGGGTGATGCTTGAGATGGCGCATCCATAACGCATAGGCCATCGGTGCGGCGCCGAGCGGCAAGCCTGGATGGCCGCTCGCCGCTTTCTGCACGGCATCGATCGACAGGAAGCGCAGCGTATTGATGCAGAGTGCATCGAGTGCCGAACCTTCGGTTGGCGGGAAATCGGTTGAGGTCATGCAGTTGCTCCCTGGCGTCCGGTTACGGGATATCCCGCACGGGATGGTGGTTGCGTTGGCTAGCCATTGCGCGGGTCAGCGTTATCGGTCGCCGTGCCAATAGCCGTGCTTGCCGTAGAACTCATGCAACTCGATCTCGTAGCTGCGATGCACGAGCTGCGAGTCGTCGTATGGAGGGCTGCGGCGGATCGCGTCGCGCGTGAGCGTGGTCGATACCGTTTCCGTCGGCCAGTCCACCTGGTCGAGCCAGTGAGTCGCGATCAGCACTTCCTTGCCGGTCGACCACCAGCTCGACGTGTCGATCGCCAGATAGCGGATCACCCAGGCTTCATCGTCGTAAATGAAGTCGAACACGTGGCCGATATGTCCGTCCTTGACTTCGAGCCGATATCCGTCGACCTCGCGGGTGCTGTGCAGATGCGTATCCGCCGCTGCGCTGGCCGGCGCGGTGCGCGAGACGAGCGGATCGCCCGCTTCAGGATCCTGCGACGGCCCGGCGGGATCGAAAGCCGGATACGCGCCCATCCCCCAAAGGTTCGGGCCGCCCCAGTAAGTCGGGTAGTTGTAGTAACGCAGGTACTCGATCTCGTGCTGGCGCGATACCGGTTTGTGCGTGTCCACGTTCGGGCTGTCTCTCACCTGCTGTTGCGTGAGGCTGACGTATAGCGTGCGGGTTTCGGGGTCGGCATGCGTGACGGAATACGGCGAGACCAGCACCTGCCTGTCGTGCAGCCAGTCGCCCGTCTCGACGACGAGGTAGCGGATGCACCAGTTGTCGTCGTCGAAGTAGGCCTGATGGATACGCCCGATATCGCCGTCCTTCGCTCGAACCGTGTCTCCGTGCAACCTTCGGATGCTTCGTAACATGATGTCCTCGCCAGATCGATGCTCGGCACGTCGGTGATCCGGCTGGCATGCCTGCCGTGCGGCGGCGTCCAGCCGTACGTCCGTCGGTGCGGAGCGATTCCTGCCGAGCGCGTCCCCTCGGATGGCCGGCATGCTTGAGACGCTACACGCGACGAATGGCCGATGCGGTACGAAACCGTACAAAGCGTGTGCGGGGGCGATCCGGCGGCGAACCGTCCCCCTCCCGACATGTCGCGAAACATCCTGTCGATTTTTTGTCATCAGGATCACGAAGCGGTGAAGATCGCCAGGGTCCGCTCGTGCCCTGCGTAATTTTCAAATGGGGCCTATGCTGGCGTCGTGACCAGCGGTATTCCACATTGGCGGGCCGGCCGCAGGCGGCCAGTCGAATCCGGGGCAGCCCGGTCCGACCATCAGCTCCATGGAGGCGGTTATGCGCAGCAGGTATCGAGAGAAGCATACGAACGGCAGCAAGAGCGAGCGCAATGTCGACGACGCGGTCGAGGGGACGTTCCCCGCCAGCGATCCGCCGTCGATAGGCGGTGTCACCCGGATGATTTCCCGCCCGGCCCATCGAAAGCATCACCGGAAATCGTCACACGTCAAGCACCGTTAGCGCAGGTTGCGCGATGCGTGCCAACGCCTTGCGTGACAGGGATCCATCGAGTCGTCGCCGGCATTCAGCGATATCGATGAACGCGGAGGCATCGGTCAGAGCGACGGCGAGCCGATATTCCCGGTCTTCCCGGGTACGGAACCGTACCGACTTCCGATGCCGGTGCGCGCAGCGTTTTCTCGTGCGTCGAGTGCCATTGTCGATGTCGACGCTGCGCACGAGACGGATATTCCCGGATCTTGTCCAAGGAGGACATCATGACGACGCTTCACCCCCCCGATCGACCTGTGGATGACGGCAACGGAGGCAAGCTTGTCGAACGCGATTCAGGCGACGAGCCCGGTCCTATGGTAAGGACTGCGGATGTACTGAAGGGCAGCAAGATCGTTGCGTCGGACGGCGAGGATGTTGGAAGTGTTTTCGACATCGTGCTCGACTTGCACCACGGCAGAATTGCCTACGCGGTTGCTTCCAGCGGAGGAACGGGCGAGATGCTTTGCGCCATTCCGTGGAGTGCGATGAAATACGATATCGGCGACAAATCTTTCCATCTGGATGTGACCGCCGCGCATGTCAAAGGCACCCCGGGCTTCGACGACGAGCATTGGCCGGTGATGACGCAATCACGGTGGGGAATGTCGCTTCACCAGTACTACAACCGGACGCCGTACTGGGTAGCCGGATGAAACGATGTCACGCAGAGGTTTCGTCGCGTCGACAGTCGTATGCTCACGGAATATCGCATTCGGGCCGTTCGCGCCACGGTGCGTCGCAGTCGCGGCTAGAGGCGCTTCAGATCGGGAAGCAGGCGATCGAATTCGCGTTTGACCACGCTGTAGCATTCGCACACGCGCTTTTCGAGCCCCGGCCGATCCAGCACCTCGATATGACCGTAGTTGTAGCGGATGAGGCCCGCGTCCTGCAGCTTCAATGCCGCTTCCGTCACGCCCGACCTGCGCACGCCCAGCATGTTGGCGATCAGCTCCTGCGTCATGCGCAGCTGGTTCGACGGCAGACGGTCGAGGCTGAGCAGCAGCCAGCGGCACAGTTGCTGATCGATCGAGTGATGCCGGTTGCATACCGCGGTCTGAGCCATCTGCGTGATCAGCGCCTGGGTATAGCGCAACAGCAGGCGCTGCATCGAGTTGCCGCGCCGGAATTCTTCTTTCAGGATGCCCGCGTCGAGCCGGTAGGCCTGCCCCGCGCTTTGCACGACGGCTCGGCTCGGCGTCGTTTCGCCGCCCATGAACAGCGACACGCCGATCATGCCTTCATGGCCGACGATCGCGATTTCCGCGGACGAGCCGTCCTCCATCACGTACAGCAGCGACACGATCGACGTGGTCGGGAAATAGACGTGATGAAGCTGGCCACCCGACTCGTACAGCACTTTCCCCAACGGCATGTCGACGAGCGTCAGGTGTGCGGCGAGGTGGGCGCGCTCGTTTTCCGGCAGCGCGGCAAGCAGGTGGTTTTCGGTAATGGGCGGGTTGTCTTGCATGCGTGGCTCCTGCGCTCGCGCCCGGTTGACGATGGAGAACCCGGCCGATGTGGACGCAGCGGGAATCGGCGGAAGGGGTCAACCATCATACTTTACCGATCCGACGTCCGGACGGGAGGGTGACGGCAATGTGTCCCTTTTCCCGATGAATTCGGTGTGACCTACCGTTCGAATGCGAATCGACCTTCAAAAATTATAGTGCCGATACATGTCTCATCAAGGTGCGCGCAATCGCGCGTGCTCGATACGGAACCGATATCTCACGGCGCGATTGACGGGAAATCGCGGTCGCCAGGCCCTGGACGGCGTCGACCGCGGAATGATGCGCCGCGATGATTCGCGTGCGTCAGGTACATTGCCGGACAAGCGCCAGGCACGAGCACGCTTGCGCTTACGTGCGTATCAGGCGAGTTGAGTCCAGATTCGCCGCCGCGCCGTCGGATCGCCGCATTACGACAGCGTACAAAGACGCGATATCCGCCTCGGCCCGCGTCTCGTTCAGCTTCGCAGCACGTACGTCGTGCGTGGGTGAGTGTCGGTCGATGCCGCGCAACCGGTCCGGCAACGTATGCAAAATCAAATCGCAGAGATTCACGATGGCGGCCGGGATCCTCCACTTGTCCGCTTCCGCAAGCGTCCTTCACCGTACAGACTCGCAATCTCGTTGACAGGAGGATGTCTGCTGAAACTATCCATTCGTGCGTGACCTTTTCACGAACATCGACGTGGTTCACATCAGTGGTGAATGATTCCGTCATTCGTCTCCGGTCGATCAAACGAAGCACCACGCTCGAATGCGACTGGCAAGGAGAGCAACATGCGTG
Source organism: Burkholderia pyrrocinia (assembly GCF_022809715.1). Classification (NCBI taxonomy): domain Bacteria; kingdom Pseudomonadati; phylum Pseudomonadota; class Betaproteobacteria; order Burkholderiales; family Burkholderiaceae; genus Burkholderia; species Burkholderia pyrrocinia. The sequence continues at coordinate 421,748 of NZ_CP094461.1, forward strand.
CGTCTATCTATGTCTGTCTTGCGGCTATCGCAACCGTGCTTGCAGGATGCCTTTGGGTACCCGGCGACGGCTATCGTGGTGATCGAAACGGGGGGTATGGCGGCGCGTACGGCGGCGGTCACGAAAGCGGATGGAATCGAGGCGACACTTCCCGCGATCACATGAATCATTCCCGGCATCCCGATGACCGGTGGCCGCATAAGGACGGGCAGCGGGAAGGATGGTAGGTCGGCCGCGGTCATCACATGAACATCGCCGGTCAGCGTTCGCCCGGCGCGCGTCATCATGACAGATTCGCGTCGTTTCGCGACGCTGGCGAACCTGATGCCCCATCGCTCACGTCCTGCCGGACTCGAGCAGGTTCTTCAGCGCCGCCATCTGTTCCTTCTGCATGTTCAGCAATTCAGTCCATTGCTCCTCGCGCAACCCGTCCAGCTTTTCATGGAGCAACATGATCTCGAGTTCGGCCTTCAGATTGATTTCGTAATCATGTTCGGCAGACACCCGGTCCTTGTATGACTGCCTGTTCTGGGCCATCAGGATAATGGGTGCCTGGATCGCTGCCAGCATCGAGAGAAACAGGTTGAGCAAGATATACGGGTAAGGATCGAAGGCTTTGCTGTACGTTGCCAGAATCAGCGAATTCAGGCCGACCCACACGACCATGACGACAATAAAGCACGTGATGAATATCCACGACCCGCCGAAGGCGGCAACGGCATCTGCCGCGCGCTGGCCGCGCGTTGCCGCTGCATCCAGTTCTTTCGTGGAGTCTCTCGCTATGCGCTTTCGTTCCGAAACGAGACGTGCAACATTCTTCGCGCGCTCGTCCAATGATTCATAGGGTACGCCAAAGAATTTTTCGGCAAGCTCCGCAGGTTTATGCATGTTGTCCTCCGCGCGGTCGCGCAATCCGAACAGAATGGAATCGCAATAAGGTCACCGCAAAAGGCTGGTTGCGCGGCAATCGCGAAGCAAAGAAACCGAGACAGCCCGAACAGCGGTCTCTCCTGGTTTCGTTGCCATCCGACCCAGCAGACAAAGCCCCGTGCGATCCCGCACCCTACCGGAACCGGAGCGGTATGAACAGGCTGACGCCCGGCGACGACTGCGGGGCATAGACCACGGGTGGTGGCGCATACACATAGTCCCGGTTGTCGTAGTAGTCGCCGCGACGGTAGTCATTGCCCGGATGTCGATAAACCTGCCGATTGCGGTGATCCCACTGATGCCCGTGGTTCTGCCAATAACCGTCACCCATGCGATGTTGCTGTGGTTGGCTTGGGTAACGCTGATAGCCGTCATTCGCGCCATACTGCTGTTGGTTCTCGTAGTTGCCGTAGTCTGCGCCGAAAGCCGGCGCCATGGACATGCCGCCGATAGCCAGGGCCAAGCCGACCGTCGTCATGATTCCGGTCGTCATCGAGCCTATGAACGCGGTGTGTACTTCTGGGATTTTCAATGTCGATCATCGCGATCGCTGCAAGCTCCTGATCGTCGATGCGCGTACGGCATTTCTGGGCGGCATCAACATCAGCGGGGTCTACTTGAGCGGCTCTTCCGGCAGGCGTCGGTCGGACTCGACCGACGGAGGGTGCTTTCGACGACGACATGGCCGCTTCCGATTAGATCAGCAGGGAAAGCTGGAAGCACAGGTCGTTGCTGCTGCGTGTCAAGGAGTGAGCGGCCCGGCGGTGGGGCCATCTCTTATAGTCGCGCGAGGGCGTGGCGTTCGCCCGGCAATCCACCGCCTTCACGCCTGCGCCGGGCTCCTCGACACCTTTCGGATCCCGGCGGCGGCCGCTCGATATCGACAGATGACATCGTTCCGGGCGGCCCGCCCGCTGCCTTCAGTGCGATTCGACGAGACGCGGATCGATATACGCGTCGATGTCCTGCGACTGCTTGTAGACCGCATTGCGCACGTTGAATGCATTCGCGTTGCGGGTCGATCCGTAGATCGAATCGAGGCCGTCGCCCTTGCGGAACGCCTGCTTTGCTGCCGCGGCATCGAGCAGGTGCGTGCCCTTCAGCAGCGGCAGATACTGCGCCGGCGCGAGGCCCACGCGGGCGGACATGATCTTCACCGCGTCGGCCTGCGTCTTCGGATCGTTGATGTAGGCCACGCAGCGATACCAGACCTTGACGACCTTCGCCCAGTCGGCCCGGCGCGCGGCGAGGCTGGTCGGCGTCACCGTGATCGCGTCGTAGATCAGCCCCGGCGCATCCGCCGACGTGAAGATCGCGCGCGCACCCGGCGCGCGTTTCAGCGCCTCGCCGGCATTCGGCTGCCACGCCGCGACCGCCGCGATGTCGGACGATGAGCCGAGCACCTGCGGCAGTTCGTTGGTCTTCGCGTTGACGAGCGTGACGTCGCCGTCTTTCAGCCCGTGCTTCTGCAGCGCGGTTTCGAGCAGCAGGTGATCGACGAGCCCGAGCTCGACGCCGACCTTCCTGCCCTTCAGGCCTTCGACGGTCCGCAGCGGCGGCTTCGCGATGATCATGTCGTTGCCCGCCGAATAGTCGGTGAGCAGGATCATCACGTTCTTCGCGCCGGACGCGCCCGTGACGAGCGCATCGCCGTTGGTCACCGCGACCGCGTCGAGCTTGCCCGCGGAGAATGCGTCGAGCGACGCCGAGTAATCGAACCATTCGAAATCGACGTCGACGCCGGCTTCCTTGAACCAGCCCTTGTCGAGCGCGACCTGGAACGCGACCCAGCCGGGCCAGTCGCTGTAGCCGATTTTCAGCGGTGGAGCCGCATGCGCGGCGGGCGCGGCGAACAGCGACGTCGTGACGGCGACGGCGGCAAGCGCACGGTGGACGGAACGAAGGTGCCGGGAGGACAGCAGGCGGCGGAACGGCGAGGCGAGGCGGGTCATCGTTTTCTCCAGGAGACCGGGATCGGGATCGTCGGCACGGGTCGCGCCCATGCGCGATCCGGCCGCGTGACCGGTTCCTGCGGATGCGGGACGAACGACCGGCCACGGAGAGGCGCGACGGCCGTCGCCATCGCCAATCTCCCGGGCTTTTGTCCCGCCGTGTAGCGCCACGCGCGCACGGTCAGACGACCGTACGCACCGACGCCGGGCTGCTCTCGGACCAGACGTTCGACGAACCGGAACCCTAGCATCCCTAAGATGCGACTCCGCCGCACCTCTCGGCATCGGAGCGAGCGAGAAGCATGCCAGCGATGTGGTCCGGCGGCTGACGTGCGTCGGAAACGCGCCGTTCAGCGACGGCGCGCCGCACGCTGAAGTTCGATGAAACGCGCGGAGAAGAGCGCGGCCAGCGCGCGCCGAAGCAGGTCGAGTTTGTTCATGAGCGATCGGTGGACAGAGTGACGGTGTGCGTATTCAGCAATGGCCGTGCCATTGCGATCGCACGCGGTGCGCGTGCGTATTGCTGGCCCGCGGCTGCCCCGCGCTGGTGCCGGCCGCGTTCGAGTGGTGCGCACGCTGCCCAACGGGAGGGCGGGCCGATGCGCGTGCATGGCGCGCCGTTCGTCCTCGCATGCCCCGCCGAACGGGGCCGCGCGTGCTCGGATGCATGCGCTGGCACGCAACTCGCTTATTCACCGTCCGAGAGGTGCGAAGCAATTTGCATCATCTTCAGGATCGCTAGGGTTCCGGTCGCAAGGCGTCACACGCCGCGCGATGCCTGGTCCGAGAGCAATCCGGTCTTGCCGCCTGCCTTGTCACGAGGATCCGGCGAGGCTCCACGGAGGGACAAAAGCCCGGGAGGTCGCGATGTCGTTCGGTCGCCCTCTCACGCCTTTTGTCCAACCGATCCGAGGAGCCGCCATGTCGCCGAGCCCCCAAGCCCCGCTTGCCCCGTTGCCGCACGTCGTGTGGGAAACGGTCGTCCCCGCCGGAACCCACTGGTCCGGCATCCTGCGCCGCGGCCTCGCGCTGCGCGTCGTCGATCTCGACGGCGGCGCGAACCTGTCCGCCGTGTTTCATCGTCACGAAGATCCGCTCGAACGCTACAACATGGCCGATACGCTGAAGGCGCAGCACACCGCGCACCTGACGCGCGGCCACGCGCTGTATACGGACATGGGCCGCGTGATCGCATCGATCACGGCCGATACGCTCGGCTGGCACGATCCGCTCGGCGGCATCGGCGATGCGCGGCTGTTCGCGCGCAAGTACGGCCCGTCGTCGTATCAGGTCGATCGCAACGCGATGATCCGCAACGGCCGCGACAGCCTCGTGCTCGAACTCGCGAAATACGGGCTGTCCGCGCGCGACCTCGTCGCGAACGTCAATTTCTTCAGCAAGCTCGCGCCGCGCGACGACGGGTCGTTCGATTTCGTCGCGGGCCACTCGCCGGCCGGCAGCGCGTTCGACCTGCGCTTCGAGATGAATACGCTCGCCGCGTTCTCGACCGCGCCGCATCCGCTCGATCCGCAGCCGGCCTATGCGCCGAAACCCGTGAAGCTGATCGCATACCGCGCGTATCCGGCCGACGGCGCCGCGCCGGACGACGATCCGTGCCGCACCGCGTGCGCGGAGAACACGCGCGGCTTCGTCAACACCGACCGACTGTTCGCTTGAGGAGCCCCGACATGCCGATCATCGAAAGCCGCCTCGACCCGCGGCACGCGATCTACGACACCACGCTGAACGCCGGCGAACCGTGGCTGCACGACGTGAAGCGCGGGCAGGTGCTGCGCATCCTCGACCTCGAAGGCAACCAGGCCGTCGACACGCTGTTCTATCGCACCGACGCACCCGACGAGCGCTACAGCGCGCAGGACACGATCCGCGAGCAGCGCAACCTGTACCTGAGCGCGGGCAGCGTGCTGCTGTCCAGTCTCGGCAATCCGATGGTGACGATCGTGGCGGACACCTGCGGCCGCCACGACACGCTCGGCGGCGCGTGCGCGGCCGAGAGCAACACGGTGCGCTACGCGCTCGACAAGCGCCACATGCACAACTGCCGCGACAGCTTCCTCAACGCGATCGCGCATTGCGCATGCGGCACCGGCGCGCGGCTGACCAAGCGCGACCTCGTCGGCAACGTCAATTTCTTCATGAACGTGCCGGTCACGCCGCTCGGCGGGCTGACGTTCGAGGACGGCATTTCCGCGCCCGGCAAGTATGTCGAGATGCGCGCGGAGATGGACGTCACGGTGCTGATCTCGAACTGCCCGCAGCTCAACAACCCGTGCAACGGCTACAACCCGACGCCGGTGCGGCTGACGATCTGGGAGGCATGATGAACGACCCGCACGCTCACTATTTTTCGCTGCCCCCCGAGGGGGCGGTTGCCTGCCTTGGGGCGGCCCGGCGGGAGGCAACATGAGATTCACAAAAGTCCTCGTCGCGAACCGCGGCGAAATCGCCTGCCGCGTGATCCGAACGCTGAAGCGGCTCGGCATCGCGTCGGTCGCGATCTACTCGGAAGCCGATCGCGATGCGCGTCACGTGACGCTCGCCGACGAAGCCGTCTGCGTCGGCGCCGCGCCGGCGGCCGACAGCTACCTGAACGTCGCGGCGATCCTCGCTGCGGCGCGCGCGACCGGTGCGCAGGCCGTGCATCCCGGCTACGGCTTTCTGTCGGAGAACGCCGAGTTCGCCGACGCATGCGAGGCCGCCGGCCTGCGCTTCATCGGGCCGAGCGGCGCGCAGATGCGCGCGTTCGGCCTCAAGCACACCGCGCGCGAACTGGCGCGCGCGCACGACGTCGCGCTGCTGCCGGGCACCGGGCTGCTCGCGGATGTCGCGACGGCGCTCGCCGAAGCCGATGCGATCGGCTATCCGGTGATGCTGAAGAGCACGGCGGGCGGCGGCGGCATCGGCATGTCGCTGTGCCGCGACGCCGCGCAGCTCGCGGCGGCGTTCGAATCCGTCGTGCGGCTCGGCAGCGCGAACTTCGCGCACGCGGGTGTCTATCTGGAGAAGTTCGTCGAGCACGCGCGGCACATCGAGGTGCAGATCTTCGGCGACGGGCGCGGCGGCGTGATCGCGCTCGGTGAGCGCGACTGCTCGGTGCAGCGGCGCAACCAGAAGGTGATCGAGGAAACGCCCGCGCCGGATCTCGCCGACGGCGAGCGCGCCGCGCTGCACGCAAGCGCGGTGCGGCTTGCGCGCGCGGTCGCCTATGCGTCGGCCGGCACGGTCGAATTCGTGTTCGACGCACGCGAGCGCCGCTGCTATTTTCTCGAGGTGAATACGCGGCTGCAGGTCGAGCATTGCGTGACGGAAGCCGTGACCGGCATCGATCTCGTCGAATGGATGATCCTGCAGGCCGAAGGCGACCTGCCGCCGCTCGATACGCTCGCCGTCGCGCCGCGCGGCGCGAGCATCCAGGTGCGGCTCTATGCGGAAGACCCGCACCAGCAGTTCCGGCCGAGCGCGGGCGTGCTCACGCATGTCGCGTTTCCGGATGCGGTGCGCGTCGATACGTGGATCGATGCGGGCACCGAGGTCAGCGCCTATTACGATCCGCTGCTCGCGAAACTGATCGTGCGCGGCGATACGCGCCGCGATGCGCTCGCGGCATTGCGCGACGCGCTGGCCGCCACCGAGCTGTACGGGATCGAGACCAATCTCGACTATCTGCGCGCGATCGCCGGTTCCGACACGTTCGCGCGCGGCGCGCAGACCACCGCGTTCCTGTCGCGTTTCGCGTTCGCGCCGCACACGATCGACGTGCTCGACGGCGGCGTGCAGACGACCGTGCAGCAAACGCCGGGCCGCGTCGGCTACTGGGCCGTCGGCGTGCCGCCGTCCGGGCCGATGGACGATCGCGCGTTCGATCTCGCGAATGCGCTGCTCGGCAATCCGCGCGACGCCGCCGGCCTCGAGTTCACGATGGTCGGCGCGACGCTGCGCTTCAACACCGACACGCTGTTCGTGCTCGGCGGCGCGCCGCTCGCGGCGACGCTAGACGGCGCGCCCGCACCGTTCTGGCAGGTGCTGCGCGCGGCGCCCGGCGCGGTGCTGAAGCTGGGCGGCGTGACGGGCGCCGGCGTGCGCGCGTGTCTCGCGGTGAAGGGCGGGCTGCAGGTGCCGGACTATCTGGGCAGCAAGGCGACCTTCACGCTTGGCCAGTTCGGCGGCCACGCAGGCCGCGCGCTGCGCAAGGGCGACGTGCTGCACCTGCATGCGGATGCGGGGCGCGGCGAAGCCGGCGCGACGCTCGCCGAAGCCGACCGGCCCGCGCTGACGCATGCGTGGACGCTCGGCGTGCTCGACGGCCCGCACGGCGCGCCGGATTTCTTCACGGCGGACGACATCGCGATGCTGTACGACACGCGCTGGACGGTCCATTACAACTCGAGCCGCACGGGCGTGCGGCTGATCGGCCCGAAGCCGCAATGGGCGCGCGCGGACGGCGGCGAGGCGGGCCTGCATCCGTCGAACATCCACGACAACGCGTATGCGATCGGCGCGGTCGATTTCACCGGCGACATGCCGGTGATACTCGGGCCCGACGGGCCGAGCCTCGGCGGCTTCGTGTGCCCGGTGACGGTCGTGCGCGACGAGCTGTGGAAGCTCGGGCAGTTGCGGCCGGGCGACACCGTGCAGTTCGCGCGCGTGGCTGCGGCTCCCGAATGCGCATCGCCGGCACCGGCTGCTTCGTCGAACGCGGCTGCGCCGGACGACTGCGTGCTGTACCGCGATCCCTCGGCCGGCAACGGCATCGGCGTCGTCTACCGGCGCTCGGGCGACCGCAACGTGCTGATCGAATACGGCCCGCTCGTGCTCGACCTGAACCTGCGTTTTCGCGTGCACGCGCTGATGTGCTGGCTCGACGCGCACCGGCTGCCCGGCATGCTCGACCTCACGCCCGGCATCCGTTCGCTGCAGGTGCATTTCGATGCGCACGCGCTGCCGCTCGATACGCTGCTCGCGCATCTGCAGGCAGCCGAGCGCGAATTGCCCGACGTCGCCGACATGCGCGTGCCGAACCGGATCGTGCATCTGCCGCTGTCGTGGGACGACCCGTCGACGCGCGTCGCGATCGAGCGCTACATGCAGTCGGTGCGGCCGGATGCGCCGTGGTGCCCGAGCAATATCGAGTTCATCCGCCGGATCAACGGCCTCGACAGCATCGACGACGTGAAGCGCATCGTGTTCGACGCGCGTTATCTGGTGATGGGGCTCGGCGACGTCTATCTCGGCGCGCCCGTCGCGACGCCGCTCGATCCGCGGCACCGGCTCGTGACGACCAAGTACAACCCGGCGCGCACGTGGACGCCGGAGAACGCGGTCGGCATCGGCGGCGCTTACCTGTGCGTGTACGGGATGGAAGGGCCCGGCGGCTATCAGTTCGTCGGTCGCACGGTGCAGATGTGGAACCGTCACCGGACGACGCGCGCGTTCGAGCCCGGCAAGCCGTGGCTGCTGCGGTTCTTCGACGAGATCCGTTTCTACGAGGTCAGCGAGGCCGAGCTGGCCGAACTGCGCGCGGATTTCATCGCGGGCCGCGCCGAGCTGAAGATCGAGGAATCCGTGTTCGATCTCGGCGCGTACAACCGCTTCCTGCGCGACGAAGCCGAATCGATCGCCGCGTTCAAGGCGATGCAGCAGGCCGCGTTCGATGATGAGCGCGAGCGCTGGCGGGCCGCCGGCCACGCCGAGTATGCGGGCGAAGCCGGGCAGGGCGACGCCGGTGCCGGTGCAGCGGCGGCCGGCGACACGCTCGCCGACGAACAGCGCGGCATTACCGCCGACGTGTCGGGCAGCGTATGGAAGGTGCTGGTCGAAACCGGCGCGCGGGTGACCGAGGGGCAGGTCGTCGCGATTCTCGAATCGATGAAGATGGAGGTGTCCGTGGTGGCGATGGAAGACGGCGTGATCGAGACGGTCGATTGCGTGCCGGGCGCGGCCGTCGTCGCCGGGCAGCGGCTGATGGTGATGAAGGCCGGCGCGGCCGAGGAGGTCGCATGAAGCCCTTCGATCGTCATCCGCTACCCGACCTGAGCTCGATCGCCGCGCTGCGCGCGCGGTACGAGGCCGGCAGCCTGACGCCGCATGCGCTCGTCGAGGCGATCGCCGCCCACTTCGACGCGGGCGATCCGCATCATGCGTGGATCCGGCCGCTGACGCACGACGAAATGACACGCTACGCGGATGCGCTGGCCGGACGCGACATCGCCACGCTGCCGCTGTATGGCGTGCCGTTCGCGATCAAGGACAACATCGACCTGGCCGGCATTCCGACGACGGCAGCGTGCCCCGCTTACGCGTATGTGCCGTCGCGCAGCGCGCCGGTCGTCGAGCGATTGATCGCCGCCGGCGCGATCCCGATCGGCAAGACCAATCTCGACCAGTTCGCGACCGGGCTGTCCGGGCAGCGCTCGCCGTACGGCGCGTGCCGCAATGCGCTCGATCCGCGTTATGCGTCGGGCGGATCGAGTTCGGGATCGGCGGTGGCCGTCGCGCTCGGCGTTGCCGCGTTCGCGCTCGGCACCGACACGGCCGGGTCGGGCCGCGTGCCGGCCGCGTTTCACGGGCTCGTCGGGCTCAAGCCGACCAAGGGCGTGCTGAGCACGCTCGGCGTGGTGCCGGCCTGCCGGTCGCTCGACTGCGTGTCGGTGTTCGGGCATACGCCGGGCGACGCGCGCGCGGTGTTCGCCGTTGCGCATGGCGTGACCGACGGCGATCCGTACGGACGCGCGTGGCAGCCGTTGCTCGACGCGGATGGCCGCCATGCGCGGCACGCTCGGCCGCTCGCCAGCATGCGCTTCGGCATGCCGCGCGCCGATCAGCTCGAGTTCTTCGGCGACGCGTCGTACCGGGCCGCGTGGCAGGCGGCCGTCGAACGCTTGCGTACGACCGGCGCACGAATCGTCGAGATCGATTTCAGCGCGTTCCTCGCGACCGCGCGGCTGCTGTACGAAGGGCCGTGGGTCGCCGAGCGGCTGGCTGCGATCGGCGCGTTCTTCGCGGAACGGCCTGACGCGCTGCATCCGGTGATACGCGAGATCGTCGGCGGCGCGGCGCGGTTCAGCGCCGCCGACGCGTTCGCGGCGTTCGACCGGCTCGCCGCGCTGCGTGTCGACGCGGCCCGCGCCTGGGACGACATCGATGCGATCGTGATGCCGACGTCGGCGACGACCGCGACCGTCGACGAACTGGAAGCCGATCCGATCGGCGTCAACGCGCGCTTCGGCTATTACACGAACTTCGTGAACCTGCTCGACCTGTCCGCGATCGCGGTGCCGGCGGGCATCTGCGACACCGGACCGCATGCGGGTTTGCCGTTCGGCATCACCTTCGTCGGCCGCGCGCACGACGACGCGATGCTGCTCGATCTGGCCGACGCGTGGGGCGCTGCGCAGCACGGCGACGCCGCGACGGGCGAGGGCGCTTGCAACGCCAACGCCAACGCCGATGTCGATGTCGATGCCGACGATCGTGCAAACGCAGGCGCGAACGAACCTCATGCCGCCGTGCGCGACAAGCGTTCCGGTGCGATCACGCTGCCGCTCGCCGCGCCGGCGGGCGTCGTGCGCGTGGCCGTCGTCGGCGCGCATCTGCGCGGCGAGCCGCTGAACGGGCAGCTCACGCAGCGCGGCGCGCGCTTCGTCGCCGCGACGACCACCGCGCTGTCCTACCGCCTCTACGCATTGAGCGCGGCCGTGTCGGGCGGCGTCGCGAAGCCGGGCCTCGTGCGCGTGCCGGAAGGCGGTGCGGCGATCGCGGTAGAGATCTGGGAGATGCCGGTCGCGGCTTATGGCAGCTTCGTTGCCGGCATCGGTGCGCCGCTCGGCATCGGCACGCTGACGCTCGCGGACGGCGCGCAGGTGCAGGGCTTTCTCTGCGAACCCGCCGCGCTCGACGGCGCCGTGGACATCACGCGCTTCGGCGGCTGGCGCGCCTACCGTGCGAACGGCGCGCCGCACTGAACGCCCGGTCGCCCGCGACCGGCAAGCAACACGATACGGAGATTCACCATGTCAGTGACCCGCAATACGACCGACTGGCTCGCGGTGCGCCGCGAGCTGTCGACCCGCGGCAAGTGGACGCTCGGCGTCGCGTCCTTCCTGCTGCCGCTCGCCGTCTGGTGCGTGCTCAGCTACGTGCCGTTCGTCTGGCATCCTCAGGTGCGCATCACGAACCCCGGCAGCGTCGATTATTTCCAGCCCGGCATGCAGATCGACCGCGACGTGTTCGACGACGAGCTCGCGCATGCGCGAGCGACGCATGCGGCCGTGCCCGAAGGCGAGCGCGCGAATCCCGTGTACCTGCCCGCGCCGCATCAGGTGCTGCGCGCGTTCTATACGGCGTTCACGACGCCGCCGGCATCGCGCGACGGCGTATGGCTGCACGAAAGCCTGTGGCACAGCATCCGCATCATCTTCTGGGGCTTCGTGATCTCGTCGGCGATCGGCGTGCCGATCGGCATCGTATGCGGCACCTTCAGCGCGCTCGCGCGGCTGCAGGAGCCGTTCTTCGAATTCTTTCGTTATCTGCCCGCGCCGGCGTTCGGCGCGCTGATGGTGGCGATCCTCGGCATCTACGACGCACCGAAGATCGCGATCATCGTGATCGGCACGTTCTTTCAGCAGGTGCTGATCGTCGCGAACACCACGCGCAAGCTCGAGTACGGGCTGTTCGAGGCGGCGCTGACGCTCGGCACGAAAAAGCCGGGGCTGATCGCGCACGTCGTCGTGCCGGGCATCCTGCCCGACCTGTATCGCGACCAGCGGATCCTGCTCGGCTGGGCGTGGACCTACCTGATCGTCGCCGAGCTGGTCGGCACCAGTTCGGGCATCACGTGGTACATCAGCCAGCAGGCGCGCTACCAGCATTTCGACAACGTCTATGCAGCGATCCTGATGATCGGGATCATCGGCCTCGGGACCGACATCGTGCTCGCGCTGCTCGGCCGCCGGCTGTTTCCATGGGACCGCACGCTGAAGGCGTGACGGCTGAAGACGATGACCTACCGCATCCTTTCGGAAGAAACGATCATGCAGAATCCGCACAGCCTTCCCGACTACCTGCTCCAGTCCGACGCCGTGAGCGAACGCTTCGCACGCCTGAAGGCGCGCGACGTGATTCTCGACGTGCGCCATCTCGGCAAGCGCTTCCGGTCGCCGCAGGGCGAAGTGGTCGCGCTCGACGACATCAGCTTCCGCACCCACCGGCGCGAGTTCGTCTGCGTGATCGGGCCGTCCGGTTGCGGCAAGTCGACGCTGATCCGCATCCTGGCCGGGCTCGAGTCGCAGACGAGCGGCGACGTGCTGCTCGACGGCAAGCCCGTGCAGGGCCCCGGCGCCGATCGCGGGATGGTGTTCCAGGGCTATACGCTGTTTCCGTGGCTGACCGTGAAGAAGAACGTGATGTTCGGCCTGAAGCGCAACGGCAGCAGCAGCGGCGAGGCGGAGCGCGAGGCGCTGCAATGGCTCGACCTCGTCGGGCTCACGCGCTTCGCGGACGTATATCCGCACCAGTTGTCGGGCGGGATGAAGCAGCGCGTCGCGATCGCGCGCGCGCTCGCGAACCGGCCGCGCATCCTGCTGATGGACGAACCGTTCGGCGCGCTCGATGCGCAGACCCGCGCGAAGATGCAGGCGCACCTGCTCGACATCTGGCGCAACATCGACGTGACGGTGCTGTTCATCACGCACGATCTCGACGAGGCGATCCTGCTCGCGGACCGGATTCTCGTGCTGAAGGCCAATCCGGGCAAAGTGCAGGAGCTGATCGAGGTGCCGGTGCCGCGCCCGCGCGGTTATTCGCAGTTCAACACGCCGGAATTCATCGCGACCAAGGCGCGGCTCGAGGCGCTGATCCATCCGGAGCCGACGGGCGCAGCGCCGGACGAAGACGCGGTGCGCCCGCACATGATCCGGATGACGGACGTGACGGACAACGTCGAGTGACGTACGCCGCCCCGCTGCGCGACGAACGCAGCGGGGCGGCCTGTCACGGGTTGATGCGGAGCCGCAGGATGGATCAGGCCTTGCGCGCGACGACGCCTACCGGCGAAGCGGGCACGCGTTTCGGCGCGGTCTTGTAGTGCGTGCTGTACAGCGCCGCGCCGACGAACAGCAGCCCGCCGACCAGGTTGCCGAGCACCGTCGGGATCTCGTTCCACAGCAGATAGTCGGCGATCGTGAAGTGGGCGCCGAGCATCAGGCCGGACGGGAACAGGAACATGTTCACGACCGAATGCTCGAAGCCCATGTAGAAGAACACGAGGATCGGCATCCACATCGCGATCACCTTGCCGGGAACCGACGTCGACATCATCGCGGCGACCACGCCGGTCGATACCATCCAGTTGCACATCACGCCGCGCACGAACAGCGTGAGCATGCCGGCGGCGCCGTGCGCCGCATAGCCGAGCGTGCGCGCTTCGCCGATGCCGCCGATCTTCTGTCCGATCGCGTTCGGCGCCTCCGAAAAGCCGAACGTGAAGATGATCGCCATGAACAGCGCGACCGTCAGCGCGCCCGCGAAATTGCCGATGAACACCAGCGTCCAGTTGCGGAACACGCCGCCCCAGGTCGCGCCGGGCCGGCGGTCGATCACCGCGAGCGGCGCGAGCGTGAAGACGCCGGTAAGCAGGTCGAAGCCGAGCAGGTACAGCATGCAGAATCCGACCGGAAACAGCAGCGAACCGACCAGCGCGTTGCCGGTGTTGATCGTGATGCTGACCGCGAACGCGGCCGCGAGCGCGAGGATCGCGCCCGCCATGTACGCGCGGATCAGCGTGTCGCGGGTCGACATCGACAGTTTCGATTCGCCGGCGTCGACCATCTTGGTGACGAACTCGTTGGGCGTGAGGTAGGCCATGGTGTGTGCTCGCAAGGTTGGACGGGCAAAAAAAATCCGCGCCGGGCACTCGCTCGACATGCGAGTGCCCGGCGCGGACGCTGTTATCCACGGGATCGTCCGCCATGGTTCGACATGGCGCGACCGTCAGGCCGCCATTAGCCCGACGAACGTGTTGTTCGCAACTTTCATACCAGTGGCGGGGAAATCGCGATGCAGGCAGGCGGGGCGCGACATGCCGGGGGCGCCGGCCGCGAGCCGATCGCCGCGAATCGCACTCGCGCGGTGCAATTCGCGCCTCCTGCACGCGCTGTGGGCGCTACCGCGGTGCGTGGCGCGGCGCGCGCTCCGGTCAGCTCAGGTCGTGCCGTCGTCGCGCGGTGTCTTCGGCGGGCTTCGCTGCGTACGTCGCCGCGCGGCGGGCTGCGCGTGCTCGTCGATGAATCGCTCGGGCGACGTCAGCGCGTCTTCCGCGATATCGGCAAGCGGCCGATTGCGGTCCATCGACGCTTTCTGCAGCATCCGGTACGCCTCGTCCTCCCGCAGGTTGAAGCGCGTCATCAGCGTGTTTTTCGCGCGCTGCACGAGCTTGCGTTCGTAAAGTGCGCGACGTGCGGCGTCGAGTTCGACCTCCGCGCCGGCCAGTCGCGCCGATTGCGATTCCAGCAGGGATTTGAGGCTGGCGAGCGTCGACGGGTCGGCGCCGGAGAGGCGCTCCGGCAGTTCGTGAACCGCCGCGCGCGCCGACAGCGGATCGCCGGCGAAGAAATGGGCGAGCGCCTGGATATGCGGCGGCGGATTGTTCCGCAACTGCGCCATCAGGCGCTCGGAGTCGCGCAGCGTCCGATGCGCGTCGTCGATCCGGGCGTCGCACGTTTCCTGCACCTGCAGCGTCAGCGCGATCTGAAGGTGCCAGAGATCGTCGATGCGGGCGCTCGCGGCGTCGAACCAGGCTTCGCTCAGGCCCGCATCGAGCGTGTCGCCGGCCTGCGCCGTGCACAGTATGCGTCGCAGCTTCTCGAGCGCCGCCACGTGCGGCCCCGTCATGCGCGTTTCCCGCCATGCGTTTTGCTCGGCGCTCGCGAAATTCGCAAAGACTTCGAGACTGCGCTCCTGCGCCGCGATCAGATACAGCAGGCGCTGCTGCTGGTCCGCCGAAAATGTGCCCGCCGCGAACATGTGCGCGCCGACGGCGCGTTCCTGCCCCGCTTCCTCCTTGCCTTCGACGACGTGGACGAGCGCGATCAGCATGCGCGACACCGACGGATCGGCCGCGCTGTCGGCCAGCTGGAAAATCAGCTCCACCAGGCCGCCGATCACGGTGCTGAACGCCTGGACGGAATCCGGCGCGGACAGCGCGATGCGGTCGATCCGTTCCCGCAGCGCATCCAGCGATTCCAGGTCGAGCAGCACCCATGCGATCAGCGACAGCAGGCGCGACGTCGAGCCGCGCGCGGGCGCCAGTTCCAGATCCAGGCGCTCGCGCAGCTGCGCGACGAGCGGTGCGGATTCGTCGCGTGCCGCCGCGCGTTCCGCGACGAAACGCCGGCCGAGCGACGCCAGATAGATGCTGGTCGCGCCGCGCTCGCGCTGCAGCGCGTGGATCAGGCGGCCGAGCAGGTCGATCAGCTCGATCTGTTCGGCCACGCGGCGCAGCGACGCGATTTCCTGCTGCTTGGCGAGCAGCGCGAATTGCAGGGCGGTGGCGGACATGGCGGCGTTGAACGGCGGCAGGGGCTAAGTGCAGTGTAGTGCGGACAATAAATGTCGTTGTCGCGGGATTTTTCTGAACTTTGCACGGCCGCCGTCCGCTATCGCGCATCGCCTAGTTGTCGCCCTTTTCGAGGACGCTCTGCGTGAGCGTGACCGACGGAATCGTCGGTTTGAGCGACGCACGGCGCGCGCGGCCGCTCAACCACTTCCAGCCGGCGACGAGCAGCAGTGCGACCAGCGGAATCGACGCGATCGTCCACGTGCCGTTCGGGTAGTCGAACGCCATCAGGACCAGCACGCCGAGCAGGAACAGCAGCGTGAGCCACGATGTCACCGGCGCGCCGGGCATCCTGAACGGCACGTCGTCCACTTCGCCGCGTTTGACGGCCGCCCGGAACTTCATCTGGCAGACGATGATGAACCCCCACGTGCTGATGATGCCGAGCGACGCGATGTTCAGCACGATCTCGAACACGCTCGACGGCACCAGATAGTTGAGCAGCACGCCGATCACGTAGATCGCGACCGTCACGAGAATGCCCGCGTACGGCACGGATTGCGCGCTCATCCGCCCGAGGAACGCGGGGGCCGAGCCGCCCATCGACAGCGAACGCAGCACGCGTCCGGTCGAATACAGCCCCGAGTTGAGACTCGACAGCGCCGCCGTCAAAACCACCAGATTCATCACCGAGCCGATACCGGGAACGCCGAGCGCGCCGAAGAACGTGACGAACGGGCTTTGCCCCGCCTTGTACGCGCTCCAGGGCAGCAGGCAGACGAGCAGGACGACCGACGCGACGTAGAAGATCGCAATGCGCCAGATCACGCTGTTGATCGCGCGCGGCAGCACCTTGCGCGCATCCTTGCATTCGCCGGCTGCCGTGCCGACCAGTTCGACGCCCGCGAACGCGAACACCACGCCCTGCACCAGCACGAGCGCCGGCATCAGTCCGTGCGGGAAGAAGCCGCCGTTGTCGGTGATCAGGTGCATGCCGGTGTCATGGCCCGCGACGTGTCCGCCGGTGCCCAGGATCACGGAGCCGATGCCGAGAAACAGCACGATCGCAGCGACCTTGATCAACGCGAACCAGAACTCCATTTCGGCGAACCACTTCACGCCGATCAGGTTCATCGTGGCGACGATGCAGAGCGCGATCAACGCGAAGATCCATTGCGGAATACCGGCGAACGGCGTCCAGTAATGCATGTAGAGCGCGACCGCGGTGATGTCGACGATGCCGGTCATTGCCCAGTTCAGGAAATACATCCAGCCCGCGACGAAAGACGCTTTCTCGCCGAGGAATTCGCGCGCATACGACACGAAGCTGCCGCTGCTCGGCCGGTGCATCACCAGCTCGCCGAGCGCACGCAGGATCAGGAACGAAAACACGCCGCACACCAGGTAGACGATAGCGAGCGACGGCCCCGCAGCCTGCAGTCGCGCGCCGGCCCCGAGGAAAAGCCCCGTTCCGATCGCACCGCCGATCGCAATCATCTGCACCTGTCGATTGCCGAGCGTCTTGTGATAACCGGCCTCGTGGGATTCGAGCCAGCTGCGTTTGTTGGTTTCGCCGGTCGGCGACGGTTCAGGAATCGATGCCATGGCTGCACCCTCTTGCATTTGCGTGATCGCATTCATCCGGATCGCGTGACGATCAGGACCCACCGGCACCTGCGACCACGACGCGTAAAGACACGTCGGGCATCCTGGTCGCGGCTCGCCGGCAACAGCGAGGGGCACGGTCAGACAAGAAAGTATTCAGCCGTAATTCCGCTCACAAACAGCATGCAAATTTGGACTGAGCCTGTTCGAATCTGTGCATACGGGGGTAATGGAAAGCTTTTTGTTATATGGCTTCCCGTTTTGGGTGCGTTGCGTTCGATGGTGCGCCATTTCGGCTTCTGCGCCGAATTTCGACAACCGTAACTTCGATGGCGAGCGCGGCCGCGATCGTGCAGATGATGCCGATCGAGTTGCCGACCATCTTCGGATTGCAGAACACGCGATCGGCGACGAGCGCAATCAACGTCGGGCCGAGTCCGAAGCAAATCAGCCGCCTGCAATCGCAGGCAGCTGATCGGCACCTGCCTTTCTCATGTCCGAGCGCCGCGTGAGCTCGATCGACTCGCTTTCCTCCGAAGCGACGAACCGCCACGCGGCTTTCCGGCGTTCAATACGCCCACCCAAGCGCGATCAATTCACCCCGACCGCACTCCACGCGCGCGCGACCGTGGCGCTCTCGGTCGAGTTCGCGCCATACAGGTCGTTCGCCGCCTGGATCGACGCACGCCGCGCGCTCGGGTAGCTCGAGTTGGCGTTCAGGTACACGGTCAGCGTCCGGTACCAGATCTTGCCGGCCTTCTCGCGGCCGAGGCCGCTGAAGGTCGTGTCGCCGTTGCAGACCAGCTGCGTCCTCGACAGGCCGGTGTCGGTCGACGGCACCGCCGGGCCTTCCGAAAGCAGGTAGAAGAAGCGGTTGCCGACGCCCGACGTGAAGTGCGGATCGTGGCGCGGATTCGACCACGAGAAACCGCCGGACGGATAGCAGCTGAACGACCGGCCATCGAGATCCTGCTTGTACATCTTGCGCAGGCCGCCGCTCACCACGCGCGCGCCGATCACGTAGTTGCCGGGATCGTTCGGGTTGTTCGCGTAGAACTTCACGAGCGTGCCGAAGATGTCGGACGTCGATTCGTTCAGGCCGCCGGCGTCGCTCGAATAGTTCAGGTTGGCGGTGGCCTCGGTCACGCCGTGGCTCATCTCGTGCCCGGCCACGTCGACCGATACGACCGGCTTCGGCAGGCTCGTGCCCGACTGGCCGTCGCCGTACACCATGATGTGCGACGGCATCCATGCCGCGTTCGCGCCGGTCGTGCCGCTGCCGGTGTCGAACACCACGTGCGCGAAACTCCTCACGCCGCGCCCGTCGTTGAAGATGCCGTTACGGTTGTGCGTAGTCCTGTAGTAGTCCCAAGTCAACGCGAGGCCGTAGTCGATATCGGCGGCGACGGTTTGCCGGTCGGTGGTCGAGCTGTTGCCCCACACGTTCGTGCTGCTCGTGAAGATCGGCAGGTCGCTCGCTTGCTCGACATCCTCCGCGATCAGCCCGCGGCCGTCGTAGACGGAGCCGCTGCCGCGGGTCGGATCGAGCATCCGGTACGCGTTCGTGCCGGTCTGGTCGGTGGTCAGCGTCAGGTTGCCGTAGTACAGCGAGCGGCCGGTGCCGGTCGCGGCGGCGGTCTTGATCAGGTCCTGCGCGTCGAGCACGGTGCCCGTGCGCGCGTCGACGTAGTACAGCACGGCGTCGCCGTGCGCGTCGGTCGCCTTCCCGTATACGCGTACCGCGTAGGCCAGCGTCGGCGTGACGTCGCGCGCGAACACGACGAGCTCCGCGTCATCGATGCGGCGCACGTCGGAGTTGAAACGCGCGGCCGCGATGCGCTTGACCCTGGCCGCGCCCACGTCGGGCGCGTTGCGCACCACGAAGCGGTCGCCGACCTTGCCGATCTTGCCGGCGAGATCGATCGGCGCGGGCTGGGTCAGGCTCGCTTGCTTCAGCTGCCCCTGGTTCGAATGGACGACGACGTCGCCGCCGATCACGGGCAGACCCGCGTAGAAGCGGTCGAAACGCACGTGCTCGGTGCCGTCGGGATCGACGATCACGTCGCGCACCCGGAACTGGTCGCCGTCCGTCGGCGCGCTCGCCTGCGGCGCCGCGAACTTCAAGGTGCGAGCGGCGCTGCCGGTAGTCAGGCTGAAGGCGGACGGGTTCTGCTGGATCAGTTGCAGCGCCCTGTCGACCGCGGCCGGCTGGTCGCCGGCTTGGGCAAAAGCGCTGAGACTGGCGAGGGTAATCGCGGTGATGGACAGCAGACGAGACAGTTTCTTCATGTAATCCCCCAGATTATGAATAAAAGCGTGATTTTCGAGGAATGCATCAAGGATAAACTTTGATATGAGACATGTCGCGAACCGCAGGGGCATGCTAGGAGGTAGTTTTTATAATTACAAGATATTTTCTGACAGGTTAATTTTTTATCCTTTCGATGTTAATCAAGTCGGGATTTGGTGAGAAATATGAAATGATCTTGTCGGCCGCGTTGGCGGTATCGGCAGCATTGCGCTGGCGGAGTGCGCTTGGGGAGGGGCGGGTGACACGGGGGCGCCGCTCGAGCGGAACGGGCGATGTGGAGCGGAGCGACAACGACGGCCATAATTTACTTTATTAAATATTCTTTATTCTCACTATGGCGCTATCGTTATTCGGAAGTCGATGATCGGAAAATGTGCCGGCATGGATACTGGTAGCCGGGACTGGCGGGCTGGTTCGAGGACGCAAACCAACATGAACGCAAATGAGGTCATCACGCATCACATCTGCGTACACCAGCGTTATGACACTTCAGATCGGCAATTCGAGTTCGAATGTCTTCGAGGCTGTATCGGCCGCTACATCGCCGCACCGTAAAGATGATGTGCGTCGACCAATGCATCCGCGACGAGCTGCAAACCGTCCAGGCATTGCTCCTGGCTCTGCGGCCCGCCGAGGCAGATGCGGATCGCGGCCGGCGGGTCGCCGTCCGTCGAAAATGCCGCGCTTGCCACGGCGGCGACGCTTCGACTCCGCAGATGCTGCGCCAGATCGGGGGCAGTCCACAGGCACTCGCGCGGAATCGGCAACCAGAGATGGAAACCGTCGGGATGTGCATCGAAAGGCCATGCGCCGAGAATCCGCCTTGCAATCGCCTGCCGTGCATGCGCCTCCGATCGAATCGCGGCCAGCATCTCGCCTGCCGTGCCGTCGTTGACCCATTGCGTGGACAGCAGCATCGTGAACGGACTCGGCATCACGGTCGTGGCGCGCAATGCACCGGCGATACGCTGTGCTTCGCGCACCGTCGGCGCCAGCAGGTAAGCGATTCGCAGCCCGGCGCCGAGATTCTTCGACATGCCGGTCACATAGTAGGTCAGCTCGGGCGCCAGCAATGCCAATGGCGGCGGCGCGCTCTGCGGCAGCATCGCGTAGGCGTCGTCCTCGATGATGGGCACGTTGTAGCGCGTCGCGATATCGGCCAGCGCTTCGCGGCGTCTGAACGGTATCGTGAGCGTGCTCGGGTTCTGCAGGGTCGGGTTGCAGTACAGCGCGGCAGGCCGTCCGCTTCTGCAGAGCGATTCGAACGCATGCGGCAACGGTCCGTCGTCGTCCCGTGGCAGCGGCTGCAACTGCACGCCCAATTGTGACGCGATAGCCTTGATGCCGGGGTAAGCGAGCGAATCGAGGCAGATCGAATCGCCGCGGCGCGCAAGCCTGGAGATGAGCGCGACGAGGGCGCTGTGGATGCCCGGGCAGACCAGTACGGCGTCGCCGCTGCAGCCGGGCAGGCGATTGGCCAGCCACGCGCGTCCGGCGGCGCGATCCGCCGGTGTGCCGCCGAAATCCTGGTATCGCATCAGCTGGTAAGGATCCGCTGCATCGAACAATGCCGCAGCCGATTGCTGCAGCCGCCTGGCCATCTCGGGCGGCTCGGGCGGCATGTTCATCGACATTTCGATGCTGCTCCCGCCCGACAGCGGAATCGTTCGCGTCGGGCCGCGCACGAACGTGCCGCTTCCTGCTCGCGAATCGAGCAAGCCGCGTCGGCGAGCTTCAGCATAAGCGCGGGCCACCGTCGTGTAGTTCAGGTTCAGCGCACTGGCGAGATCGCGCAGCCCGGGCAGGCGGTCGCGCGGTTTAAGCCGGCCTGCAGTGAGATCTTCCTCGATGAGGTCGGGGATCAGCAGATACGCCGGTTTCCTGCTTTCCAACAGGCGCTTCGACCAATGATGGATGGCGTAATCCATACCTGTTTCCATTTGATGATTCATCAAAACGTTAGCATGGCGCATTAATCGACAATATATATATCGCCACTTTGAAGTCGGATGATTGCATTGATCGCATCATGTATCGGATTGATGCATCGATGCACGCTGGATGCGCACCGGTTCACTCCTGCTGCATCAGTCAGGTGCGCCGTCTGGCCCGGTCAGGCCGGTTCCGGTCGGATCCGGATTGGGTCACGCAAGGATCGGACCGGCGGCAGCGGCATTTATCGACTGAATGATCGGAGAGTGATCGCATCATGTCTGTGCCTGGTTGGCATATGCGTTGCGTTAATGAGGTCGCCCGGATTCGAAAGCGTTCGGGATCATCACTCAACTCATTTTCAAACGGAGCGTGCCATGCCCGCAGTGAATCAGCCTCTGCACAAGAAAGGAGATTTCCTCGTCGACTACGAGGAAAAAGTGTTCGAAGACGTCAAGGCGGAACCGGGCGAGAAGGCGCTCGTGACGTTCCACACGGTTGCATTCGAAGGGTCGATCGGCTTCGTCAACCTGCTGCAGGCGACACGCCTGCAACGCAAAGGGTTCGAGACGTCGGTGCTGCTCTACGGCCCCGGTGTGACGCTCGGCCTGCAGCGCGGATTTCCGACGCTCGGCGACGAGGCGTTTCCCGGTCACCTGAACTTCAACAAGCAGCTCGTCAAGTTCATGGAAGAAGGCGGGAAAGTCTACGCGTGCCGCTTTGCGCTGCAGGCGCTTTACGGGCACGGCGAAGCGTCGCTGATCGAGGGCATTCGACCGATCAATCCGCTCGACGTGCTGGATATCCAGCTGCTTCACCGCAAGGAGAACGCGCTGGTCATCCACACCTGGACCGTTTGATCGAATGACGGGTGCCATCATGTCCGACAAACGCATCGTCCGGGCGGCGGCTGTCCAGATCGCCCCCGATCTGGAACGCGCCGGCGGTACGCTCGACAAGGTCTGTGCGGCGATCGACGAGGCCGCCGGCAAAGGTGTTCAGCTGATCGTCTTCCCTGAAACGTTCGTGCCGTACTACCCGTACTTCTCGTTTGTGCGGGCGCCGGTCGCATCCGGTGCCGATCACATGCGGCTCTACGAGCAGGCCGTGGCGGTGCCGGGCCCCGTGACGCATGCGGTTGCCGAGCGTGCGCGCCTGCACGGGATGGTGGTCGTGCTCGGCGTGAACGAGCGCGACCACGGCAGCCTGTACAACACGCAGCTGATCTTCGACGTCGACGGACGCCTCGCGGTGAAGCGCCGCAAGATCACGCCGACGTTTCACGAACGGATGATCTGGGGACAGGGAGACGCGGCCGGACTCAAGGTTGCGCAGACCGGTGTCGGGCGGGTCGGTGCGCTCGCGTGCTGGGAGCACTACAACCCGCTCGCCCGTTATGCGCTGATGACGCAGCACGAGGAAATTCATTGCAGTCAGTTTCCCGGTTCGCTGGTCGGCCCGATCTTCGCGGAACAGATCGAAGTCACGATCCGCCACCACGCGCTGGAGTCCGGGTGCTTTGTCGTCAATGCAACCGGCTGGCTGACGGACGCCCAGATCGAGTCGATCACGGGCGATCCGAATCTGCAGAAAGCCCTGCGTGGCGGATGCAATACCGCGATCGTGTCCCCGGAGGGTCAGCATCTGGCCGAGCCGCTGCGCGCCGGCGAAGGGATGGTGATCGCCGATCTGGACATGTCGCTGATCACCAAGCGCAAGCGAATGATGGATTCGGTCGGCCACTATGCGCGGCCGGAACTGCTGAGTCTTGCCATCAACGATCGGCCGGCGACGACGGTGACCCCGATGGGGAGCAGCGCGTCGGCCGCGCGCGACTTCGAGGGAAATTGCCATGAGCGCGAACGCGAAACCGTCGGTGCAGAGCCGGCAATTGATGACTGAACTGCAATCGGTCGGGCTGCGCCTCACGGATCCACGGGTTGGTGCCGCGAGCCGGCGCGGCGGCGCCGGGCCATCCGATCACAAGGCCGTGACGGTCGACGGTGTGACCATCATGGTGCCCGTGCACACGAGCACCGCGTGGGATTCGCCGTTCGTCGCGGCGGAACCTGATGCGGCGGGCGTCAGCCTGCTCTCGCGCGGCACCATCCCGATTGCGAGCATCAGCTTTCCGTCGAGCCCGCGCTTCTACGCGTTGCAGACGCTGGAGGGCGTGCCGTACTCGCACATCGCGACGCTGCATGGCGCCGACGTGCTTGCGACCACGGTATTGCAGACTTGCATTCGCTACGAGAGCCGGCGCAAGACCTGCCAGTTCTGCTCGATCGGCCAGTCGCTTGCGGCCGGCCGCACGATCGCCCGCAAGACACCTGAACAACTCGCCGAGGTTGCGCGTGCGGCGGTCCTGCTCGACGGCGTCAAGCACATGGTGTTGACGACCGGTACACCGCCGACGCCGGATCGCGGTGCGCGCGTGCTGTGCGAAAGCGCGTTCGCGATCAGGGCGGCCGTCGATCTCCCGATCCAGGCGCAATGCGAACCGCCCGACGACGACGGCTGGTTCGACCGGATGAAGGCAAGCGGGATCGATACGTTGGGCATGCATCTGGAAGCCGTGACGCCGGCCGTGCGCGAACGGATCATGCCGGGCAAGGCGAGCGTGTCGCTGTCCCGGTATATGGCGGCATTCCGCGCGGCCGTCGGCGTGTTCGGTCGCGGACAGGTCAGCACCTACATCCTGGCCGGGCTCGGCGACAGCGCGGCTGCGATTCTCGACATGTCGCGCGAACTGATCGGGTTGGGCGTCTATCCGTTCGTCGTGCCGTTCGTTC
This sequence comes from Burkholderia pyrrocinia, assembly GCF_022809715.1. NCBI lineage: Bacteria > Pseudomonadati > Pseudomonadota > Betaproteobacteria > Burkholderiales > Burkholderiaceae > Burkholderia > Burkholderia pyrrocinia. Next base: position 445,841 of record NZ_CP094461.1, read on the forward strand.
CGATCAGCGGCACGCCGCTGGAGAGTCATCCTGCACCGTCGCCGGACTTCATGCGGGCGGTGCTCGAGCCGCTCGGTGCGATGCTGCGCGACGCCGGAATGCGCTCCGCCGACATCAAGGCAGGTTGCGGAAAGTGCGGCGCCTGCTCGTCGCTGTCGACCTACGAGGTGTGACCATGTACTGCGCAGAGATGGGCCTGGCCGACAGCCGCGGCACGTATCGGCCTTCGGAGTACCGGATCAAATGGGCGGAGCTTCCGTGGGAAATCGACGAGGCGTACAAGCTGCGCCGGGCCGTATTCTGCGTCGAGCAGGGGATCTTCGTCGGCGACGATCGCGACGATATCGATCGTCGCGCGCAATTGCTGGTCGCGGTCAGCTGCTGCGCAGGGTTGCCCGAGCAGGTGGTCGGCACGGTGCGGATTCATGAAACCGTCCCCGGAACCTGGATGGGTTCGCGGCTGGCGGTACACCCCGCGTTTCGCCGGCAGGGCAGGATCGGCTCGATGCTGATCGCGCTGGCCGTCAGCAGCGCGCATGCCGAAGGTTGCCGCACATTCGTCGCGCACGTGCAATCGCAGAACGTGCCGTTGTTTCGTCGGCTTCACTGGGATGCGCTCGGCGAGGAAACGTTGTTCGGCCGCCCTCACCAGCTGATGCAGGCGCAACTTGCGCACTATCCGCCGTGTGGCACGCCGTACGCGGGCTTCGTCCTGCGCTCGGAGGGGCGGCCATGAGTGTCGACGATCGTATCGCAACGCTGCGCGCAAGCCGGGGCTTCCAGCACAAGCACGACATTTCCGGCGTGGTTGCGTGGCTCGCAGCGGCATTGCCGAACGGCGAGCGGGATCTCGCTCAGGCCGTCGCGCTCGGTGACGACTGCGCGGCGATTCCGGACGCGGACGGCTACCTGTTGTTTGCGATCGAGGGCATGGTCGGCGATTTCGTCGAGTCGATGCCGTGGTTCGCCGGATACAGCGGCGTGATGGCGAATGTCAGCGACATCTACGCGATGGGTGGGCGGCCGATCGCCGTCGTCGATGCGTTGTGGAGCGACGGGATCGACGCCGCGCAGCCGGTGCTCGCCGGGATGGCCGCGGCTGCGTCGGCGTACGGCGTACCGATCGTCGGCGGCCACAGCAACACGCGCAGCGCGCAGGGGCAGCTGGCCGTATCGATCCTGGGTCGGGCGCGTGCGCTGCTGTCGAGCTTCAGCGCGCGGCCGGGCGATCGCCTGATGATGGCGGTCGACCTGCGCGGCGCGTTCGAGGATCCGTATCCGTTCTGGAATGCGTCGGTCGGCGCGCCGCCGGCCCGGCTGCGCGGCGATCTCGAGATTCTGCCGGCACTGGCTGAAGACGGGCTGTGCGATGCCGCGAAGGATATCTCGATGGCGGGCGTGCTCGGTACGGCGTTGATGCTCGTCGAGTGCTCGCGCGTCGGTGCGCGCATCGACCTCGACGCGATCCCGCGTCCGCCCGGCGTCGACTTCGATCGCTGGCTGACGGCCTTTCCGAGCTACGGATTCCTGATGGCGGCCCGGCCGGCGCATGTCGACACGATCGTGGAGCGCTTCGCCGCGCGCGGGCTCGCGTGCGCGGTGATCGGCGATATCGACGCAACCCGTGAGGTCGTCGTCGAAGAGGCTGGCAAATCGGCGGTGCTGTGGGATTTCCGGATCGAGCCGTTTATTACCGGCGTCAGCGGAGGTGCCCGATGAGTCGCGACGCGTTGCGCATAGCGCTTCTTACCCACTCGGTCAATCCGCGTGGCGGTGTCGTGCACGCACTTGAACTGGCCAGTGCGCTGCACTTGGCGGGAAGCGACGTCACCGTATTTGCGCCGGCCGCGCCGGGTGAGGCGATGTTCCGCGATGTCCCGTGCCGCGTCGTGCTGGCACGCGTCGATGGCCGTCCGCGCGGCGTCGCGGAAATGGTGTCCGCGCGGATTGCCGCGATCAGGCGCGCATTGCTGGAGCACGATGCGGGCGGATTCGACGTCCTGCATGCGCAGGACAGCATCACGGGCAATGCACTGGCTGAACTGAAGCAGTCAGGCGCAATCGACGGGTTCGTACGGACCGTGCATCACCTCGACGTATTCGACGACCCGCGGCTCGAACGCTGGCAGGAACGCGCGTGGCGAGAGGCGGACCAGGTGCTGTGCGTGAGCGCTGCCTGGGCGGTCACGATGCGCGAGAAGTTCGGAATCGACGCAGGCGTGGTGCCCAACGGCGTCGACGTCGCCCGGTTCGCTGGTGCGGACCATGGGGACATGCAGGCAGTGCGGCAGCGGTTCGGCCTGGGCAGCGGGCCGGTTGTCCTGGCGGTCGGCGGGATCGAGCAGCGAAAAAACTCGATCGCGTTGCTCGAGGCGTTCGCACGCCTGCGCAGCACGTTGCCCGGTGCACGGCTCGTGATCGGCGGCGGCGCGAGCCTGCTTGACCACGATGCGTACGCGCGCCGCTTCGTCGCGCGCGCCGCTGCGCTCGGGCTGGGGATCGGCGTCGACGAACCCGTCGTGACGACGGGGCCGCTCGACGACGCGGCGCTGGTCGCGCTGATGCACTGCGCCGATGTGGTGTCGATGGTGTCGATCCGCGAGGGATTCGGTCTGGTCGTGCTCGAGGGGCTCGCCTGCGGAAAGCCCGTCGTCGTGTCCGAAATCGAACCCTTTACCGAGTATCTGGACGAGCACGCGTGTGTGTGGGCCGATCCCGCCGATGTGGATTCGATCGCCGACGCGCTGCGCGATGCGCTCTCGGGACGGCGTGCTCCCGATTTCGCACATGCCGTCCCCGCATTGCTGAACCGCTTCACATGGGAAGCGAGTGCGCGCAAACATCTGGATATCTACCTGGACAGGCTGGCGCAGCGTGCGCAAGCATCGTCCGTCGAATGAGGAGGAATCATGCCGGTCATGCATTTTCGGGTTCGTTGGCCCGATCAGTCGGAAACCAATTGCTATTCGCCTTCGACCGTCGTGTCGGAATTCTTCACGCCCGGCACGCGATACGCGCTCGACGACTTCGTCGAGCGAGCCCGACGCGCGCTGGGTATCGCGTCCGATCGCGTACGCGAGAAATACGGGTTCGCGTGCTCGGCCGCGATGGACGAGCTGGCACGGATCGAAGCACACGCGGAACGGTTTGCGCCGCAGGGCGACGCGACCGTGACCGTCATCGAACTCGTTTGAGGCGTCCGCCACGCAGGAATCCATCGTCGTCTTCAACACACATTCAGGACTGCATCATGTCAAGCGAACCCGTTGTTTCATCCAGCCTCCCGGACATCGATTCCCGTCTCGGCGTAGCCGTCATCGGCGGCGGGCAGGCGGGATTGTCGATCAGCTACTACCTGAAGCAGGCAGGCATCGATCATCTCGTATTCGAAAAAGAGACCGTGACGCACACGTGGCGCAAGCAGCGCTGGGACGCGTTCTGTCTCGTGACGCCGAACTGGCAGTGTGCGCTGCCGGGCTATCCGTATCGCGGTGCCGATCCGCACGGCTTCATGACGAAGGACGAGATCGTCGACTATCTCGACGGATTCATCCGAAGCGTCGATGCACCTGTGCTGGAACACACCGCCGTCGAACGTGTGACGCGCGACGCGGACGGACGCTATCGCATCGCGACGTCGCGCGGCGCGTACACCGCGGATCAGGTTGTCGTTGCATCCGGCGGCTACCATCGACCGATCGTGCCGCGGATGGCCGAGCGGCTTCCGGCAACGATCGTGCAGATCCAGTCGTCGGAATACCGGAATCCAGCCGCGTTGCCGGACGGACCGGTTCTCGTGGTCGGATCGGGGCAGTCGGGCGCGCAGATCGCGGAAGACCTCCATCTCGCCGGGCGAAAGGTGTTTCTCGCGGTTGGCGATGCGCCTCGCTGTGCCCGTTTCTACCGGGGCAGGGACGTCGTCGACTGGCTGGCCGACATGCAGTACTACGACATGCCGGTCGATGCGCATCCGCTGCGCGAAGGCGTGCGCGACAACACCAACCACTATGTGACCGGCCGCGATGGCGGGCGCGATATCGATCTGCGCCGCTTTGCCGCCGAAGGGATGGAGCTGTATGGCCGGCTGGAGGATTTTGCCGACGGGCAGTTCCGATTCTCCGCGGATCTGTCGGCGCAGCTCGACAGCGCCGACGATACGTACAACCGGATCAATGCCGGCATCGACGCCCATATCGAGAAGAACGGGATCGCGGCGCCGCCTGCGACGCGCTATGAACCCGTGTGGCGTCCGGCCGCCGAGCGCACGGCGCTCGATCTCGCGGCCAGCGGCATCGCATCGGTCGTCTGGTGCATCGGTTTCACCCCGGATTTCAGCTGGCTGGATGCACCGGTATTCAACGGCCGCGGCTATCCCGCGCACCGGCGCGGCGTGACGCCGGTTCCGGGGCTCTACTTCGTCGGGCTGCCCTGGCTATACACGTGGGGTTCGGGGCGATTCTCCGGGGTTGCGCGCGATGCCGCCCATATCGTCGACCTGATCCAGGCCGAGATGACGGCCGCGCGGCGCTCGGCCGAAAGCGTGGCCGCCTGACGCCGATGCATACCGCCATCCATCGCTATCGGGCCGGCATGCCGCAACTCGCGCACACGGGGCTCGCGGAAAACTGGCTGCTCAAGGAGTGCGGGCAGCGTCACTGGGACGCGCTTGCCGCGCATAGCTGCCGCGATGTCCCCGAGTTCTTCGACGATGAGGGGCGGCGTGCCTATGCATCGTTCGTTGCGGTGCGCGTCGACATGAACCGCCGTCATGCGATTCGCGAGAGCGACACATTCGCGCTTCATGTCGCGCTTCGCAGGGTCGGCCCGATTCGCCATTTCAGCGAGCAGCGGATCCGGTGCGGCGACGACGAAGTCGGTATCGTGCGGATGATGTCGGCGTTCGTCACGCGCGAACATGCCGGCAGCAACCGCTCGGTGGCGAAGGCGCGGATGAGCGGCGTCGACGGCCGCACCGGTCCGGTGCCTGCCGATGCGCTGTCGATGGCGGAACACGCGAAGAAGTTGCGGGTGCGGGATGCGTCGATCGTGCCGGCGCTCGCCGGCCTCGCAGAGGGCGATGGCGCAAGCGTCTCGTTTCTGCCGTGCCCGAACATGGATTTCAATGGTGCGGACCTGCTTTACTTCGCCAGCTTTCAGGCATTCGTCGACCGCGCGGAATGGCAGCATTACCGCTTCGAGCACGCGCCGGTGTTGGCGGCGCGTCAACTGTACTTTCATGGGAATCTCGACATTGGCGATTCGTTGACCGTGCGTTTCGCGCGCGCACGATCCGATGCCGGTGGCCTGCTGCACTGGAGCGAAATCGTGCGCGACAGCGACGGGGCCAAGATTGCCGACGTGATCACGCAAAAGCGCTGGAGTCGGCCATGAACGAAGCCGCATTCATGGAGCCGGGCGCCGACGTGGAGAACGTCGCGCCGAACGGTCGAGACGCGCGCGCGGTGCCGCTGCGGAAACTCTACACGCAGAGCGATCTCGAAGGCATTGCCCATCTCGACGGCATGCCCGGCGCGTGGCCCTATGTGCGCGGGCCGTACGCGTCGATGTATACCGATCGCCCGTGGACGATCCGGCAATACACGGGGCACGCGGACGCAGCGGATTCCAATCTCGCGTTTCGCACGGCGCTCGAGCAGGGCGCGCAGGGACTGTCGGTGGCATTCGACCTGGCGACGCAGCGAGGCTACGACTCGGATTGCGCCGAGGCGCGGGCCGATGTCGGCGTGGCCGGCGTCGCGATCGATACGGTCGAGGACATGGTGCGGCTGTTCGACGGCATTGCGCTCGACAGCACGACCGTGTCGATGACGATGAATGGCGCGGTTTTGCCGATCATGGCGGCGTTCATCGTGGCCGCCGAGGCGCAGGGCGTGCCGCCCGCCCGGATCGGCGGCACGATTCAAAACGACATCCTGAAGGAGTACATGGTCCGCAATACGTGGATCTTCGAGCCGGCGCCGTCGATGCGGATCGTCGCCGACGTGGCGTTGTGGCTGGCGCGGCATGCGCCGCGCTTCAATGCGCTGTCGGTGTCGGGATATCACTTCCAGGAAGCCGGTGCCGATGCCGTGCTCGAACTCGCGTTGACGCTGTCGAACGCGCGCGCGTACGTCGACACGCTGGCCGCACGCGGCATGCCTGCGGATGAGGCCTGCTCCCGTCTGAGCTTCTTCTTCGGCGTCGGCAGCGATTTCTATACGGAAATCGCCAAGCTGCGCGCGGCGCGTCTGCTGTGGGCGGAGATCGCACACGCGTGCGGCGCGCGTTCGCCCCGGGCGTGCGCACTGCGCATGCATTGCCAGACATCGGGATGGTCGTTGACGGCACAGGAGCCGGAAAACAACATCGTTCGCGTGACGGCGCAGGCGATGGCTGCGGCGTTCGGCGGCACGCAGTCGCTGCACACGAATGCGTACGACGAAGCGCTTGCGCTGCCTTCCGCGGCGGCGGCACGCCTCGCACGCAACACGCAGCTGATTCTGCAGCATGAAACGGGGCTGTGCGACACGATCGATCCGTGGGCCGGCTCGTACATGATGGAGTCGCTGACGGACGGCATCGCGACACGCGTGCGCGCCGAGCTGGCTGCCATCGACGCGCAGGGCGGTGTGATCGCCGCGATCGAGTCCGGCTGGGTCAAGCGGCGCTTGCAGCGTGCCGCGGTCGCGACGCAGGCGCAGGTCGATTCCGGGCGCCGGACCGTGGTCGGCGTGAACCGTTTCGTCGCGGACGAACCGGCGGGCGAGCTCATGGTGCGCGAGACGGACGGCCGTCACGTGCGGGCCGTGCAGGCGCGGCGGATCGCAGCCGTCAAGGCCGCGCGCGATCCGGCGCGGGTGGCGACAGCGTTGCAGCGGCTGACCGACGCGGCGCGCGACGGCGCCGGAAACCTGCTCGCACTGGCGATCGACTGCATGCGGGCACGTGCGACCGTCGGGGAGTGTACTCGCGCGCTGGAATCGGTATGGCCGCGGCATGCCGCGGCGGTGGAAGCGGACGGTGAGGGCGTCTACGGCGAAAATCGGCGAGGCGACGCCGCCTGGCGGGCGGCGAAGGGCTGCGTCGACCGACTGGCGAAACGTGTGGGACGCAGGCCGCGCATCGTGATCGCCAAGCTCGGCCAGGATGGACACGACCGCGGAGCGGCCGTCGTCGCAGCCGCACTCGAGGACGCCGGATTCGATGTCGTCCGCCTGCCGCTGTTTCAGCAGCCGGCATCCGTGGCGGCTGCCGCACACGCGCATGGCGCCGATATCGTAGGCATTTCGTCGTTGTCAGGCGCTCACCTCGAGCTCGTCGAAGGGCTGCTCGACGAACCGGCATTGCATCGCGCCGGGATTCCGGTGGTGTTGGGCGGAATCTTTCCGGCCGCGGATATTCGCCATCTGAAGGCGAAGGGCGTCGCGGCGGCTTTCGGGCCGGGCACACCGCTCGACGCGATCGCGGAAGCGCTGTGCGCATGTATCGAGCGGGCTCGGTGTGCACGCCCGGCGGATGGCGAGAACTGACGCGGGTCGGCGGTCCGTCGAGCCTGGCTGGAGTCCGATGATATCCGCCGTAGGTCGAAGCTGACCGGGTAGCGCCATCGTGGCAACGTGTCGCAGGCCTGGCCGCGAAGCTGTCGATCTGAGTCAATACGAGTGTGTCAACTAATCCTCACGCAGCCTGGCATTCGCCGGGACCGCGGCCTAACCTGTAGGCCATCGAGATACCCACGCTAAAATGGGCCGAACGGTAAAAGCGCCGCTGGCTTCTAAAATCAACCGGCAACAACACTCGCCGGCCGAAGCAGAAGCTCTGCCGATGCCGACTAATCAGCCGAGAGAGGCGTTTGTGGCGACGCTTTGCTGATAACATGCTGGCGAGGGAACTGCAGGAAGCCAGTATATTTGCCAATGCCTGAATTCTTCAAATTTCGACGAGGGCGAATAGGGCTGAAGGCATATCAAAAACACAAATTTGGAGAGAGAAGCAGCATGCACGTTCAGCGCCGGAGCAATTCGCTGCAGCGCAGCATCCATAAAGCGTTTGAACCGGCATTGCGCAATATGCAATATGTCGAGGGGCGACTGCGTCCGTTCGCGATCGTCGCCATTATCGGCTTTCCGCTCTATTACTACATCTGGCACGAAGTCTTTCCGCAACGCTACGAGAATCTATCGCTGCGGCTCATCGGATCGATACTCTTTCTGCCCGTCCTGTTTCATCACCGCTGGCCGGCTGCCGTGCGCGGGTTTCTGCCCTACTATTGGTACGCCATTATTCTCTATGCGCTACCATTTTTCTTCACGTTCATGTTGTTGAAAAATGATGGCTCGCAGGTTTGGGTCGAGAGCAGCCTGATCGCCGCGTTCGTGGCGGTGCTGCTGCTTGATTGGCTCATGCTGCTACTTAGCTTCGTCGCGGGCGTCAGCCTGGCCGTCGTCGCCTATTGCCTGACCACGACGCCGGTTCATTTCGGCACGCCTTATTTCGCGCATCTCGCTATCCTTGCGTTCGCGATCCTCATCGGTGCCGTAGCCAACTACGACACGGCACGCATTCGATTCGAGCAGGAGCGCGCGATGGTCGCCACCGCAGGCAGCGTCGCGCATGAGCTTCGCACGCCGCTCCTGGCGATCCGTGCCGGCGCAGCGGGGCTGAGCCGTTTTTTGCCTCAGCTGCTCGCCAGCTACGATCTCGCGCAACGCAGCGGCCTTCACATTCCGAAAATCCGCTTCGCGCATCTGTCGTCGATGCACGGCGTACTTGAACGGATCGAACAAGAGGCGTTGCTGTCGAATTCGGTGATCGACATGTTACTCGTCAATGCGCGTTTTACCGGCGGCTTCGATCAAAGGCCCGAGCGCTGCTCAATCGCGCGCTGCGTTGAAACGACCCTGCATCGCTACCCGTTTCGCGGAGTCGAGCGCGACCAAATTCGCTGTGATCTCGTTGACGACTTCGAATTTCAAGGTTCGGAGACGCTGATAGTACACGTGCTGTTCAATCTCATCAAAAATGCGCTGCGCTCGTTGAGCGGCGTCGACAATGGCAACATTTCGATTCTGCTCTATCGCTCGGAGCAGGCGAACCGTCTTGTGTTTCGCGATAACGGGTCGGGAATCGAGCCCGACGCGCTGCCTCACATCTTTACGCGTTTTTACACCTCTTCGGTGATCAACGATGATGTCTCGCTCGGTGCCGGGATCGGATTGGCCTTCTGTCGTGATGTTATGCGGGCAATCGGTGGAACGATCGAGTGCACTTCGACGAAGAACGTGTACACACAGTTTGTACTGACCTTCCCGTTACCCTGATGATCATGATCGAACCCTTCGCATTCCCGACCACGGTCGGCTTCATTGACGACAGTGCATCCTTTCTCGCCAATCTGAGCTTGCAGCTCGACACGCAATTGGCATTTCGCTTCTTCCATTCGGCAGAGCGTGCGATCAGCGTTATCAACGACGAAGCGATCCAGCCGCTCGCCGCCGAAGACTTCCTGTGCCGCTATCACGATCGGACGGAACAGAGCGACGCCCACGAGGTGATCGCAATTCGGATCGACGCGATCCGACGCCAAATGCACAACGCGCGGCGATTCGAGCGGACGTCGGTTGTCGTCGTCGACTATGACATGCCGGGCATGAACGGCCTGGAAGTCTGCCGGCGCATCGCCAATCCGGCCATCAAGAAGATCATTCTTACCGGGAAGGCCAATGAACAGCTGGCCGTCAAGAGCTTCAACGAAGGCCTCATTGACCGGTTCATTCGCAAACAGGATGTTCACGCCGTTTCCGTCCTCAATGAAGCGATCGACGAGCTGAAGCGCGCGTATCTGCACCAGACGCAACGCACGGTCATCGAAGCGCTCGGCTTGTCCGAGTACCGGTTTCTGGTTGATCCGGCATTCGCCGCGAAGGCGACGGAAATCTTTCGCGAGCTCGGCATTGTCGAGCATTACCTGTCGACGCGCCCGACGGGGCTCGTGATGCTCGATAGTGCAGGCACGCCTTATCTGCTTCTCGTGCACACCGAGGATGCGCTGCGCGCGACCCGCGAAATCGCCGTCGAGCGTGGCGCGCCCGCCGCGTTTCTCGCCGAGCTCGACAGTGGCCATCGTGCGCCTTACTTTCCAGATTCGGAGGGGTACTATCCGATCGCGTGCACGTCGTGGCAGTCGTACATGCATTCCGCGACGGTCGTGCGAGGCCAGCAAGTCTATACGTGCAGCGTCATCAAGAATCCGCCTGGCCTCGAGCTGGGTTCCGTCGTTTCCTACGACGACTATCTCGACCGCCTTGATCGACATATAGATGAAAAAGGGGATTCACGGGCGTGAATCCCCGGATCAATGTGATTGACGCCTAGGCGTTCATGTTGCTTACACTGCTTGCCTGATGGCCGCTATCCGGTCGATCGCGTGTGCGCTGGCGCGCATCCGCTGTGTTGACGGCCAGTCATCGAGCTCGACCTCATCGCGAATCGCTTCGCAGGCTTGGACGATCCGCCGCAACTCGTCGTGAGTAAGTGCTGCATGAACGGACAGCCGAATTAGCGCGCGGTTTTTCGCCGTGGCAGGCGCGCAGAAGACCGAGCCGAAAATGCCATGCGACTCGAGCGCGTCGCGTAGTTTGATCGTCCGTTGCTCCGTGCCGGACTCGAGCGCGATGATTTGAGTTTCACTCCCATTCAGGTTATAGCCGAGTCGCGTGAGTTGCTCGCGCAGGTACCGTGCATTTTCTGCGACCTGCGTGCGCCGCCACGCTTCCTTTTCGATCACGAGGATCGTGGCCTCCAAGGCGGCGGCTTCATGCGGAAGCAATGTCGAGCTGAAGATCGCCGGACGCGATTCGAACTTGAAATACTCCTGGAATCGGCTCGAGCAACTGATCACACCCGCGCGGCCGGCGAACGCTTTTGCGAGACTCGCCGTGCGGAAGTGCACACGATCGGTCAGCCCCAACCCGACGACGAGCCCTGCGCCATCCGGCCCATGCGTGCCGAGCGAATGTGATTCGTCGACGACCAGCACGCAGCCGGCCGTTGTCGCCACGTCGACGACGTCGGCCAACGGGCAAACGCTGCCGTTCGTGCTGTAGATCGAGTCGACGACCACGATGCCAGGGCCATGACGACGGATTTGCCGGGCGAGATGGTCGACATCGTTATGGGCAAAGCCGACCGCTTTCGCGCCTGAGCTTTGCACGCCTTCCCATAGCGACATATGGGCCATCATGTCGAGGTATACGGGCGTTTCAGCGGAAGCGATTGACTGAAGCAAGCCGGTATTCGCTGCATAGCCGGATTGGCAAAGAATGGCCGATTCCGAGCCCATGAAGCGGGCGAACCTGTCTTCGAGATCAAGCAGCGGACATGCACCGTGCAGAAATATGCCAGACATCAGCATCCCATTACCCTCGGATTTTATGCTTGCGCACATCGATTCGAGGATATCGGGGTGTCGGGCGATCGACAAATAATCGTTGCTCGACAAATGCAACGCGTCGGGGCCAGGCAGACGTCCTCGCATAATATGGCCACCGTTCCAGTTTTCTTGAACGCGTTCGCGATAATAGCGTGTGACACGTTCGGCAACGAATGCCGGAAGCGAGACTTCGCCAACGTTCGACCGGGATTTCCCTTCATAATGTTCGTACACTTTAAGCTCCTTATGGTCAACTGCACGGTTGTGCAGCGCTGCATAATGAGCCACCTGCTTGTTATAAAAAAAGTCGCGATACTCTTAACAGAGAGATGCCGTCTATCCTTTTCGTATTGTAAAATTTATACCATTAAAGGATTTTTCATTTTTTTTGTAAGAAAGTGATGGGCAGGTAAATATCGTTCGCCGAGTATCTGGAATATTTATGTAAGGCAGTCAGGTCTGGCGATCGCCGCGCCGGATTCGGCGATAATTGCCGATGAGCGCCTGGAGTGGCGTTGCCCTTGCTGGATCTCGCGCATGCAATATGCCCATGAGGCGGGGTTTCGCAAGGCTGGGCAGGTGGAGAGGAGCAGGGCGCGCTTGAGCATCTTGTTGCCGCGGGGGATGGATGTTCGCCTCGGACAGGCGAGTTAGCCGGAGAACGAATGGAGCTGCGCTGGCAGGACGCCTACCATCAATTCAGCGCCGCGGAGAACGAGCAGCAGCTCTTCCAGCGGATCGCCGCGTATTCGAAGCGCCTGGGCTTCGAATACTGCTGTTACGGAATCCGGGTGCCGCTGCCCGTGTCGAAATCGGCCGTCGCGATCTTCGACACCTATCCGGACGGCTGGATGGCGCACTATCAGGCGCAGGACTACATCAAGATCGATTCGACGGTCCGCGACGGTGCGCTCACCACCAACATGATCGTCTGGCCGGACGTCGACGAGGTCGCGCCATGCCCGTTGTGGGAAGATGCGCGCGAGGCCGGGTTGTCGGTCGGCATCGCGCAGTCGAGCTGGGCCGCGCGCGGCGCGTTCGGCCTGCTGAGCATCGCGCGCCATGCGGATCGCCTCACGCCTGCCGAAATCGACATGCTCACGCTGCAGACCCACTGGCTCGCGAACCTGTCACATTCGCTGATGAGCGGCTTCATGGTGCCGAAGCTCGCGCCAGCGGCAAGCGTCGTGCTGACGGCGCGGGAACGCGAAGTGCTGTGCTGGACCGCCGAAGGCAAGACGGCATGCGAGATCGGTCAGATCCTCGGCATCGCGGAGCGGACGGTGACTTTTCACGTCAACAACGTCCTCGTGAAGCTTGGCGCGACCAACAAGGTGCAGGCGGTCGTCAAGGCGGTCTCGGCGGGGCTCATCGATATGTTCTGATCGAGGCGAGGCGCCTGGGTGTCACTACAATGCCATCCGACCGCATTCGAGTCTGGCATACCTGACGCCCGACCCGTTCAAGCAGCAGTAGTGTTCAAGCGGATCACCCCACGAGTTACAGCGCACTGCAACCGACATTCCGAACAACAATAGACGAAATGAGCGATTTGAAAAGCGAACTCTCTCTTGAGGCACAGCATGACCCCGATGCGTCCCGTCGCCGCTCGCTGGTGGCCGCATGCGTCGCGCACGCCGTACACGACGGGTTGACGGACGTCATCTACGTGCTGCTGCCCATCTGGCAAGTGCAGTTCGCTATCAATTACGCGCAGATCGGCCTATTGCGCGGGCTCTATTCCGGCGTGATGGCGGGTTTCCAGTTGCTCGCGAGTCGGGCAGCGCGGCGATGGGGGCGGGAGCGCATGCTGGTGGCGGGGACCGCGCTCGCAGGCGTTGCCTACCTGATCGCCGGTCAGGCCGCCGGGCTGGCGGTGCTGCTGGTCGCACTGGTGCTGGGCGGACTGGGCGCGAGCACGCAGCACCCGCTCGCGTCCTCGATGGTCACCGATTCGTACGAGGCAGGCGGGGGCGTGAAGGAGGCGCTGGCCCAGTACAACTTCTCCGGCGACATCGGCAAGACGCTGATACCAGGCCTGATCGGCCTTCTGTTGACGGTCGTCACGTGGCGCACCGGCGCGACGCTGATCGGTGTGCTTGGCGTGGTTTCAGCAGGCCTGCTGTGGTGGCTGATTCCGTCGCGCGGCGCGCCGCATGCGGCGCGCGAGACGATGCCGAAAGCGGCGAGCGGCAGCGGTTCGTCCGGCGGCTTGCGTGCGCTGCTCGCGACCGGCACCCTCGACAGTGCCGTGCGGATGGGCTTTCTGACGTTCCTGCCGTTCCTGCTGAAAAGCAAGGGTGCCGGCACCGCCGGTATCGGTCTCGCGCTGACGTTGCTGTTCGTGGGCGGCGCATTCGGAAAGCTGTTCTGCGGCTATCTGGGCGTGCGGATCGGGATGATGAAGACGGTGTGGCTCACGGAGTCTGCCACGTCGCTGCTGATCGTGGTCGCGGTGTTCTCGCCACTCTTCGCAATGATGGCGATTCTGCCGCTGCTGGGACTCGCGCTGAACGGGACGTCGTCGGTGCTCTACGGAGTCGTGCCCGAGCTGGCGGGTGCCGGCAAGCGCGAGCAGGCGTTCGCGTTGTTCTATACGGGCACGATCGGCGGTGGCGCGCTGTCGCCGGTCCTGTTCGGCCGTCTGGGCGACATAGCGGGTGTCCCGACCGCGCTGCTCGCCCTGGCGTCGATCCTTCTGCTGACGCTCCCGTTATCGTGGTACGTACAGAAGGGGCTGGACGCCTAGCGTAATGCGATCGACCTGGCGAACTCGACGAATCGTTCGACGCAGGTCGACGAGAACGGTTCGGACCACGTGACGACCAGTTCGAGAACGTGCGGCCTGGCGAGCGGCACGTAAGCGACGCCCGAGCGTTGCAACGTCGACGTGAAGCTGGGCACGATCGCGACACCGCGTTCCGCGGCCACAAGCGACACGAGCGTCGTAATCTGAGACGCGGTCGCCCCTATCCGCGGCAATACGCCCGCATGCGCGCAAAGATCCTCCAGCGCCGCGTTCAGCGCGGAACCGTACCCCGACGGGAACGTGACGAAACTCTCCATGGCGAGTTCGCGGAACTCGATCGTCGCCTTGCCCGCATAGGTGCTCTGGGCGGGCACCACGGCGACGAGCGGCTCCCGCGAGACGACGAGGGACCGGACACGCTCCCCGGATGTCTTCGTCGCTGACCAGCCGAATCCGATGTCCATCGTGCCGTCGCTGATCTGCTGTCGCTGGTTGGCGGTCGACACTTCCCGGAATGCCAGTTCCACTTCCGGCATGCTGCGGCTCACATTGCGGATGATGTCCGAGAACGCGTCGGACATCGGAATAGAGCTCGCATAGCCGATCACGATTCGGCCGGCCATACCGTGCGCCATCTTGCGCGCTGTCTCCTCCGCCTCGCCGACCGCATGAATGACGCTCCTCGCATGTTCGAGAAACAGCGCGCCTGCCGGCGTGAGCTGGACCGCGCGCGTTGACCGTTCGAACAACCGGATACCGAGGTCGGCTTCCAGCGCTGCGATATGGCGTGTCAACGGCGGCTGGGCGATACGCAAACGCAATGCCGCGCGCCCGAAGTGCAATTCATCGGCGACGGTCACGAAATAGCGGAGGCGGCGCAGGTCAAGCATTTATGTCTTTTCGGTATCAATAGCCACGAAAACAGTATTGGCACGCGTTTCGCCCACTCGTCAGACTGTCACACAAACTAGATAGGGCGTTACCAGTGGGCAACAGAACCATCCGATTCGCATTTTTTCTGTGCGGATTCGCGGCTTTTCTCAATCTTTATTCGACTCAGGGCATTCTGCACGAACTCGCCGCGACATTTAACGTGAGCGCCGAGCAAGCAGGCCAAGGCGTCAGCGCTACCACCTTGGCGGTCGCCATTATCGCTCCGTTCGTCGGTGCGCTGGCAGCCCGCTTCGATCGCCGGACAGTAATTTCGTGCGCGGCAGTGGCGTGTGCGCTTCCCGTCGTCTGGTCCGCGCACGCGGCGAGCTTTTCATCGTTCCTCAGCGCCCGCTTTGCCGCGGGCGTGCTGATGCCGTTCATCTTCGCGATCTCGATCGCCTGTATCGGTGAGATCTTCAGCCGCGATGCGGCAACGGAGGTCAGCGCGCTCTTCGTCGCCGGCACGACCCTCGGCGGATTCGCCGGGCGCTTCGTTACCAACGTCCTGACGTCCGAATTCGGCTGGCGTCACGCGCTCGATTTCATTGCGTTCCTGTGCCTCGCGACGGGCCTCGCAATCCACGCGAGCCTGCCGGCGTCCGGCGCCGCGCGTCCGGGCGACGATGGCGCGTCGACGCCGCGCTGGAAGCTCATGACGCGCGGCCCGCTCCTGGCATCGTTTTTGGTCGGGGCATGCGTGCTCGCATCGCAGGTCGCGACGTTCACCTTTGTCGGACTGCGACTCGCCGGTGCGCCGTTTGGCTTCAATACGGTCGAGGTCGGCGCGATCTACGCGGTGTTTCTCGTCGCGGTCGTCGTCACACCGCTCGCAGGCCGCGTCGCGGCGCAACGCGGCCCGCGCGACCTCGCGCTCGCGGCTGCCGGGCTCGCAATTGTCGGCGCATTGCTGACGCTGTCGAGCAGTGTCACCGCGATCCTGATCGGTCTCGCGCTCAGCTCAACCGCGGTGTTTGTCGAGCAGGCGTCGGCCAACGCGTTCATCTCGAGGGCGGCACTGGGGGCAAGATCGACGGCGATCGGCATCTACCTTTCCTTCTATTACTTTGGCGGAAGTCTCGGCTCGGTCCTGCCCGTTCCCGCTTGGAATCGCTGGGGCTGGCCCGGCTGCGTCGCATTTGTCGCCGGCGCACAGGCGATCGCAGGCGTGCTCGTGTTTTTCTTCTGGCGCGGGAATACCGCAGCCGGCGCGGGCAACCCGCGTTCGCATGAAATCAGTCTGACTCGGTAGTTCATTTCAAACCACACCTAGAACCGGAGAGAAAGGGATGGAAGCGTTTCAATCGCAAGCGGGGTTGCTCGATATCGTCACGCCGGTGCTTCACGAGATGGAGAGCGGAGTCCTGAAGGATGCGCTGGTCGCGGCCTTCTCGGCCGAACAGGGGGCGCTTCAGGACATTGAAAATGCATTCCATCGATTGACGGAGCGTCGGCATCCGGCGCCGGCCCTTCGCACTTTTTTCTCCAGTTGGTCAAGGACCAACAATTCCGCGGCGAGCGTTTCCGGGCTTGCAAACCGGATCACGCTGCTCGCGCGCTCCGACACCGGTTCGGCGGCGTCGAAGCAACTCCATGACGTATGTGCCAGCCTGCAGCGCATCACCGACGAGGATCTCGGCGCGCTAGGCGGTGTGCTCCATGCCGACCTCTTCTATACGATGGCGACGGCTGCGTGCGGCGACGACACATGGCTGCTGAAATCGTCGTGCCTGCGATCCGCGCAGGCGTTCAAGGACTGGACGGACCGTCAGCGTCTGAAGGAACGGGATCTCCTCCTCGGCCTCCTCACCACGTTGGTTCACGAGGTCTACACGCACGGCGAAGTCGAGTTCATCCACGACCTCTACAAATCGTGGTTCCACACGCACGTCGGCATTCCGGCCGATCGCGTGCGCCACATCGTCGCGTGGGTCACCGTCCATACCGGCGGGACCGAGAGCAACCACTTCGGTCATGCCGTACAGGCGGTCAACGCGTTCGCAGACGCGATGCAGGTAACGATCGACGAGGCGACCGCGAAAGCTCTGTTCCAGGACTACCTGCGTCGCAAGGCGACCGTCATGCGCGAGTGCGCGCAGGCGCTCGTCTGACGCCGGGCAGGGTCTGGCGCGTCGCCGCACCTGCCGGTCGCCGGTCGCCGGTCGCCGGTCGTGCGCGTGAGCGCGATGCACGGCCGGCGACCGGCTCGCCTTTCCGCCACGCCTGATTTCATTGGTTTTCGCATACAACGATATGAATACACGCGACATCCCGAAAATCGAGTTGCCGTTGTCGGACCGTGCGCGGGGCGTTACCGCACCGGGGACGTCAAGCATGCGCAGCAAAGCAAACGCATTGAAGGATTGCGGCATCAAGGTGATCAATTTCGCCGCCGGAGAGCTTTCTTTCGATGCCTGCCCGCCAATGAAGGCGGGCGCGATTGACGCAGTGGAAAGCCGACGTAATCGCTATACGCCCCCGATCGGATTGCCCCAGCTTCGTGAAAAGCTGGCGGAAAGCGTCAGCCGGCGATGCGGCGTCGGGTTTACGGCAGACGAGATCGCCGTCACCGCGGGCGCGAAGCAGGCGCTCTTCAACGCATCGATGGTGCTGCTGAACCCCGGCGACGAAGTGATTGTCCCGACACCCTATTGGGAGACCTTTCCGACCCAGATCCGGCTCGCCGGTGCGACGGCCGTCTGCGTCGACACGCAGGCCGATCAGTACCGACTGACCCGGCGTGCGGTCGAAAGCGCGCTGACGGACAGAACCCGCATGATCGTAATCAACACGCCGAACAACCCGACGGGAACCGTCTATCAGCGCGAGCAGTTGCTTGGAATTGCGAAGCTCGCGTTCGACCGCCAGATCTGGGTGGTGTTCGACGAGTGCTACCGGCATCTCGTCAGGCACCCTCATGAGCATCACAACATTCTGTCGCTGTTCGAGCCGCTGAGGCGACAGACAATCCTCGTCGACTCGTTCTCGAAAAGCCAGGCCGTGACTGGCTGGCGTGTCGGCTACGCGTGTGCACCAGCACACGTGATATCCGCGATGCACAACCTGCAGGGGCATACGACGTCAAACCCCAGCAGCCTGTCGCAGTACGCGGCGCTGAGCACAATCACGTCCGGCTCCGAAGCATTCATCGCAGAGATCAACCGGTTCCTCGAACAGCAACTGAACACGGCACGCGCGCTTCTGGACCGGATCGCGGGGATCACCTATGCGCCACCGGAAGGCGCGTTCTATCTGTTCGTCGATGTTTCCGAAAAGCTGGGCCGCCATTACCGCGGGCAAAGGATCCGCGACGTTGACCATCTCGGCGAGCTGCTACTGACGGAAGCGCACGTGGCCGTCGTTCCCGGCGCCGGCTGCGGTGATCCGAACTGCATTCGAATCTCCTATGCAATCGAGCACGAAGAGCTGGTCGAAGGTCTGACGCGTCTCCAGCGGTTCGTTGCGGAGATCGACGCCGACTGAATGCGACGGCCGAGTTGATGCCGGCACCCGGCTCGATCGGCTTGCCGGGAGGCCCTGGCCTGGGCGGCACTAGCGGGGCAAATCTCGTCGGGATCGACCCGATTCATCAATCGAGGAGGAAGACATGGAGCATCCGGCGCATGCATTCATCGATTACGTCAACGACGCACTGATCGATGTGGAGGACAGGCAACTCGTCGACGCGCTGCTGACCGGCTTTGAAAACAATCGCGACAGGTTGCACGAATACCGAAAGACCTATGAAGGCATCACGTCGGGCAAATGGTCGAGCGACTCGCTCTGTACGTTCTTTTGCGGCTGGCGCAGCCCCGACGGCGCCGCCCATGCCGTATCGAGCATCATCGTGCGCATCCTGCAGGAGTCCGAGTCACTCGATGCCGAACGGAACAAAGTGAAGCTGCTGACAGCTGCACGACACTGCGGCGAGATCATCGTCGAGGATATCGGCCTCGGTGAGTTGCATGGACATCCGCACCACTCGAAGCTGTATCACCGGATGGCAACGGCCATTTGCGGCTCGGACAATTGGCGTCTACAGGACCGATTTCTCGATCCCGCCACGAAGGAATTCTCTGCATGGGTCGGACAGAAGCGCCCGCTCGCGCCCGACCTGACCGAGGCCATCGAGATGATGGCGATGACCGAGCTGTTCAATACGGGCGAATACAACCTGATGACGCCGATGTGGAAGAAATGGATCCGCGAGTCCTTCTCCGTTACGGCGACCGAGGTCAACCGGATAGCGTCATTTCTGAGCGTGCATTGCGGAAGCGTCGAAGCGCGGCATTTCAGGCACGCGGCCGATGCGTTGACGCTCTATGCGGATGCATCGAACCAGAAGATCAATTACCGTCGCATCGGCATGCTGTCCGACGAGTATGTGATCAGGGCCTGCGAGCACCTTGGAAAAATGGCATCGGTGCTCCGGGCCTAACCGGTCGGCGAAACAAATCGAGCGGGTCGCACACTTTCGCGATTCGCGATGAGACCGCCGGCAAGGCTGGCGCCGACAGTCGCGTGCGTCGCCCGGCGAATGCATCCGGACCGTGCTTCGCCAACGGAACAAGTTCACCGCTCGCTGCTGCGAGCCATTCAATCGAGGTCAATGAACATGCGTATCGAATCGGATTCGATGGGTTCCATCCAGGTCCCGTCGAACAAATACTGGGGCGCACAAACCGAGCGTTCCATCGTCAATTTTCCGATCGGCCAGTCCCGCTTCAAATGGGGGCGGTCGATCATCCGTGCAATGGGCATCCTGAAGAAGGCCTCGGCACTCGCGAACCTCGAGCTCGGCGAGTTGCCGGAGTCGATCGCCATCTCGATCTCGGAGGCAGCGGATGAAGTGATTGCAGGGGCGTTAGACGAGCATTTTCCGCTCGTGGTGTTTCAGACCGGCTCGGGAACGCAGTCGAACATGAACGTCAACGAGGTCATCTCCAATCGCGCGATCGAAATGAAGGGTGGCGTGCTTGGCAGTAAGACGCCGATCCATCCGAACGACCACGTCAATCGCGGCCAGTCGTCGAACGACACCTTTCCGACTGCAATGTATATCGCGGTCGTCACGGAACTGTTCGATACGTTGCTCCCGAGCGTCACGGAGTTGCGCGATACGTTGTTCGAAAAATCCGAGCGGTTTTCCGACGTCGTGAAGGTGGGCCGCACGCACCTGCAGGACGCGACGCCGATCACATTCGGGCAGGAGATCGGTGGCTGGGTGGAGCAGATCGACTATTCGCTCGCGTCGATCCGAACCAACCTGACCGGGCTGTACGATCTCGCGATCGGCGGAACGGCCGTGGGCACGGGCCTGAACGCGCATCCTCTGTTCGGCGGCAGGTGCGCGGCGATCATCGGCGAACTCACCGGACATCCGTTCCGGTCGTCGCTCAATAAGTTCTTTGCGCTGTCCGCCCACGACGCGCTCGTCAGCACGTCCGCGGCGATCCGGACGCTAGCGATGGCGCTGCTGAAAATCGCCAACGATGTGCGCTGGCTGGCAAGCGGGCCGCGCTGCGGGATTGGTGAGATCTACATTCCCGAGAACGAGCCCGGCTCGTCGATCATGCCCGGGAAGGTCAATCCGACGCAATGCGAAGCGCTCACGATGGTGTGCACGCAGGTATTCGGCAACGACGCGACTGTCGCGTTCGCCGGGAGTCAGGGGAATTTTCAGCTGAACGTGTACAAGCCGGTGATGGTCCACAACGTGCTGGAGAGCATCACGCTGCTCGCCGACGCGTGTCGCGCGTTCAACGTGCATTGCGCGGTCGGCATCGAGCCCAATCTCCAGCAGATGGGTGACAACCTCGAAAAGAACCTGATGCTCGTCACCGCTCTCAATCGTCACATCGGCTACGACAACGCGGCGATCGTTGCGAAGACGGCCCACCGCGAAGGGAAATCTCTGCGTGAAGTCGCGAATGCGCTGGGGTTCGTTACGCCGACGGATTTCGACCGATACGTCGTGCCGCTGGACATGACGCATGCCTGATAGCGCCCGCTTCGGTTTCCTTCCATTGAGATGCAAGTCACCGATTATGAGAAAGGGGGGCCTGTGTCTCGTCGAGGCGGCAACCTGAATCGGGCAGAGACCGGCCGTGCGTCCGGGAGCGGCGCCGGCGCACGGCGCGCATGGCAGCGCGCCGCGCCGGCTTCCGCCGGGATCGCTACGGCATCAACCGGTCGAGCAGCGGCGACCGGAAGATCCGGTGCGGGTCGTAGCGTTCGAGGGTCGCGCGCGCCGCATCCCAGCTGCTCGACGGCGGCTGGCCTTCACGATGCAGGTTCGGGATCGTGGTGGCGAGCATGGTGCCGTCCTGCCAGGCGGCCGTGTCGGTATAGCCCCAGCCCTTCGACCATTCGGGACGCAGCGTCGCATACGAACCGGTGTAGTTCGCGAGCATCCATTGCTCGATCTCGCGATAGAAGCGACCGGCGCCAGGCGTGCCCGGTAACGTCAGGATATCGAACCATACGGCGATGTCCCATTCCGGGTGATCGGGGCGCGGCTTGAGCGCGGACAGCGTGGGAACGACCGCGCCGGCGCCGGCATCGGCCGGCTTGTCGAGACCGGTGACCCGGATCTCGACGGGGCCGTTGATCGGGTACTCGCCGCGTACCTTGTATGCGTCGATGCGATTCTGATAGAACTGCACGAATTCGCTGATCAGGCGTTGTACGTCGGCACGCCGCGCCAGTATCGCGTAGCCGTTCGCGGTGACGCGCAGCGTCGTCGGCCGAATGTACTGCAGCACGGTGCGCGACCAGCCCCAGATGTCCCCGCTGAGCGTGAGCGCGAGGCCGGCGGTCGTGATCGCCAGTTGCGTCTGGCCGAACAACGGCGTCAATGCACCTTCTCCGTTGATCACGATCCGCTTGACGAGATCCGAGATGGACTGCGAGATCGAATCGGAGAACGGATAGTTGTACGGCTGCGTGACGGTGCGCGACAGGAACGGCTTGCTGGGCGTCGGCGTCCAGACCTTGAGCCACGGGCACGTCGTGAACGGGAACCAGATCGCTTCCATCCGGCCCGCTCGATCGAGAAACGACGCGATCGTTCGGCCCGACGTGCCGGCCGGTGCAAATAGTTCGGAAGACGGAATGTCGACGAAGCTCTGGCAGCGCAGCCGCTGGTTCGGTCCTGCCGTCAGCGTAACTTCGACGACGAACGCCATCCCGATGTGCGCGAGGAACGCGCCGATCTCGGGATCGCTGCGCTCGAACCGGCGCAGCACGTATTGCTGCCGGGCCGGATCGAACACGATCGCGGTCAGCGCGACCACGAGATTGCTTAGCGAGCCGTAGGTGTGGCCCGGTTGCAAGGTTTCACCGGCCGCCGGTACGGCGGTGCCGTGCGCGTCGATCGCAAGCGCACCGCCGAGCGTGATGCCGCCCGGCGCAGGCACGGCGACCATGCCGAGGCCGGATTGCTCGAGCGTCGCGAGCAGCGACTCCAGCGACACGCCCGTTTGCGCGGTGACGCGCGCCGGACTCGTCGACGTGTCGACGGAGACGGCCGTCAACGACTTCGTCGTATCGAGCAGCACGAGGTTCGCGGCGCCGGCGCTTGGGTCCAGCGTCAGGGGCGACCAGTTGTGCATGTAGCCGCGCGGACGTACCCGGTAGCCGTTCGCGCGGGCCCAGTTGACCGTCGCAACGACGTCGTCGGCGGAGCGTGGCGCGGCGGTCCATACGTCCTGCACGGCGATCTCGCCGCTCCAGTTCTGGAACGCCTGCTTGTAAAGCGGAATGTCGGCCGGGAAGCCGGGCGGTGTCGCGCCGGCCGTCAGCGCGTGCGCCGCTACCTGGTAGACCGGTGTCCAGCCGGTGACGACGCCGGCCGCCGCGAGTTTCGCCATGTTGGCCAGGAAGGCGCGACGCGGCGCAGGTTCGTCTCGAAAGTCGTGACTCATGGTGTGCTCCAATTTCTCGGAATTGTTTTACGGATTGGAAAGACGACAAATGACGCGTTGAAGCCAGCGTGGTAATTCGAGCAGGCGTGACGCGCGGGCAGCGTTGCGCGTAGACGGGCCGGGATTGAAAAGAGGACGGTGCATTCGACAATGCGCGGCCGCTCGTCATCACGGACGTCTGGAAGGGAATCGGAAAACCTCCGGCGACTTCTGCAACTGGCCGTCGGTCTGTCCTGCCGGCAGGTGGATATGGTGATTCGGCTGAATAGCGTGAGACGAAGCGCTAGCCGCGACGATCGATAAAAGATGATTGCACGTGCATATTAATTTCCATGTTTCGTTTTTTTAAATAAACCCGCTTGCAGTTCAAAATCGGGCGACGTTTTGTCGTTTATTTCGCTGAAAAAGCGTAGCAATTTATCTGTCGCGCGGCAACGGGCGGAGTGGGTAAATTGCGTGCGCTTCAATATGGATATTTTATGACGGTCAATGATTTTTCCATTTGTTGATATTTTGCAACGCCCGTGTCGGCGGTGCTGGAAATGTTGTTTGTGGCGATTTTTATCGCCTGAAGGTGTAATCGACAGCGTGCTGCCGCAAGCAGGCAGCGAAAATTATGCCTGTCCATCACGCAGATTGAATCGATCGTTTATCGAATCGAAACAATTCCCGGAGGAAAGTGCTCGGGGCCACGTGGCGAGCGGGAGTGACGTAATGAAATTATCTTATTCTTCTCTCGAACAAGACCTCTTTGACGAAAATCCATGGTATACGGCGCTCGGGTGACTATTACAGGATTTCGGGGTAAATAAAGGTAAATTCGTATGGCCTACCATAATTGTGCTCGTGAGTGGCTTGCAAATTTATCGACTTCCGTTTTGCAAGCGGCGCAATTTAAAAAAACGAATGTCACGATAAATGCAGATATTTTAAATCGTCGCTATCATACGCGGCTGGGGTATTCGTGGATCAAATTCAATGGAAAGGATTATCTCGGTTTTTGTTCGTGATTATTCGTTGAATCCGCCGGGAATGCGCCCGCTCCGGGCCGGCGCAGGGTTTTCCAATTCAGGCGTTCAGCGCGTCCGGCGGCAGTGCGTTTTCACCGCCCTCGTCCCCGCGCGCGATCTCGCATCGAACTGAACAGAGCACGGCGCGCCGCCGTTTCGCGTGAGCCGAACACATCGGCGCGCGACGAAACGCGCGCCGCGCAAACCGCGCCGGCTCGCCCGCGCTGGCGTTGCGCCGCCGTCCTCAAGCACGCACAACAAGGAAACAAGGAGAGTCAGATGTTCGCGATGTTCTCGAAGCTCGGGAAGGTGATTTCGAGCGCCGGCAGTGAGCGGTTCGCATCCGACATGCATGCATTGCTGGTCGAATCGATTCCGCTCGCGATCACCCGGATGACTGAATGGACGCTCGACGAGCCGGCGGGCGAAGTCGTCCACGTGCAATCGCTCGGCGCGTTCGGTGCGCCGGGTGACGACGGGCGCAGCACCGGGCCGGCCGCGCACGGCGAGCGGCAGCCGGCAGCGCATCCGCTGTTGAACCGGATCGTGGCTGCTTGCGACCGGCAGCTCATTCACATCAATCCGCTGATGCGCAGCGGCAATGGCAGCGAAGTCGCGCCGCTGCGTGGGCCGGGCGGGGGATTTCAGTGCCATCTCGTGTCGTGCAAGGCGAATCGCCGCTACGTGATCTCGCTGCATCGAACGGCGTCGCATTGCGACTTCTCGTTGCAGGAGATGTCGTTCCTGAAGAATTTCGCCGATACGCTGCTGCCGCTCGTCGAGTGGCATGCGTCGACGCGCCGGCACGGCGACCTCGAAGGCACGACGATGCCCGCCGTCGAGGCGCTGCGCCAGGAGTTCGAATCGCGGCTTGCGCGCGCGGCGGTCGTGCTGTCGGCGCGCGAAAGCGAAGTGTGCCTCGGCCTGCTCGCGGGCAAGATGCTGCGAGAACTGGCCGGCGAGCTCGGTGTGAAGGAGAGTACGGTCGAGACGTACATCAAGCGCGCGGCGGTGAAGCTCGGCATCAGCGGCCGGCACGGGCTCACGAAATGGATGATCGACGATTACGTGCCGTGCGCGTCGGCGGCGTGATGCCGTCACGCCGGGCGCGGGCGCCGATACCCGGCGCGCGATACGCGCCGCCGGCCGACGTGCCGGGATTGCTGGCGCGCGTGCGCGCGCCGGCGCTCTCGTCGCGGGTGATGACGACGATGTCACCGGGTGCGGCGGTTCGGCCTTCGTCGTCGGCGTGATTGCCGGCGCGCGGCTCAAGGGGGAGACCGGCGGCAGCCATCCGATGCTGTTTGGCACGCAGCCCGCGTCAGCGTCGCGCAGGCTGCAGTTCCTTGCGCGCCGCGGTGCCGGCACGCGCTTTCGGACCGCCAGCCTTCGGATGCCGACGCTTCAGGTGCCGATGATGTACGGCGATGCGCGGTCGCGCCGCACGCTTCTCGTGCCGTGTCGGCGTGCTCCAGTCGCGGCCTCGCTCGCGGCCCCTGCGGCCTCGTCGAGCATCCAGCGCGTGAGACCATGGCGCCCGCCGAAGCCGAGCTTGACGGCCGCCCGCTTCAGGTAGGTCTCGACGGTGCTTTCGCGCAGCGCGAAACGCACGGCGATGGCGGGCACCGTGTCGCCGGCCAGCAGCGCCGTGCATGCCTCGATCTCGCGCGTCGACAGCTTGACGCCGGCTTGCCGCAGACGGTCGGCGAACCGCCGCGCCACGCGCTCCCGGCCCGATTGCGTCGCCGGCGGCGCGGCGGCGGCCGCGTGGGCGGGCGGCGGAGTCGAATCGAGCGCCGCGACATGGGTCTCGACGATCGGAAACAGCACGTGCGAGAGCTCCTTGAGGACGGTCTGCTCCCGCGGCGTGAAGTCGTCGAACGTGTTCGTGCGATACAGCGAGATCAGGTAATAGTGGCCCCGCTTGCGGGTCAAGAGGTGGAATTGCGCGCAACGCGGTGGCACGATCGCAGCCTGCATGAGGGCGAAGCGATGGAGCAGCGCGTGGGTCGGGCCGTGGCCGGCGAGCGTGTCATCGACGTGCAGGCGGCTCGCGCCCGGGCGCGGCGGCATCTGCGGCCCGTAACAGGCGGCTGCCGGGCCGGCCTTCGCGAGCGCCGCGCCGACCGCGCCGAGGCTGCGCACCTGGAGATCGCCGTCAGGCGTCGCGTCGACCGCGAGCTCCGAAATGCGGATCTCGTCGACGGGGACGGCCGCAGAGATCAGGCTGTACATCACTCGGGGAAAGCGTCGGCTCCCGCTGCTTGAGATCGCTTCGCCGACGTGTGCGAACAATCTGCTGAACTCCATGAACGGATTCCTGATGAGACGTTGAAGCTGCGCTTGCGCGCATGGTTGCCGACATGATTTAAACACCCGGCGGCGAACGCGTCTGTAACGGATAGCCGGGACAGGCGACGCATCGCCGGCCACCGACGGCTACGTCGAACCGGCGTCGCGCGTTGACGATCTCGCCTACGCGATCTACACGTCCGGTTCGACCGGTAAACCGAAGGGTGTGATGGTCGAGCAGTCGCTCGCATGGTTCGATTTCGATGCGTCCCACGTGCGGTCGCGGTTCCATTCGATCGTGGGACGGTGTGGCGGATCGGATCTGCGCGGAGCTGCAACGCGCGCACCGCATCCGGATCGCTGCTCATCCTGCAGCTTCGGCTTGGACGGCACACATGGCCGTATCGGAGAAGATGCGGCCGCTATCCAGGCGAATGACCCGATCTGCGAGCTTGAAGTACTGATCGTCGTGGGTAATGATAATGACGCATTTCCCGCGGGATTTCAGATCGGGAACCAGCACTTCATAGAAAAATCTCTTGAAGACCGGATCCTGATCGGCAGCCCATTCGTCCAGGATGTAAATCGGGCGATCCTCGATGTAGGCGCAAAGCAGCGCCAATCGCTTGCGTTGCCCTGTCGATAGGGCTCTGGTTGTCGAGTAGTCCTTGCCATTGATCTCTACTTTGTCGGCCAGTTTCAGGGTTTCAAGATATTTTCGGGCAAGCTCGATGCTCGAATTTTCGCGGTCCGGACCGATGATGCGGTTGAACAAATGGAAATCGGTAAATACCGCGGAAAACAGATTGCGGTACCGTTCCCTGGCAGCGTCGTCAACGACTTTTCCATCGAGGGCGATGTGGCCTTCGGTAGGCACGTAGAGGCCGCTGAGTACTTTGCCCAACGTGCTTTTGCCGCTGCCGTTTCCACCGATGACATAGACGAGCTCTCCGGCATGAATCGTCATATTGATGGGGCCGAGCACGAAATCGACCGACGAATCATTGTCGCGGTAGTTCATCTTCACATCTTTCAGCTCAATGAGTTGCCATGAATTCGCCGAGGATTCCCTGGTGCGCGGATGGGGCGGTTCCTTGCGTGAATCCTCCCCGTCATCGATCAAAAAACCGAATTCCGCCAGCCGGGCGAGCGCGGTTTTGCCTTCGGCCACGATCGGCAGAATACTGATCAGCATGGTCAACGGCCCCATCATGTAGAGCACGGCCAGAATGCTCGCCGTGAGTACGGACGGGTCCACGACGCCGAACGAAGGTACGCCGAACAGCAAGAATCCGAGCAGGACCGCTACCGTGATCTGGCCAATGGTGTCGCCGCTCATGAACCAGAAGCGTTCTATGTAATTGAATCCTGCCACGCGCTTCGATGATAATTCGATCGCAGCCCTGGTAAACCAGCGTCGTCTGGCCCTGTTGAGCTTGAGTTCCTTGATGCCGAACACGAGGCCATGGGTATATTCATTGAACTGGACAAATTCATCGCGAACTCTTTCCGTGAAATTGACCGCCCTTCGATAGAAAAACAGATAAAGCGCCAGGCCAACGATTGTCTGGGTGATCGTCGAAGCGAAAACGATCCACGACAGATAGGCGAGATAGACGATGCTGCATACCAGGACGACGGACTGAACGATGATCGTCGGTATGGTGAGCAGGGTCTGGCTCAACTGCGGAATGTCCTGCGTCAGCATGGTCAGGATATTCGGGGCGCCGCGCCGGTCGATTTCGTCCAGTGGGGTCGCCAGGATCCTTTTGCACAGGTTGACGCGCAATCTCGTCATGACTTTCATGCAGGCATAGGAGGGCATCACGGCAGCGCTGCTCCTGCAGACAACTGCGATGACGTTCACCGCAATGAATATCATCAGCAGCGTCTGTCGGTCGTCCTGGTCATGCAGCACCCTGCTGATCAATCCGACGCCCACGATCGACGCAATGCCGCTGACGAGGCCCGTAAGGACCGTGCCCAGGGTCAACCAGGGATGACTGCGCCACATCAGGGTGGCTGCCGAATGCCACGGCGGCGATTTACTTTGAGTGGAATCCATGAGTCGCCAATATTGCTCAGTTGATCAGGTGGCTGAGTTCGACGTTTCTTGCCGCTGATCTCAATCTCGACGAGGTTTCGTGCTTGCCCAGGAACGCGATGCTTTCCACGATTTCCAGCGGCGAGTCGGAAAACAGGATGCAGCACTTCAGCAAGCGCTGCGCACGGTCCCAGCCGAGGCCCGATGCATCGGCCACGCCACGCAACGAAGCCTCGACCGACGCGACCGTCCAGCTGTCGTTCCGTGTCAACCGCGCTTCGATCAGTCGAAGAAACTGCAGGAGGGTGCGGGGATTCCTTTCTATGCTGTACATCAGGATGTAATCGACCCGCCGTGTCTTCGTGATCAACGGAAAAATCAGATCGATCACGTCGTCGATCGATTCGCATTTCCCATAAGCCAGCGAAATTGCCTCGCCGAGCTTGCAGTCCCGGTGAAGCGAATCGAGCGCGGACTTGACGAACTCCGCTTCGAGGTCAACGGTGATGGTTTTCATGAGCTTCAATGGCCTGTTGAGATAGGGACCGCAGGGGATCGCAGCGAGCGCCGGCCGCAGGCGTTACCAGCCATCCGGAATCGGAAGGGAATAGCTCAGCGGCTTTTCCGGCATGACTTCGTCCATGATGTCGGAGTAACCGGACTCCTGTCCGACCAGATTGGGTTCGAAGCAGTAGCAATTGAACTTCTGCTGCAGCACGAGGTTGTTGCGGTCGTTGATCGCCGGCGGGTTTTCGTTGATCGCGATGAATGCGTCGTAAAGCGAGTCCCTGACGACGTAGGCATGCGCGGTGAGCGTCTCTACGGCCTTGACGATGTTCGGCGCGACGGGAATGGGCGGCGTGAAGTGATAGGCGCCCAGAAACAGCATGTGCCAGTCGTTCGGCACTTGCGCGATGAACTCGGGAAAGCGCGCGGCGAAGTCGGGGTCGAAGAAGGCGTCGTCCTCGAAGATCAGGACTTCGCTCGCGCCCGCGGCCTTGGCCTGTTTCACCGCGGCTAGATGGCTCATCGTGCAGCCGTAGTCCTGCGCACGCATATGGCTCAGGGATTCCGGCACGGTCACCAGCCTTGCATCGACGGCGGGCAGTCGTTCCACCGTGAGGATGTTCTGCTCGGCGAATTTTCTTTGCATCGCTTCCCAGCGGTCGGGGCGCCGGTCCAGATTGATGCAGACCTTGCGGGCGAAAGCGTTGTCGATCGTCGGTGCTGATTTCATGAGTGTTTTTTTTCCAGGAACTGATTGACGCGGGTAGCGAGGACGGCGACGTGCGGGTCGAGCAGCATGGTCAGGTGGTCGCCGGGTACGTCCATCACCTCGACGGGCAGCGCCGAGAAGCGGGACCACCCCCAGCTCGGGTCGAGGCGGAGCTGCGCTATCTCGGGCGACGGATCGTAGTCGCCGGGATCCCGCTCGGTGCTGCGGAACAACGCGATCGGCACGGGAAGCGGGGTGGCTTGCGGCGCGTAGCGCGATTTGAAGTTGGCCTGATAGACGCGCAGATAGGCGCGCAGGCGGTCGGCTCCGGCATCCGCAAACCAGTTGCCGCGGTCGCCGATTCTGTCGAGGATCAGGCCGGCCTGGCCGTCGGGGTCGAGCGGGGCGAGGTCTGCTCGCGTTACCTGAAGGTCGGTCCCGAGGAAGGTGCCGATTTCGTGAGCGATCGCGACCAGCCATTCGGTGTCGTCCCAGTCTTGCCAGTAGGCTGCGGCCGAGCTGTCGATGGGCGCGGAAGCGTCGAAGATCGCCAGCAGTTCGACGACGGCGCCCTTGGCAACGAGCTGCCGGCTCATTTCGAGCGCCACCTGCGCACCGAACGAGTGGCCCGCCAGGTAGTACGGGCCCGCGCCCACCAGCGGCCAGATGCATTCGATATGACGGGCCGCGATGTCTTCGACGCGGGTGAGCGGCAGGCAGGAGCCGTCGAGGCCGAGCGCTTCCAGGCCGTGCACCGCGTGAGCTTCGGTCAGGCGGTTCGCGAGCGGGTGGAAGTAGACCACGTTCCCGCCGGCGCCCGGAAGCAGGAAAAGCGGCGCGGCGGGACCGCCGTCCCGGATCGGCACGAGTCCGCCGGCGGGGGCGGCCGGCGCTTTCCCGGCCAAGGCCGCCGCCAGTTTCTCGACGGTCGGATTCTCGAACAGGCACGAAATGGGCAGCCGGCGATCGAACGCCTTTTCGACATTGGCCATCAGCTGGATCGCGATGATCGAGTGTCCGCCGAGGTCGAAATAATTGTCGCTGACCGTGATGTCGTTTCTTTTGAAGATCCGCTGCCAGATCTCCAGCAACGTGCTTTCGTCCGCCGTCGGCACGCCGGTGCGGGCCGCCGTGGCCGCACCGGCCGCAGGTTCGACGTCGGAGGCGGCCGCGCCGCGCGGCGCGCCCGGCTGGCCGCCGGCGGCCGGCACCGGCGCATCGGCGAGCTGGCCGGTCAACTGGGCCGGGTCGTCCGCGAATCGTTCCAGCAACGCGCGGATGATGTCCAGCATCTGCCGGACCACCTCGGGGGCGACGCGGTGCGCATCGTGCGTGATATGGAAGCCGAGGCGCGTATCCGGGTGTACGGTCAGGGTCAGCGGGTAATGCGCTTCCGCGAACGCGCGGGTGTCGAGGATCTCGATGTCGTCGGGCCCGAGAGCGGGGGCGGCGGCAACCGGGAAGTTCTCGAACACCAGCAGGCTGTCGAACAGGCTGTCGCGGGCAGGCAGTTCGCTCCACGACTGGATATCGACCAGCGAACTGTACGAATGCGGCTCCATCGCCGTCTGGGCTGCGTGAACCGTCGCCAGCCATTCGACGAACGGGCGTTCCGGCGCGATGCGCACGCGAAACGGCAGCGTGTTGATGAACAGGCCCACGATCGACTCGACGCCGTCGAGCTGCGGCGGGCGACCGGACACGGTGACGCCGAAGACGACGTCGTCGGTCCCGGCGCGGCGCCGCAGCACCAATGCCCAGACCGCGCGGATCAGGACGTTGAGGGTGAGGCGATGGGTTCGCATGAGCGTTTGCAGCCGAGCGGTCAGCGCCTCGTCCAGCAGGAATTGCTGGGTCCTGCGTTTGTCCTGCCGTGCGGCATCGCCGGAGATCTGCCCGGCCGGATGGGCCACGATCGGCGTGGCGGCATGGAACCCGGCCAGTTCGGCGCGCCACCAGGTTTCGTCGGCCGAACGAGGATGGCGCGCGAGCCAGTCGATGTACCTGCGGTATCCCGGCGCCGACGCGGCGAGCGCGGGCATGCCGGTGCGGGCGAGCGACAGGTAGTCGTCGAACACTTCCTTCATCAGGGTGGCGGTGCTCCAGCCGTCGAGAATGATGTGGTGCGCGCTCCAGCAGAACCGATGGCGTGTCTCCGTTTCCTGAATCAGCGTGCAGCGGAACAACGGCGCCCGCTGCAAATCGAAGCCGCGCCGCCGGTCGTCGGCGAGGAATGCATCGAAGTCCTGCGCGCGGCGGGATGCATCGCGGTGTCGCCAGTCGAGGAACGTCCACGGCAGATCGACCGTGTGCCGGACGGTCTGGACCGGATGATCGCGATTGGCCCACGCGAACGCGGTACGCAGCACGGCATGGCGCGCGAGCGCATTGGCCCAGGCTTGCCGGAGCGCCGGCACCTGGAGCGGGCCGTTGACGACGAAGCTGAACTGCTGGAAATACGCGGCGGGATCCAGTTCGTACAGCGAATGGAACAGGATGCCCTGCTGCAGGGACGAGAGCGGGTAGCTGTCTTCGAGGTTGTCCCACGCGGTGTCGGGAACCGACGCCGCGAAGTCGAGCAACCGGTCCTTGAAGTGCGCGGCCAGGTTTTCGACCGTCTGCCGCTGGTGGAGACGCTCGCCGTAGCGCCAGTCCACCTGAAGTTTGCCGTCGGAAACGGCGGCGACGATCTCGAACGCATGCGTGCGCAGGGACCGCTCGGAGCGCAGCGAACCGAGGTCTTCGGCAGCCGGGCTCCAGCCGTCGGATTGCTGCAGCACGGTATCGAGCTGTCCGTGATAGTTGAAGAGGATGTCGGCATTCGGCAGCGCGGCGAGGCTGTCACGCACGGCGGCGTCGGGGCCCAGGTAGCGGAGCAGCGAATAACCGAGGCCTTCGGCCGGAATCCGGCGCAACTGCTGCTGCGCGTCGCGCAGCGCTTCCTGCGGCGTCTGCATCGCGTCGACCTCGAGGACGATCGGATAGATGGAGGTGAACCAGCCCACCGTCCTGCTGACGTCGATCGGCGCATCGCCGACGTGGCGGCCGTGACTTTCGACATCGATCCGGGTGCGGGCGTTGCCCGTGACCATGCTGCATGCTTGCGCGAGCGCGACGAGCAGGACGTTGTTGATGCGGGTGTCGTAGGCCCGCGGCAGCCGGCGCAGCAACGCCGCGGTTTCGGCTTCGTCCAGCTCGAATGAAACGGATGCCGAGTCGCCGACCGCGTTGTCGGCCGCGCCCGCGGCCGGATAATCGACCGGCATGGGCTCGACGTCCTGCGAGAGGAGGGCTTGCCACCGTGGGGCTTCGTCGCCGATGGCAGGCGACCGGGCCAGTTGCTGCAGATGCAAGGCCCATTCGCGGAACGAAGTCGTCTTCTCTGACAACGGCTGGCCGTGGTACGCGGCATGCAGGTCCTCGAGCAGCACGCGCCATGACACGCCGTCCACCGCAAGGTGATGAACCGACACGAACAGGCGGGCGAGCGGCTCGCCGGCAAAGCAGAACAGCCGGGCCGCCAGCAACGGGCCATGCGTGATGTCGATGCCGCGTTCCGCCTGCGCAGCGGCGGCGCGCATGGCTGCGATGCGCTCGCCGGCGTCGCCCGCGATCGCTTGCTTCGCGAAGAGCGCCGGCATCTCGCCACCGGCGACGACCTCTTGCGTCCAGCCGCCGGCGCTGCGCGAGAAGCGCAGGCGCAACGCATCGTGATGTTCGTAGACTTGTCGGAACGCGTCGTCGAGCTTCGACGCGTCGATATCCGACGGCACCTGAATCAGGACCGTCTGATTGTAGTGCGACGGCGCATCGATCTCCTGTTCGAAGAACCAGTGCTGGACCGGTGTGAGCGGCGCATCGCCCAGCGGGCTGACGCTCGGCGCATGCGCCGCCCGTTCTTCAGGCGCGGCGGCCAGCTGGGCGATCGTCTGATACTGGAACAGCTGTTTCGCCGTCACGCGAAGTCCCGCCTGATTGGCGCGCGAGATCACCTGGATGCTCAGGATGGAGTCGCCTCCAAGTTCGAAGAAATTGTCGTGGATGCCGACGGATTGCAGTTGCAGCACGTCTTGCCAGATAGACGCCAGCAGGACTTCCCTGGGTGTGACGGCAGGCGCGTGCAACCGGGCCGCGTCGACCGTGTCCGCCGGGACGGGCAGCGCCTTGCGGTTGATCTTGCCGTTGGGCAGCGTCGGCAAGGATTCGAGCGCGACGAACCTCGACGGCACCATGTAGTCCGCCAGCTTGCCGCTCAGATGGCCGCGAAGATCGGCGATGTCCGGCGATGCGGTCGCGACATAGGCGATGAGGAACGTTCGGGCTCCGTCGGTTTTCGCGATCACGACACAGTCGTCGACCGACGGATGCTCGCGCAGCGCGGCCTCGATTTCACCGGGTTCGATGCGCAGGCCGCGCAGCTTGATCTGATGGTCGATGCGGCCGAGGAACTCGATGTTGCCGTCGGGCCGGTAGCGCGCGAGATCGCCGGTGCGATAGAGGCGTGCGTGCGGGTCGGTGGAGAACGGATCGGCGATGAACTTCTCGGCGCTCAGCTCGGGTTCGCCGTGGTAGCCGCGTCCGACCGGCGTGCCGCCGATCAGCAGCTCGCCCGCCACGCCGACCGGCACGGGTTGCAGCTGCGCGTCGACGATGTAGAGGCGGGTGTTGGCGATGGGCCGGCCGATCGGCACGATGCGGTGCGGGTCGTCGCGCCGGCATTCCCATGCGGTCACGTCGACGGCGGCCTCGGTCGGGCCGTAGAGGTTGTACAGCTTGGCGTCCAGACGCGCGAAGAAGCGCTGCTGGAGGTCGAACGGCAGGGCCTCGCCGCTGCATACGACGCGGCGCAGCGACGCGCAGTGCGCGTCGAGGTCCGGATGGTCGAGAAAGGCGCGCAGCATCGACGGCACGAAATGGATCGTGGTGATCCGTTCGCGCTCGATGAGTTCGACCAGGTAGTCGGTCTCGCGCTGGCCGCCGGGTCGGGCGAACACGAGGCGCGCACCGACGATGAGCGGCCAGAAGAATTCCCAGACAGAGACGTCGAAGCTGAACGGGGTTTTCTGCAGCACGGACTCGTCGGCGCCGAGCGCGTAGGCGTGCTGCATCCACAGGATGCGGTTGGTGATGGCGCGATGGGTGTTGAGCGCGCCCTTGGGCCTGCCGGTCGAGCCGGAGGTGTAGATCATGTAGGCGAGGTTGTCGCCGCTCAGCGCAGGCGCGGGGTTGGACGCGGGCGCGGCGTCGAAGTCGTGCGTGTCACGATCGACGACGATCACGCGGGCGTCGGTGTCGGGCAGCGCGGCAAGCAGATGCTGCTGGGTGAGGAGCCAGCGCAACTGGGCGTTGTCGATCATGAAACGCACGCGCTCGGCGGGGTAGTCGGGATCGACGGGGACGTAGGCGCCACCTGCCTTGAGGATCGCGAGCAGCGCGACGATCATGTCGAGCGAGCGCTCCATGGCCACGCCGACGAGAGCATCGGGAACGACGCCGAGCTCGATGAGCCGGTGGGCGAGGCGATTGGCGCGCAGGTTGAGTTCGGCGTAGGTGAGCGAGGCGTCGTCGCAGACGGCGGCGACGGCGTCGGGCGTGCGCTCGGCCTGTTGCTCGAACAGTCGATGCAGCGGTTGCGTGGCGTCGGCGCCGAAATCCGTTTCGGTCCGATTCCATTCGACGGTCAGCAGATCCCGCTCCGCATCGCTCGACAACGAAAGCTCGCCGAGCGGCTGGTCCGGATCGGCGACAACGGCATCGACGAGCGTGCGGAAGTGTTCCGCCATGCGATCGATCGTGTCGGCGTCGAACAGGTCCAGGTTGTATTCCAGCGAGCCCGCGAGGCCGTGCTCGGCATCCTGGATATGCAGCGTGAGGTCGAACTTGGCGGTGTGGGTCTCCACCGACACCGGCGTGGCCGTGAGACCGGGAAAGTTCAGCGCATCGGGCTGCGCTTTCTCATACGCGAACACGGCCTGGAACACGGGCGTGCGGCTCAGGTTGCGGTCGAGCTTGAGCGAGTCCACCACCTGCTCGAACGGAATTTCCTGGCGACTATAGCCGTCCAGCGCGACGCGCTTCACGCGCGCCAGCAGTTCGCCGAAGGTCGGATTGCCCGACAGATCCACGCGCAGCGCGAGCATGTTCGCGAAGAAGCCGATCAGCGGCTCGGTCATGCTGGAACGCCGATTGGCGATCGGGGAGCCGATGACGAGGTCTTGCTGGTTGCTGTACCGCGAAAGGAGCAGCGCATACGCGGCGAGCACGACCATGTACGTGCTGGTGCCGGACGCGCGCGCGATCGCGCGCAGGCCGTCGGAGCGCTCGCCGTTCAGCTGGAACGGCAGAACCGCGCCGCGGAAACGCTGGATCGCGGGGCGGGGGCGGTCGGTGGGCAGTTCCAGCAGGTCCGGCGCGTCCGCCAGCGCCGCGCTGACGAGCGCCAGTTCCCGATGCGTGTCGGCGGATGCCAGGCGTTCATGCTGCCAGCCGGCGTAGTCCGCGTACTGGACGGCCAGTTCCGGCAGTGACCGGCCGGCATAGAGCGCGGCCAGTTCGCCGATGAGGATGCCCGACGACCACGCATCCGAAATGATGTGATGCATCGTGATGCCGAAGACATGCTGGCGCGCGTGCACGCGATACAGCACGACACGATAGAGCGGGCCGGCGGCGAGATCGAATGGGCGGTCGGCTTCCTCGGCGAGCAGCGCGAGCGTGTCGGACTCGGTGTCGACGTCGATCACGTCGAGTGCGACCGGTGCCGGTGGGGCGATGCGTTGAACCCCGCGGCCGTCGACCGCGGGAAACGTGGTGCGCAGGATCTCGTGACGCCGGCTGATTTCGGACACGGCGGCGCGCAGGCGCGGGATGTCCAGAGCGCCGTCGAAACGCAGCGCGCTCGAGATGTTGTAGGTCGCCGACGGACCTTCCAGTTGCGCGAGGAACCACAGGCGCTGCTGCGGAAAGGACAGCGGCAGGTCGTTCGCGCGCGAGCGGGGCTGGATGTTGCCGGCCATCGAACCGGTCCGGGGCGACGATGCTTCGATCAGGTCGGACACCGCGCCGATGGTCTGGAGTTCGAAGATGGCGTCGATGCCGATCTCGACGGAGAAACTGCCCCAGATCCGCGAGACGATCTGCATGGCCTGCAGCGAATCCCCGCCGTAGTCGAAGAAGCGGCCGGTGAGATCGACGGCCGGATTGTCGAGCACTTCGCGCCAGATGCGCACCAGCTCGAGCTGGATCGGCGTTGCGTCGAGACTCGCGGCCTCGGGCGCGGCGGCAGGCTCCATGGCCAGGAGCGCCGGGCGATCCAGCTTGCCGTTGGCGTTGAGCGGAAATTCGGCGATCGTAAAAATGTCGGACGGGACCATGTAGTCCGGCAGTTTCCCGGCCAGGAAGGCCCGCAGGTCCGCAACGCTCAAGCTCGCGGAACCCTTGACGTAGGCCGCCAGCTTGCGCACCCCCTGGGCGGTTTCGCGCAGCATGACCGCTGCGCCGACGACATCCTCATGCGCGGTGAGCGCGGCCTCGATCTCGCCCAGTTCGACACGGTGCCCACGGATCTTGACCTGGTCGTCGACGCGTCCGTAACACTGGATCCGCCCGTCGGGCAACCAGCGGCCGATGTCGCCGGTGCGATAGACGCGCGCTTCGCCGGGAAAGGGATGCTCGACGAATTTCGCGGCGGTGACGTCCGGCCGCTGGTGGTAGCCGCGCGCGAGGCCGTCGCCGGCGATGCAGATTTCCCCCGGCACGCCGATCGGAACCGGCCGCAGGGCGTCGTCGAGCATGTATACCCGGGTGTTGGCGATGGGCCGGCCGATCAGCACCGTGGACGGCGCGTCCTCGACGCGCTCGACGATACAGCCGACCGTCGCCTCGGTGGGACCGTACTCGTTGTAGATTTCGATCGCGGGATCGATCTTCCGCAGCGTGGCGATGTGCTGGGGCGTCAGTTCCTCGCCGCCGACGATCACCTTGCGCACGCCGGAGCGTGCCAGGTTCATGTATTCCAGCAGGTGAATGTGGGTGGGCGTGAGCTTGAGGGTGTCGACGCCGCTGCCGGGCTGGAACATCCGGGCCAGGATGGTGTCGATGCTTTCCGACTGCGGATAGATGCGCAGCGTCTTGCCGCGCACCAGCGGGCAGAAGATGTTGGTGAGCGTGAAATCGAAGCAAAGCGAGCTGTACAGGCCGAAACTGCCGGTCGTGCCTTCCGGAAAGTAATACCCGGCGGCCCAGGCAATGTAGTGGGCCAGGTTCCGGTGTTCGAGCAGGCAGCCTTTCGGTCGCCCGGTCGAGCCGGACGTGTAGATCACGTAGGCCAGCTGCGACGGCTCGGCGCGGCGCGGCGGATTGTCCGGCAGCGGCGTCCAGCCGGGCAGTTCCTGATCCAGCAGCAGCGTCGCGCCGGAGAATTCATACCACTGCGCCAGTTGACTCGATTGGGTCACCAGCAGCGACAGGCCGGTGTCGCCGAGGATGTGATTGATCCGTTCGGCCGGATACGCCGGGTCCAGCGGAACGAACGCCGCCCCCGCCTTCAATATGCCGAGAATCGCGACGATCATCCATTCGGAACGGTCGAGCATGACGCCGACCAGCGATTCCGGCCCGGCGCCGTAGCGGTCGCGCAATTGATGCGCGAGGCTGTTGGCGCGGGCGTTCAGGTCGGCGTAGGTCATCAGCGAACTGTCGGTGACCAGGGCCGGCGCCGCCGGCGTGCGGGCGACCTGCGCTTCGAACATGTCGACGACCGTGAGATGGCCGGGCCCGGCCGCCGCGGTTTCGTTGAAGGCGGCCAGCAGCCGGCGCGCTTCCGGCGGGCTCGACTCGATGTCGCCGACGGGCTTGTCGAGGTGTTCGAATGCCTCCAGCACCGCGCCGAGGCTGCTCGCGAAACCGTCGATGACGAAAGGCTCGATGGCGCCGGTATGACGGAGCTCGATTTCGCCGCGCGCGAGCCGCAGGTGCAACTGCAGGTCGTCGTCCCGACCGGCCAGCGCGTGGTGCACCCGATCGTCCACCAGCGCGACTTTCGTGAGCTGCGCGAGATCCATATCCTTTTCGTTGCGCACGAGCGTTTCCAGCGGGAAATGGGGCTCGGCGTAGCTGTCTTCCACGATCCCGGCCACGCGCGACAGGTAGTCGTCGATGCGCTCGTCGGGACGTACCTCGATGATCAGCGGAACGGTGGCGGCCCGGGCCGGCGGATGCTCGGCAAGCCCCGGCGTTCCGAGCACCGTGACCGGAATCCGGAAGTATTTCCACAGCAGGAACGCAATGCCCGCGGCCGTGACGGCGAATTCGGCCAGCTCGCCGTCGCCGATGCGCCGCAACAGGTCGAGCGACGCGGGCGTGAGCGGCACCGTGCGGGACAGCAGGCGAGCCGGCTGCTGTCCCGGCGCGTGCGCTGCGATCCGGTAGCTGCCGGCGACCAGGGAAAGGCTTTCGCGCCAGAAACGCGCGGTGTGCGCATAGCGATGGTCGGTGACCAGCACGTTATTGTCTTGCACAGGAAACTCCTTGAGACGTTTTGTTCACCTGAAACAACCCGAAGCAGCGCGCACGGCGCGCGCCGCCCGAACTCCGGCCGGCCCGCATCACGTCTTCTCCTCGAGCGCGTCGTCGGCCGTGACTTCGGGCGCGCGCGTCAGGCGCAGGCCGACCCGGACCCGTGGGCTGGCGGCGGGCGCGTCGCCGGAGAGCGGGATGCGATCGACCGGCGTGGCCGGATCGCGGCGGAAGACGTCGTGGATCGCGAGCAGTCGATCGCGCATCGCGGCGATGGTCGCGGGGCGGAACAGGCGGGTGTTGTAGATGAACTGGATAAGGTGCCTGCCTTCGCTTTCCACGATCTGGAAGGACAGGTCGAACTTGGCCGTGCTGTCCGTCCGCGAGATGTCCGTGATGCACAGACCGGGCTGCGGCGCGGGTATCGA
This sequence comes from Burkholderia pyrrocinia, assembly GCF_022809715.1. Lineage (NCBI taxonomy): Bacteria > Pseudomonadati > Pseudomonadota > Betaproteobacteria > Burkholderiales > Burkholderiaceae > Burkholderia > Burkholderia pyrrocinia. The sequence goes on from NZ_CP094461.1 coordinate 485,382, forward strand.
AACGTAGTTCGCTTGAATGTCGAAGATCGGGAAATGGTTCGCCGGGGTGCGGATCTTCAGGTCTTCCAGCAGCACGTCGAACGGATAGGACGCATGCTCCAGCGCTTGCGTGGAGGCCTTCGCCACACCGTCGATCACCTCGGCGACGGTCGCGGATTTCCGCACCGGGACGCGCAGCACGACGGTATTGAGGTACACCCCGATCTGCGATTCGAGCTGTTCGCTGTCGCGCCCGGCCGTCACGCTGCCGATGACGATGTCCTCACGCCCCGTGTAGCGGTGCATCAGCACGCAGAACGACGCCAGGAGCACCGCGTAGAGCGACGTATGGTGAGCGCGGGCCAGCGTCGCGAGCCCCGCCGCCTGCGGCGCCGACAGTTCGACTTCGAGCGTCTGCCCGGCATGACCGAGCCGCTCGGGACGCGGGAAATCCGACGCCGGTTGCAGGCGGGGCAGCGGCGGCGCCAGTTGCTCGAGCCAGTACGCGCGATGCGCGGCGGCGCGCGGACCGGCGAGGCTCGCGTTGTGCCACGCGGCGTAGTCGCGGTACTGGATCGGCAGCGGCGGCAGGTGGCGTCCCGCATACAGCGCATGCAGGTCGTCGGTCAGCACGCGGATCGACCACGCATCCGATATCGCGTGGTGCATGTTCAGCAGCAGCAGATGTTGCGTCGGCGAGAGCCGGACCAGCTTGACGCGAAAGAGCGGTCCCGACGCGAGATCGAACGGCTGCTCGCTTTCCGCGCGAATCAGCGCATCGATCGCTTGCGGCCCGGCATCGTCCGCCAGATCCATTTGCTCGACCCGGAATCCGGACGCCTCGCGGGTGAGGATGCGTTGCCGCAGCTCGCCTTCGATCATTGCAAACACCGTGCGCAGGCTCTCGTGGCGATCGACCAGCCGGTCGAACGCAAGGACGATGCGTGCCGTGTCGACGGCGCCGTCCAGCTGCAGCGCGCCTGCCATGTTGTACGTGGACGGATCCGCGCTGCGGCTCGCGAGCCAGATCCGCTTCTGTGCACGCGACACCGCGTAGGACGGTTGCACGGCAAGCGCCGGGATGATCGCGTCGGCGCCGGCACCGTCGGCGGGCGTGGCAGCCAGCTTCTGCGCGAGCGCGCGCGGCGACGGCGCATGGAAGATGTCGGCGACCGCGACGTTCAGTTTCAGTTCGCGCCGGATCCGGCTGACCATCTGGATCGCCTTGAGGCTTTGGCCGCCATGCTCGAAGAAATCGTCGTCGATGCCGTTCGGCCGGCGGCCGAGCACCTCGGCGAAGATGCGCAGCAGCGCCGCCTCGACAGGCGTCTGCGGTTCGGCCGGCACGCCGTCGGGGACGGACGCGGCATCCGGGAGCGGCAGCGCGGCGCGGTTGATCTTGCCGTTCGGCATGACGGGCAGCGCCGGCAGCAGCATCACGGTGTCGGGCACCATATGCGCCGGCAGTTTTTCGCGCAGTGCGTCGCGCAGGCCTTTGGGCGTCCAGCCGGTACCCGACGCGTAGCCGCACAGGGTCGTTTCCGAGTCCGGCGTCTCGCGGGCGACCACGACGGCGTTGGAGATGCCTGCGAGGCCGGTCAGCGCGGCTTCGATTTCCCCGAGCTCGATGCGATACCCGCGGATCTTGACCTGGAAGTCGCGGCGGCCGAAGAAGTGGAGATTGCCGTCCGGCCCGAAGCAGCCGATATCGCCGGTGCGATACAGGCGCGCGCCTGGTTCCGGACTGAACGGATCGTCGCGGAACACCGCCCGGGTGCGTGCTTCGTCGAACAGGTAGCCGCGCCCGACGCCGACGCCCCCGATGCAGATCTCGCCCTTGACGCCGGCCGGGCACGGATTCATGTCGGCATCCACGACGTAGACGCGCAGGTTCTCGATCGGCCGGCCGATCGGAATCGCCGGCAGATCCGGCGCACGCTCCATGCTGTAATGCGCGACGGAGTCCGACGCTTCGGTCGGCCCATAGGCGTTGATGAGCCGGACCGCCGGATTCAGGCGGAACCAGGCTTGCGCGGTGGCGGGCTGCAGGGTTTCGCCGATCGTCAGCAGCGTTTCGAGGTGCGGGAAGGCCGGCGTCGCATGCCGTTCCAGCTCGCCGAGAAAGGTCGCCAGATAGGACGGCACGAATTGCATCGCCGTGATGCGGTCGCGGTGCAGGTTGTCGATCAGGCGCGCGGGCTCGAGGATGACGGCATCGGGATAGATTACCGTCGTGCCGCCCGACACCAGCGCCGCGAAGCACTGCCAGACCGAAATGTCGGAGCAGTGCGAAGCGGTCTGGGCGACCGCGCTCTGCGCGCCGAGCCCGACCCTGCGCGCCATCGCGAGCACGTGATTGAGCATGCCGCGATGCTCGACCATCGCGCCCTTCGGTTGGCCGGTCGAACCCGACGTGAAGATCACGTAGGCGAGGTCCGCGGGCCGGCAGCGCGGCGTCGGCGCTGCCGCGTCGCGATGGCCGGGCAGGCGGGCGGGATCGACCAGCGGGATCGACGCCAGCGCCGGCGGCGGCTGGCAGTCGGTGCCGACGATGATGGCCGGCCGGGCCAGCGTCAGGATGGTCTCGACCCGCTGGGCCGGATAGGCCGGATCGACCGGAACATACGCCGCGCCGCACTTCCAGATGGCCAGGATCGTTTCCAGCATCAGCGGCGAGCGCGGCATCCAGACGGCGATCCGGTCGTCCGGCCGGATCGGCGCCGTCTGCAGAAGATGGCCGGCGATCCGGTCGGCGCCTTCGACGAGGTCCCGATAGGTGCGAACCTCCGTGCCGCAGCGGACCGCAATGCGCTCGGGGTGCGCGGCGGCCACGGCCTCGATCAGTTCGACCAGCGTCCGGTCGGACGGAATCGGCGCGAAGGTATCGTTCCAGCCCAGCAGGATGGCGTCCCGCTCGGCGTCGGTGAGGAGCGCAACGCTGCGGTTCGGGCGATCCTCCTCGCCGGCCAGGCCGACCAGCAGGGTTTCGACATGGCGCAGCAGGCGGACGATCGTTTCGCGATCGAACCGGCCGTCGTCGTACAGCACCTGCAGCGACAGGCGCTTGCCCGGCGTCACGACCAGCGTCAGCGGGTAATTGTTCGGATCGGACACCTGGAATTCGCCGATCCGCAGGCCGGGCAGCGCATCGGCCAGTGCTTCCTCGACCGGATAGTTCTGGAAGATGAGCAGGCTTTCGAAGAGCGGCACGCCGGGCGGCAGGCCGGCGAATTTCTGGATGTCGGCCAGCGGATAGTGCGCATAGTCCTCCTGCTGCGCGAGATCCATCTGCAATTGCGCCAGCCACGCGGACGTCGGGCGCGCGTCGATGCGGACCCGCACCGGCAGCGTGTTGATGAACAGCCCGACCATCTCGTCCGACGCGGGCAGCGACGCGGGGCGACCGGAAACGATCGTGCCGAACACGACGTCCGCTTCACCGCTATAGCGGCTCAGCAACTGCGCCCACGCACCCTGCGCGAGCGTGTTGAGGGTGACGCGATTGGTTTGCGCGAACGCGACGAGCCGTTGCGTGTCGTTTTCGGACAGCAGCAGCGGCTCCTCCACATAGGCGCCCGGCGCGGCCGTGCCGTCGAGTTCGGGGCGGCCCAGCACGAGCGGCGTCGTCGCCGGGAAATCCGCCAGCTTCGTCTTCCAGAAGCGTTCCGCCGCCGCGGAGTCCTGGCGCGCCAGCCAGCGCACGTAAGCGGCGAAGGCGGGCGGCGCGTGCCGCTCCGGAGCGCCTTCGGCCGGCAGCGCCTGATAGGCGGCGGCCACTTCGCTCAGGAGCCGCGCGGAACTCCAGCCGTCGAGCAGCAGGTGGTGATGGCTCCAATGGAAGCGCCATGCGTGATCGCCCACGCGGAACAGCGCGAGCCGCATCAGCGGCGCGCGGGTAAAGTCGAAGCCGCGCGCCCGGTCTTGCGCCACGTAGGCTTCCCGACGCTGCCCGGCCTCCGCGGCGGACGCCGCGCGCAGATCCTCGTCGTGCCAGGGCAAGTCGATACGGCGATGCACGACCTGCACCGGGCTTTCGATTTCTTCCCAGTGAAACGAGGTTCGCAAGATGTCGTGCCGGTGCGCGACGGTATCCCACGCGCGGCGGAACCGTTCGACGTCGAGCGCCCCGTCGATACGGAAATTCAGGCTGCTGAAATAGGCATCCGACGCGGGTTCGTACAGGCCGTGGAACAGCATGCCCTGCTGGGTCGGCGTAAGCGCGTAGACGTCGGCGATCTCGTCTGGCACGACCGAGGCCGGCGCCTGCGGCAGACCGGTCGCGGGCCGGGTCGATGCGGACTGGACGGCATGGTCGGCGACCAGGGTTTCGAGCGCCGCGATATAGGCTTGCGCGACGCGCCGGATGGTGTCCGGGTCGTGGCAGGCCCGGCTGAATTCCCACGCAACGTGCAGGCGGTTGCCGGTCACGTAGGCGTTGACGTCGAGCAGGTGCTCGCGCAGCTGGTTCGCATTGCGGCCGTCCCCGCTTGGCTCCGCGGCCTGTTTCCAGTCGCGTGCGGCGGTGAACAGCTGGTCGGTCTGGCCCAGGTAGTTGAACAGCAGTTGCGGCTGCAGAGCCGGGCCGTCGAGCCGGTCTTGCAGCAGGCCGCAGGTGATGCCCGCGGTCGGCACCGCGCGCAGTCGCGTCTTGATCGACGCAACCAGGCGAGCCGGATCGTGCGAACCGGCATCGACCGTCAGCACGACCGGGAAGACGGACGTAAACCAGCCCACCGTGCGCGAGATGTCGAGGTCTTCGATCAGTTCCTCGCGACCGTGCGCTTCGAGATCCAGCAGGACGTCGGCGCATCCGCTCCAGTCGCTGACGGCACGCGCGAGCGCGGCAAGCAGCACGTCGTTGATCTGCGCGTCGTAGGCGCGGGGCGCTGCGCCCAGCAAGGCCGCGGTGGCGGCTTCAGCCAGCTCGACCACGATCGTTTCGGCGGACGACACGGTATTGGCATCGGCCGACGCGGCGCGATCGAGCGGCAGGCCGGGCAGCGCGGAACGCGCCAGCGCTTGCCAGTGGGCGAGGTCGGCGTCGGCGGCGCCGGAGCCGGCCCAGTTCGAAATGGCCCGGGTCCATGCGGTCCACGTCGCGCTGCCGCCCGCGAATTCGGGCACCTTGCCGTTGCGCAGGCGGGTATAGGCGTCGTACACGGTTTCGAGCAGTGCGCCCCACGACACGCCGTCGACGACCAGATGATGGGCGACCAGCAGCAGACGAAGCGAACGGCCTTCGTCGATGCGGAACAGGTCCGCGCGCAAGACCGGGCCGTCCGACAGATTCAGGCTCGCATGCGACTGCGCGACGTGCTGCGCGAGCCGATCGCGCGGAATGTCGAACACGCCGACGGGGACCTCCGGATCGTCGACGACTTCCTGGACCCGGCCGGACGCGTCCGCGCGAAAGCGCAGCCGCAGCGCGTCGTGCCATTTGACCGCGTGCCGGAGCGCGTGGCGCAGCAGGACCGGATCGAGATCTGCCGGCACGTCGAGCAGGACCGCCTGGTTGTACTGGTCCGGATCGTCCTTGCGCTGCGCGAAGAAACGCTTCTGGATGGGCGTCAGCGGCAGCGGGCCGGACGACGCGACGAACTCCGCCGCGCCGGTCGTGCCGCGCGTCGCCACGGCGGCGAGCTCGGCGACCGTCGGATGCTGGAAGATGAGCCGGGTGGTGAGCTTCAGGCCCGCCTTGGCGGCCAGCGACACGATGCGCATGCTGAGAATCGAATCGCCGCCCAGCGCGAAGATGTTGTCGTGGATGCCGGGCGACGGAATCCCCAGCGCTTCTCCCCAGATGCGGCACAGCAGCGTCTCGGTGGGCGTGCGGGGCAGCGTCGGCGCGTGTGCCGCGGCGGACAGCCGCGACCGGTCCGGCGGGGGCAGCGCCTTGCGGTCGATCTTGCCGTTGCTGCTCAGGGGCAGCGCGTCGAGCACCACGTAGATGCCGGGCACCATATAGTCCGGCAGCGTGGCGGACAACGCGGCGGCAATCCGGGCGTCGCTCAGCGACGCGCCGTCGCGGAACGCGACATACGCGCACAGCGCGGCGCGGCCGGTCTCGTCGCGATAGTCGAGCGCGGCCGCCTGGCGGATTTCCGGAATGGCGGCCAGCGCGTTGTCGATTTCCGCGAGCTCGATGCGGTAGCCGCGGATCTTCAGCTGGTGGTCCTTGCGGCCGTGCAGCACGATCGTTCCATCGGGGAGATAGCAGCCGATGTCGCCGGTGCGATACAGGCGGACACCGCGGTCCGGATGGAACGGATCCTCGATGAACGCCTCCCGCGTAGCGGCTTCGTTGTTCAGATAGCCGCGGCCGACGGCGACGCCGGACACGCAAAGTTCGCCGGGAATCCCGATCGGGCACAGGTTCAGCTGCGGGTCGACGACGTAGAGGCGCACGTTGCGGATCGGCTTGCCGACCGGTACGTAAGGCGTGGTCGGCGCGCACGTCATGCGGTGCTGCGCGACGTCGTCGGACGCTTCCGCCGGGCCATAGGCGTTCACCAGTGCGATGTCCGGGAACACGTCGAACCACTGTTTCACCAAAGCCGGGCTGACCATCTCGCCGGTGACGAGCAGGTGCCGCAGGTGCCGCATCAGCGCCGGCCGTTCCGATGCGCGGTCGAGCACGGCGGACAGATAGGACGGCACCAGTTCGACGATGCTGATCCGGGTGGCTTCCAGGGTCGTGACGAAACTCGCGGGATCGCGAATGCATTCGTCGTCGACGATCACGGTCCTGCCGCCGACGAGCGGCGCCGTGAAAAATTGCCACACCGAAATATCGAAGCAATGCGGCGCGGTTTGCGCGATCACCGACGACGCCGAGATCGAAAATTCGTCGATCTCGGCGAGCATGTGGTTCAGCATGCCGGCGTGCTCGACCATCGCCCCTTTGGGCTTGCCGGTGGAGCCGGACGTGTAGATCACGTAGGCGAGGCTGTCGGGCGATACGGGGCGGCCGGGATTGGTGTCGTCGACGATATCGGTGGCGGCGTCGAGCGACACGACCGGTGCGAGCGCGGCCAGCTCGGGAGGAAGCAGGCCGTCGCAGGTAATCACGAGGGCGGCGCCGGAATCCTCGAGAATGGTGCGGATGCGGGCCACCGGATAGTCGGGGTCGATCGGAATATAGGCGGCGCCGCACTTCCACACGGCGAGGATCGCCTCCATCAGGCGCGCCGACCGGTGCATGCAGATTGCGACCAGCGCGTCCGGCCCCAGCTCGGCGGCGGCCAGCAGGCGGCGAGCGGTGCGGTTGGCGCGCGCATTCAGTTCGCCCGCGCTCAGGACGTTGCCCCGGTACTCGACCGCGGGCCGCTCGGGATGGTCCGCGGCGGCCTGCTCCAGGCGATGCACGACGGTGCGCGCGGCGTCGAACGGCACGGCGGTGTCGTTGAAGGTCTCCAGCAACTGCCGGCGTTCGGCCTCGGGCAGTATCGGCAGGCGGCCTAGCAGCCGGTTCGGATCGGCCGCGAAGGCGTCGAGCGTCGCGGCCACGTGGCCCAGCATCCGCTGCATGGTGTCTTCATCGAAGCGCCGCGGGTCGAACGACAGTTCCATCTGCCAGTCGTCGCGCGCCGTCACCACGAATTCGAGCGGAATGTCGGCGCGGTTGTAGAGCAGCACCTCGTCGACCGCCAGCCCGTGCGCGCCATGCGTCAGCGACGCGTCGAGCGGGTAATTCATGAACGTGATGTTGCTCTCGAACAGCGGTGTCGTCAGCGGCACTTCGCTGCAGCGCTGAATGTCGGGCAACGGGGTGTGCTCGAACTGCGCACGTGCGGCCACGCGCGCCTGGATCATCTTCAGCCACGGCACCAGCGGCTGCCTCGGATCGACCCGCACCCGCACCGGCACCGTATTGATGAACAGGCCGAGCATGGTTTCGATCCCCGGCAGGTTGGCGCCCCGTCCGGACACGACGGCGCCGAACACCACGTCGGTCTCCCCGCTGTAACGCGACAGCACGAGCGCCCAGGCCGCTTGCGCAAGGGTATTGAGGGTGACGTGATGCCGGGCCGCGAATTGCCGCAGGCGTGCGCTCAGGTCGGCCGACAGGTCGGCCTGCACTTGCGCGAGGCCCTGGCCGAAGCGCTCGCCCGCTTCCGCGCGCGCGGCCGTGGGCAGCGGGGTCGGCGAGTGGAAACCTTCGAGATAGCGTGTCCAGTACTGCTGCGCGGCTTGCGGCTCGCGCTGCTGCAGCCACTGGATATAGTCGCGATAGGGGCGCACCGCGGGGAGCGCCGGCGGCACGCCGCGCGCGAGCGCGCCATAGACCTGGAAGATCTCCTCGATGACGAGCGACAGGCACCAGCCATCGGCAAGGATGTGATGGTGGCTCCAGCTGAACAGGTATGCGTCGGCGGCGACGCGCACCAGGCGACAGCGCACGAGCGGCGCGCGATCGAGCGCGAAGCCCTCGGCCAGGTCGTCTTCGAGATGCGCGCGCCACCGCGTGCGCTGTTCGTGTTCCGGCAGGTCGCGCCAGTCGTCCTGCACCCACGGCAGCGTGGCGTGCGCGTGCACGACCTGCATGGGCTTGTCGAATTCCTCCCAATGGAACGACGTGCGCATCACCGGATGCCGATCAACGAGCTGCTGCCATGCGGCATGGAACAGCACGGGATCGAGGCTGCCGGTGATCCGGCAACCGAGCTGGTTGAAGCTGCTTCTCGTGCCGGGCGAGTGCACGGCATGAAAGAGCATCGCCTCCTGCATCGGGGAGAGCTCGTAGATATCGGCGATGGTGGGGGATGTCACGATTTGATCCTTGAGACAAGGGCGTCCAACGCTTCCTGGCTGATGCGCGCGGCCGGAAAATCCGACGGGCTCAGCCCGCGCGGGCCGTCGCCGCCGGCCGCGACGATCGACAGCAGACGGCTGCGGTAGCACTGCGTCAGCTGCTCGATGACGCCGGGTGCGCAGGCCTCGCGGTTGTAGTGCCAGGTCAGGCGCAGACGCCCGTCGAACACCATCCCGTCGATCTCGAACAGATGGCCGCGACGCGCGCGCGGGCTGTGCTCGGGGCTCTGGAAGTCGAGCACCGGCTTCCAGCCCGTGTCGTCGGCCAGCACGCGATCGACCTGGCCGAGATAGTTGAAGCGCACCGGCGCCGGCGGCTGCCGTTCCAGCGCCGCCGCGATGCCGGCGTCGTTGCCGAGGTAGCGGGCGATGCCGTAGCCGAGCCCGCGCATCGGCACCGCGCGCAGCTGCTCCTTGACGTGGCGCAGCGCCTCGACCGCCACGGTGGCGTCGCCGGCGTTCAGGAACACCGGATAGTGCGCGGTGAACCAGCCGATCGTGCGTGATGTATCGACGCCGTCGAAGAGGTCCTCGCGGCCGTGGCCTTCGAGATCGACGACCAGCGACGCGTTGCCGGTCCAGTCGCCGAACGCGAGCAGCAGGGCCGTCAGCAGGACTTCGTTGATCTGGGTATTGAACGTGCGCGGCACGTCCTGCAACAGCGCGAGCGTTTGCTGCGCGTCGAACTCGATGACCGACGTGCCGGCCTCGGCGACGGTGCCGACCGGCATGTCGTCGAAGCACGCGTGCTCGTCGGCGTTCTCCCGGAGCCAGTAGTCCAGCCCGTCGAGCGCGGTCGCGCCGAGTTCGGACAGGCGCGTCGACCAGTCGCGCCAGGCCGTCGTCCTGGCCGGGAGCTGCACCGCTTCGCCCGCTTCGAGCTGGCGACACGCGGTGTACAGGTCTTCGAACAGGATGCGCCACGAGACGCCGTCGATCACCAGATGGTGCGCCACGACGAGCAGGCGCTGCGGTTCGTCGGGACCGAACCGGAACAGGTGGGCGCGCAGCAGCGGCGCCACGGACAACGTGAAGCTCTCCTGCATGCGGGTGGCGGTCGCGAGCATCTCGGCCTGCCGTGCGGCGGGCGCCGCGCCCGCCAGCGACGTGATGCCGAGCGGAATCGCCAGCGGCGGCGCCGCATGCGATTGCTGCCACGCCCCGGCGACGCGCTCGAAACTCAGCCGCAGCGCGTCGTGATGCGTCGCGACGGCCGCCAGCGCGCGCTCGATCACGTCCGGCCGCAGCGACGCGGGCACCTCGATCATCGTCGACTGGTTGTAGTGGTGCGGATCCGCCACGTCCTGCGCGAAGAACCAATGCTGGATCGGCGTCAGCGGCGCGGGGCCGACCACCGGCTCCTGCGCAATCCGGATCGACGGCGCCTCCACCGCAACCTGCGCCAGCTCGGCGATGGTCGGATGCGCGAAAAACTGGTCGGCGGTGAATTTGAGGCCGATTTGCTGGGCCAGCGACATCACCTGGATGATCAGGATCGAGTCGCCGCCCAGTTCGAAGAAATTGTCGTGCACGCCGATCGGCTCGCGGCCCAGCACCTCGGACCAGATCTTGCCCAGGCGCGCTTCGACGTCATTGGTCGGCGCGGCGTACGCGGTTTCGCTCGGCACGGGCGCCAGTTCCAGCGCGGCGAGCGCCTTGCGGTCGGGCTTGCCGTTCGGCGTCAGCGGCAGGCGTTCGAGCGTCACGATCGACGCCGGCACCATGAACTCGGGCAGACGTTCCTTCAGGTGTTCCCGCAGGCTGGCGACGCTGGCCGTCGCCGTCGCGACGCAGGCCACCAGTTGCTTGTGTTGCGGCGCGTCCTCGCGCACGAACACGATCGCGTCGGCGACGTCGGCGTGCTGCCGGAGCGCCGCTTCGATTTCGCCCATCTCGATGCGATAGCCGCGAATCTTCACCTGCGTGTCGCGGCGCCCGGTGACTTCCAGGTTGCCGTCCGGCAGCCAGACACCGAGGTCGCCGGTGCGATAAAGGCGCTCGCCCGCGTCGAACGGGTGGTCGACGAAAGCGGCGGCCGTCAGGTCGTCCCGGCCGACATAGCCGCGCGCCAGTGCGATGCCGGACACGCAGATCTCGCCCGTGCAGCCCTCGGGGGCCAGCGCCCCGTGCTCGTCGAGCAGGTACAGGTGCGTGTTGTGGATCGGGCGGCCTACCGGCAGGCGGGCGCCGTAGGCGGTTGCCGGGTCGACCACGTAGTCCGCGACGCACACGGTTGCCTCGGTGGGGCCGTACGAGTTGTGGCACGTGCGGGTCCGGGCCAGCTCGCGCAGATCCGCCGCGCGGGCGCTGTCGCCCGCGCTGATGACGCGTTTCACGGTGCCGAGCGCGTTCCAGTCGAGCGCGGCGAGATAGGCGGGCGTCGCGTTGAGGGTGGTGACGCCCTGCTGCGCGATATATTCGACGAAACGCGGCACGTCGCGGATCACGGCGGGCTTCGCCAGCACCAGGCGCGCGCCCGCGAGCAGCGTGACGAAAATCTCCATGATCGAGCCGTCGAAGCCCGGCGAGTAGAACTGGACGAACCGGTCGGCGGCATCGAAACCGAAGGCGTCCACATGGTACTGCGCCATGTTCAGGAGCCCTGCGTGTTCGAGCACGACGCCCTTGGGCACGCCCGTGGAGCCGGACGTGTAGATGATGTACGCCGCATCGTCCGGGCGGACCTCGACCTGCGCCGCCGCCGATGCAGGCGCCAGCGTGTCGAGCTGGAAGTCGAGGGCGAACATCGGGATCGCCCAGAAATCGGCGAGCAACGGCAGGTGTTCCGAGTGCGTCAGCAGCGCCTTGACCTTCGCGTCCTCGATCATGAAGCGCAGCCGCTCCCGCGGAAACTCCGGGTCGAGCGGCAGATACACCGCGCCCGCCTTGAGGGCGCCGAGCATGCCGACGATCCAGCGCTCGGAACGGTCGGCCACCACGCCCACCACGTCGCCGCGTTCGATCGCGTATTCCGCGAGCAGGAAGCTCGCCAGCCGGGACGCCTGGTCGTCCAGTTCGGCGTAGGTCAGCGATGCATCGGCGGTCACCACGGCGATGCCGTCCGGCGTGGCCGCGACCCGTTGCGCGAACTGCTCCAGGAAGGTTCCAGGTACCGCGACGGGCGCCGCATGCGAACGAAGGCGCGCGCGTTCGTCGTCGTCGAGCAGCGAGACGGTGTCGAGCGCAGCGTCCAGCGCGCCGAAGCCGGCCAGCACGTTGCGCAGGTGTCGCGCGACATGCTGGAGATAATGCAGCGTGAACACCGTCGGCCGGCCCGTCAGCACGATCTCGTAGCGCTCGCGATGGCGGATCTCGATCGACAGGTCGTAGTCGGCCGACGCCCAGGCTTCGTGCAGACCGTCGAAGCGCACGCCGACGTTGGTCGTGTGCCGTTCGCCATGCAGCTTGTGCGCGAGGGCGGTGATCGGAAAATCCTGATACGAATAGCTGCGCTGCACCCTGTCGCGCACCTGGTTCAGATACGCGCGAACCGTCGGGCCGGGCTCGATGGCGTCGAGCAGCGGGACGGGATCGGCGGGGCCGCTCGCGGGTCCGGAGATCAGGCGCGGCGTATCCAGGAACAGGCCGGCCGCGCCGTTGTAGCGCCCCAGCACACGGAACAGCGCCGCCAGCAGCACGACGAACGCGCCCAGCTCGTTGCCGGCGGCGAGCTTCTCCAGCACCGCCGCCGCGTCGCCGTCGAGCTCGAACGTCAGTTCCGGCGCGGGGCCGAGCGGCAGCGCATACGCCTGCCACGCCTGCTGAAGGCGGAAGTCTTCGTCGATGCGACCGAGCGCGTCGCCCCAGAACGCCACGTGTTCCTGGTATTGCCCGCTGGTCGAGAGCGCGTTGAGATTCAGTTCTGACAAAGCACGATCTCCCTCGTCGCGTACAGGATTTCGGAAGCGATGCCCTTGGCCTTGCAGTGCGCGACGAACTGGGTGGACTGGATATGGCTGGGCGAGTTTTCGTCGAAGGTGTTGTCGAGGAGGTGGTTCAGCCACGGCTCCTGACCCATCGCATAGACGTACGCCGCGTTGAACGCGAAGTCGTCCACCAGCGCGGCGGCCTCGCCGAACTGGCAGCCCCGCGCACGGCGCGACCGATCGATGTCGCGCGGCAGCGCGTCGGGAAACAGCGGGCCATAGACCCATGACGGCGGCGCGCCCTCGGTTTCCATCCCGACGAACAGCGTGTCCGGCTTGCCGGCGAGGCGGAAGACATGTTCGTAAAGGCGCGGGTCCAGGTTGCACGAATCGGCGATGCACAGCACCGAACGCGTGCCGAAGCGGATCATGAAGCTCTGCTTGCTCTGGATCGCCAGGTCGTTGTGTTCGCCCAGGAACGGAATGGCGGTGATGGCCCCGTTGGGCAACTTGATTTCCTGAGCATCCCGAACTTCCCGCACGTCGTCGAAGCCGAGCTTGCGCAAGGCCAGTTCCAGCGACGGATCTTGCGGAAAGCCGTCGAGGTTCCTGCCGACCACCACGGTCTTGACCTTGTGGCGAAGCTGCAGCAGCGTTTCGAGCACGATGTGATCGTGATGGCTGTGCGTGATCAGCACGTAGTCGATCTGGTCCGGCAGGTCGGCGAACGTATAGCGCGGCAGCGCGGTGTCGTAGCCGTAGCTGATCACCGGATCGATCAGGATGCTCACGCCCCGGCTCTGGACCAGCAGGCACGCGTGGCCGTAGTAGCGGATGCGGATGTCGTCGCCGTCGAACGAACGATCCGGTTTCGGTGCCGGCGCCTGTTCGACGAAGAACGAGCGGAACAGCGGCTCGTCCTTCTCCTCCACGCGCATCAGATCGACGATTTTCGCGTAGCTGCCGGGCGTGTCGCGCATGCGGAACAGCGCGTCGAGTGCGCGATCGTCGAAGGCCATGTTGCTGAACAGCGTGCGCTCGTCGCTGAGCCGGGGCGTGCTGAGAATGAATGGCCGCGGCGTGTTCTCCTCGATCGCCGACAGCGCGATGCTCTGCGCATCGCGCGCATAGAGCGGGCTCGCGTACAGCAGGCTTTCGAACACCCGGAAGGACGGGTTGTGGTTCAGGTCGTAGTAGATCTCGACATAGCCTTTCAACACCTCCGGAATCTCGGGGTAGAGCGGGTCCGAAGCCATCCCCTTGGCCTGTTCCAGCAGCAGCGTGGAGAACGCCTTGTAGGCCTTCGCCAGTTCCAGCTGCAGGGTCGCGCGCCGGGTGGTCTGCTCGATCAGCGCGCGGATTTCGTCGACGCGCTTGCCGCCCAGGTCGAGGAACGGGCCGCCGCGCATCGCCGGATCCTTGCAGGCCGCCGCATGCATCATCGGCGATGCGGCATAGGACTTCATCAGCGGCAGGAACCGCTCGGCCACGTTGAGGGCGGCGGTCAACGGCGGAAGCGTGTGAAACCACGCGTACCAGCCGTTGATCAGCGGTTCGAACTGGATGTTTTGTCGCAGGTAGACCTGCGTGCTGGACGAAATGGTCAACGAAGGCTCCTTAGAATGCGCTGAGTTCGACGGTGGGCTGGCGCGCTTCGGCGTGCAGCGCGCGTTGTCCCAAGGTCAGGTTCCGGATGCGAACGCCCGGATCGGCAAGCACTTCCCCGATGACGGACGTCAGTTCGTTGGCGAGGCCTTGCACCAGGGCCTCGCTGAACCGCCCGGCGTGATAGACGACGCTGATCGCGAGGCCCTCGGCGCGCGGCTCGGCCAGGAACCAGAAGTCCGTCGCGGCTTCCGGGTCCGCGCCCTGCAGGTCGTGGTCCGGCAGCTCGGCAATGCGCACTTGCCCCGCGTAGCGATCGACGGCGCCTTGTCGCTGGTTCTGCAGCGTCAGGCCGATGTCGAAGAGCGGATTGCGTCCCGCGACGCGTTTGATGTGCAGCGCGTCGAGCAGGCGATCCAGCGGATACAGCGGGTGCGAGAACGCTTCGATGGTGGTGTCCCGCACCCGGGTCAGCAGCGTATCGAAACGATCGTCGCCGGCGACGCGGTCGCGCAGCGCCAGCACGTTCAGATAGGGGCCGACCTGCGACTCGAGTTCGGGCAGCTCGCGGCCCGCGACCGGCGTGCCGACGACGATGTCCTCCTGGCCGGAACGGCGGTAGAACAGCGCCTTGATCGCGGACAGCAGCGCGATGAACAAGGTCGCGCCGTGGCGCTTGCCGAGCGATTCCAGCGCCGTCGTCTCGGCGGCGGGCAGTTCGAATCGCCAGGATTTCCAGCTCGGCGCGGCCGGCTGCTCGAGGTCGCCCGGCAGTTCCAGCGCGCGCAGGCCGCCGCCCAGCCTGGTCAGCCAGTATTCCTTCATGCGTTCGCCGTCCGGCCCGGCGAGCAGGCGGTTCAGCCAGCCGGCGTAATCCTTGTACTGGATCGGGAGTGCGGGCAACGGATTGTCGCGACGCTGGACGAACGCGTCATAGATCTTCGACAGGTCGTCGAGCAGCACCTCCGTGGACCAGCCGTCGCTGACGATGTGATGCATCGTGCAGATGCAGACGTGACGGACTTCCGAGAGTCTGAGCAGCTTGACGCGGAAGAGCGGACCGGTGGCGAGATCCATCGGCGCGAGCCGTTCGCTCGCATGGATCGACATGGCCTGCGCATCGCGGTCCTCGGCATCCTGCAGATCCACGACCTCGACCGCGAAGGCGGCTTCGCCGGGCGGCAGCACTTGCTGGACCGGCTGATTGCCTGCCAGCACGAAACGCGTGCGCAGGATCTCGTGACGTTCGCTCAACGCGCGGAACGCCCGCACGAGCGCATCCACGTCCAGCACGCCCTCGAACAGCAGGGACGTGGGCAGCGGCCCGCCGGCTTGCGCCGCATTGAGGCGATCCTGGACCCACAGCCGCGTCTGCGCGGGAGAGAGTTCGTAGTGCGCCTGCGCCGGCAGCGGCGTCACCGGCGCGTAATCGATCGGCTGCGTATCGGCGATGCGCTTCGCGAGGCTCGAAATGGTCGGGTGTGCGAACAGGCTGCGGATTTCCAGCTTCGCATGCAGATCGCGACGGATGCGCGCGACGACCTTCGTCGCGGACAGCGAATTGCCGCCCAGCTCGAAGAAATTGGCGGTCGTGCTGATCCGCGCCTGGCCGAGCACTTCCTGCCAGATCGCCGTCAACTGCGCTTCGAGCGCGTTGACGGGCGCAACGTGGTCCAGGCCGTCGCCGGGTTCGGGCAGCCTGGCGCGATCGAGCTTGCCGTTGGGCAGATGCTCGAACGCGGGCACGACGACGAACGCGGACGGCACCATGTAATCCGGCAGCCGCTGCCGCAGGTGGCCGCGTACCGCTTCGATCAGTTCGGCTTCGGGGTGCGACGAGTGCAGCCATGCGACGAGTCGCGCGCCGTCGTCCACGCCGCGCAGCGCCACGACAGCGGCGTCGACCAGCGGGTGCGAAGTCAGCGCGGCCTCGATTTCACCGGGTTCGATGCGCAGGCCGCGCAGCTTGATCTGGTGATCGATGCGGCCGAGGAACTCGACGTTGCCGTCGGGCCGGTAGCGCGCGAGATCGCCGGTGCGGTAGAGGCGTGCATGCGGGTCGGTGGAGAACGGATCGGCGATGAACTTCTCGGCGCTCAGCTCGGGCTCGCCGTGGTAGCCGCGTCCGACCGGCGTGCCGCCGATCAGCAGCTCGCCCGCCACGCCGACCGGCACGGGTTGCAGCTGCGCGTCGACGATGTAGAGGCGGGTGTTGGCGATAGGCCGGCCGATCGGCACGATGCGGTGCGGGTCGTCGCGCCGGCACTCCCAAGCGGTCACGTCGACGGCGGCCTCGGTGGGGCCGTAGAGGTTGTACAGCTTGGCGTCCAGGCGCTCGAGGCAACGCTGCTGCAGATCATAGGGCAGCGCCTCGCCGCTGCATACGACGCGGCGCAGCGACGCGCAGTGTGCATCGAGGTCCGGATGGTCGAGAAAGGCGCGCAGCATCGACGGCACGAAATGGACCGTGGTGATCCGTTCGCGCTCGATGAGTTCGACCAGGTAGTCGGTCTCGCGCTGGCCGCCGGGTCGGGCGAACACGAGGCGCGCACCGACGCTGAGCGGCCAGAAGAATTCCCAGACCGAGACGTCGAAGCTGAACGGGGTTTTCTGCAGCACGGACTCGTCGGCGCCGAGCGTGTAGGCATGCTGCATCCACAGGATGCGGTTGGTGATCGCGCGATGGGTGTTGAGCGCGCCCTTCGGCCTGCCGGTCGAGCCGGAGGTGTAGATCATGTAGGCGAGGTTGTCGCCGCTCAGCGCAGGCGCGGGGTTGGACGCGGGTGCGGCGTCGAGCTCGAGCGTGTCGCGATCGACGACGATCACGCGGGCGTCGGTGTTGGGCAGTGCGGCGAGCAGATGCTGCTGGGTGAGGAGCCAGCGCAACTGCGCGTTGTCGATCATGAAGCGCACGCGCTCGGCGGGGTAGTCGGGATCGACGGGGACGTAAGCGCCGCCGGCCTTGAGGATCGCGAGCAGCGCGACGATCATGTCGAGCGAGCGCTCCATCGCCACGCCGACGAGAGCATCGGGAACGACGCCGAGCTCGACGAGCCGATGGGCGAGGCGGTTGGCGCGCAGGTTGAGTTCGGCGTAGGTGAGCGAGGCGTCGTCGCAGACGGCGGCGACGGCGTCGGGCGTGCGCTCGACCTGTTGCTCGAACAGCCGATGCAGCGGTTGTGCCGCGGCATCGCCGAAATCCGTTTCGGTCCGGTTCCATTCGACGGTCAGCAGATCCCGCTCCGCCTCGCTCAGCAACGGCAACCGGGCAACGGCAGCCGACGCATCGTCCGTGACACGCATCAGCAAGGTCCGGTAGATGGCGAGGAAACGCTGCACCGTGCTCGCGTCGAACAGATCGGTGTTGTAGTCGCAATCGATCAGCAGTTCCTGCCCCGCGTCGAGCACGTTGACGTTCAGATCGAACGCGGTATAGCGGATCAGCGGGGCGACCAGGCCGACCGTCAGGCCGGGCAGTTCGGGCAGCGCCGACACGGGTTCGAGGTTGAAGACCGCCGATACCAGCGGCGCGGCGTTGAGATCGCGCTGCGCGCCGATTTCGCGGACCAGCTCGGCGAACGGATAATCCTGGTGCTCGAGCGCGTCGAGCAGGCTCTGGCGGGTGCCGGCCAGGAAGCTGGCCACGGTGGCCTGCTCGGGCAGCGTGGAGCGCAGCGGCAGCAGATGCGTGCAGTAGCCGGCGAGGCGATCGCTGCCGGCCACGGAACGGCCGGTCACCGGGATGCCGGTGACGACGTCCTGCTGGCCGGCGATGCGGTGCAGGAACATATTGAAGCCCGCGAGCAGCATCATGTAGAGCGTGCAGCCGTTCTGACGGGCGGCGGCGCGCAGCGACGCGGCCTCCGCCGCGTCCAGATGCACGGACACGCGCTCGCCGTGAAACGTCTTCACCGCGGGCCGCGGGTAGTCCAGCGGAAGATTCAGCGGTTCGGCCCGGCGCGCGCATTGCGCGAGCCAGTACGCGCGATTCGCCTTCGTTTCCGGGCTGTGGCGCTGGCCGTCGAGCTGCTTCAGGTACTCGCGGAACTGCAGCGGCGCCGCGGCCGGCGCAGCACCGGCATAAGCGCGGGCCAGATCCTCGAGCAGGATGCCGAACGTGGAGCCGTCACAGATGATGTGATGGGCCGTCATCACCAGCAGGTGACGCTCGCTGTCCAGGCGCACCAGCGCGGCGCGAAACAGCGGACCGTTCACCAGGTCGAACGGCTGGCGGCTTTCATGGTCCCGCCACGCGTCCTGGTCCGTGTCGATCAGCGGAATCCGAAGCTGCAGCGACGGATGCACGATCTGGCCCGACCCGTCCGGCGTCAACGTGGTGCGCAGCGCTTCGTGCCGATCGACGAGACCCTGGACGGCCGCGCGCATGGCGGCCTCGTCGAGCCGGCCATTCAGCTCGAGGGTGGTGTTGACGTTGTAGGCCAGCGATCCTTCGGGATCGACTTCCGACAGGATCCACAGCTGGCGTTGCGCTTCGCTCAGCGCGGCCACCGTGCCGTGCTTCGAGTGCGGCCGGATGAAACCGCCCCGGCGCAGGTCGGCGACGCTGTCCTTCACTGCCCGGATGAACCGGTCGATATCGGCATCCGTATGCGCGGTGGAGAGGAAGCAGGTGCGCCATTCCCAGATGTAGATGCCCTTTTCGAGCATGTGATAGAAGAACAGGTCGAGGTTCTCGGTGAATTCGAAGCGGAACATCGAGCCGAACCACGTCACCTTGATCGGCGCCTCGGCCTCCGCGAAGAACGCATTCAACGTCTCGGCGATTTGCGCGGTCCGTTCGTTGAGCGCGGCCTGCAGCGCCGGGCCTTCCTGTTCGATCTTCTCCAGCACGGCCAGCGCGGCCGCCATCGCGAGCGGATACTGGCAGAAGGTGCCGCCGAACGCGGTGCGGTCCGCGGCGGGGAACGAGTGGTCGCCGTAGGTCCACATGCCGCCGTCGATGGCGTCCATGAAGCGGCTGGTGCCGGCGATGACGCCCAGCGGCAGGCCGCCGCCGATGATCTTGCCGTACGTCGCGAGATCGGCCCGGATGCCGAACATGGCCTGGGAGCCGCCCGGATGGACGCGGAAGCCGGTGATCATTTCGTCGAAGATCAGCGCCACGCCGGCCTGCTCGGTGATGCGTCGCAGTTCCTTGAGGAATGCGACGGGCTGCAGGGACGGGTTGCGGCTCTGCACCGGCTCCACCATCACGGCGGCGAGGGTCGACGCCATGCCGCGAATGGCTTCGAGCGCGGCGTCGCTGCCGTAGTCGAGCAGGATCATGTTCTCGACCGAGCCGAACGGCACGCCGGGGGCGATGGTTTCCGTCACGCCTTCCGCGTTCGCCGCGGCGAGCGTGCCGTCGGCATGGCCGTGATACGAATGCGTGAACATCACGATCTTGTCGCGCCCGGTCACGGCGCGCGCGAGCCGCATGGCGGTCATGACCGCCTCGGTGCCGGTGTTCGAGAACGCCACGCGATCGAGACCGGTGACGCGGGCAAAGCGCGCGGCCACTTCGCCGACGAGGCTGGAGCGCGCGCCCAGTTCGAGCGGGCGCTGCCATTCGCGGGTGACCTGCTGCTGGATGAAGTCCGGCGTGTGGCCGAACAGATGCACGCCGAAGCCCATCGTGAAATCGATGTACTCGTTGCCGTCGATGTCCCACAGCCGCGAACCGGCAGCGCGATCGCCGACGATCGGATACAGCATCTCCTTGGTCGAAAAGCGGAAGCCGACCGTGGCACGGCTGTCGGCCAGCACCGGGCGCGACGCCTGCACCGAGTCCTTCGATTTCCGGGTGCGCGTCGTGTAGCGCACGATCAGCGCTTCGAGATGCTCCTGCTGCACGGCGGACAAGCCGCGCGCCCGCTGTTCGACCGGGCTGCCCCACGGCATCATCGGCCTGGGCGGCCGATCGTCCGCCGCGGCCGCGGCCGCAGCTGCAGCTGCAGGCGCGGGCTTCGCTGCTGGCGCGGCGGCCAGGGCCGCGGTCGCGGCCGTGGGTGCGACGCTCGCCGTGCTCGCGACGGCTTGCGCGGCGACCGTCGTCGGCCGGACGCCGGCCTGGCCGGTCAGCGACGTGCGCAGCAGTTCCATCTGCTGGCTCATCACGCGGGACAGCAGCTGATTCTGCTCCCGCAACACGCGCTCGACCGTGGAGCCGCCTTCGGCCGCCACCCATTCCGCCGGGGCGGCGGCGAGCGGCGCAAGCACCTCCGCGGACTGCGCGACCGCGACCGCCGCCGTGGACGGCCCTGCGACGGACTCGGACTCGGCCTCGGACGGCGCGGCGGCCGCCGGCAGATTGTCCGCGACATACTCGGCGAGCGCCTGCACCGTCGCCAGGTCTTCGAAGAAGCGGCGCATGGCCAGCTTCACGCCGTACTGCTTCTCGATGTGCCGGATGGCCTCGATCAGCACGATCGAGTCGGCACCCATCTCCAGGAACGGCAGGTCGATGTTGATGGTGGCGGGATCGGCCTGGATCAATTCGCCGATCTTGCCGCGAAGCCATTCGAGAACCTCGCCGCTACGGTTGTGCGTCGGCGTTGCGGCGATGGGTGATGCGCTTGTCTGAGTCATGGACGTGTCCGCTTTCTGGAACCAGGTACGGCTGCGTTGGAAGGGATAGGACGGCAATGCGACGCGCGTGGGCGCGGGTGTTTCGGTCGAGGCCCAATCGACATCGACGCCGCGGGCATACAGGCTCGACAGCGTTTCGACCAGCGCTTGCTGCTCGGCTTGCGGCCGCTGCAGGCCGAGGAACTGGATCCCGGCGTCCGGTGCACAGCACGCGCGGGCCAGGTTGACGAGCACCGGCTTGGGGCCGATTTCGACCAGCACGTTGAACCCGGCTTCTGCGAGGCGCTCGACGCTGCTCGCGAACTGCACCGGCTCCCGGCAGTGACGGCGCCAGTACGCGTCGGTCGGCGCCTCGTCCATCACGGCGCCCGTGAGATTCGAATAGAACGGGATCGCCGGGCGCGCGACGCGCACGGCTTTCGCGACGGCCTGGAAGCTGTCCAGCATCGGCTCGACCAGCGGCGAGTGGAATGCGTGCGACGTATTGAGCAGCACGGACCGGATGTCCTGCGCAGCGAACGCGTCGACCAGCATCGCGATGCGCTCGCGCCTGCCGGAGATCACGATGCTCGCCGGACCGTTGACGGCCGCCACCGCGACGTCGTGCGGACAGGCTTCGATCGCGCGCTCGACCGTCGCGAGGTCGGTGAAAATGGCCGCCATCTCGCCGTCGCGGGGCAACGCCTGCATCAGCCGGCCGCGTTCGGCGATCAGCCGCAGGCCGTCTTCCGGCGAGAAGACGCCGGCCGCGCAAGCCGCCGCGTACTCGCCGACGCTGTGGCCCATCACGGCGTCGGGCACCACGCCGAACGACGCCAGCAACGTGGTGAGCGCGAACTGCATCGAGAACAGGGCCGGCTGGCTGTAGCCGGTCTGGTGGATCTCTTCGCCCTGGGCGGACAAAACATCGAGCAACGGTTTGTCGAGCAGCGGATCGGCCACCGCGCGGCAGCGGTCGATGGCGTTGCGGAACACCGGATACGCGTCGTACAGACGGCGGCCCATGCCGGCGTATTGCGAGCCCTGGCCGGTGAACAGGAATGCCATCTTCACGCGGGGGGCGGGCTGCGCCGCGCCGGCGGGTTCCTTCGCCTGGAACGCGCGCAGCTTGTCGATGGCGTCCTCGAGCGACGTCACCGGCAGCGCCAGCCGATGCGCGAAATGCGAGCGGCCGGTCGCCGCCGAAAACGCCACGGCCGCGATATCGAGACCGGGTTCGGCTTCGAACCGCCGCTGATAGCGCCCGGCAAGCGCTCGCAATGCCGCCGGCGTCTTGGCCGACAGCACCAGCGGATGCACCTTGTGTTTCGACGGCGTCGCCGGCCGCGCCGGCGCGGGTGCTTCTTCCAGCACCAGGTGGGCATTGGTGCCGCTCGCGCCGAACGCGCTGACGCCGGCTCGCCGCGGCCGCTCGCCGCGCGGCCACGCGCTCGCCTCGGCGCAGATCTCGATCGGCAGCGCGTCCCACTGCACCAGCGGGCTCGGGTGGCGGAAATGCAGGTGGGCGGGAAGGCGGTCGTGGTTCAGCGACAGCACGACCTTGATGACCCCCGCGATGCCGGCAGCGGATTCCGTGTGGCCGATGTTGGTTTTCACCGAGCCGACGCGCAGCCGCCGGCCCCCGTCGCGGCCTTCGCCGAACACCGTCGCCAGCGCCTGCACCTCGACGGGATCGCCCAGCGGGGTGCCGGTGCCGTGCGCTTCCACGTAATCGATGGACGCGGCGGGAAGCCCGCCCAGCGCCTGGCGGATGACGGCTTCCTGCGCGCGTCCGTTCGGCGCGGTAAAGCCGCTCGACGCGCCGTCGTGGTTGACGGCCGAGCCGCGCAGCACGGCCAGCACGCGATCGCCGGCGGCGAGCGCATCGGACAGGCGCTTGAGCACCAGCGCGCCGCAGCCTTCGCTGCGCACGAAGCCGTCCGCCGCCGCGTCGAAGGTCTTGCAGCGGCCGTCCGGCGCCAGCGCCCGCGTGCGCGAGACGGCGATGGAGTTGTCCGGCGACAGGATCAGATTGACGCCGCCCGCAATCGCGAGATCGCACTCGCCGCTGCGGAGATTCTGGCTGGCGGTATGGATCGCGGTGAGCGACGACGAGCAGGCGGTGTCGATCGCCATGCTCGGCCCCTGCAAGCCCAGCCCATAGGAGATGCGGCCGGCCGCCGTGTTGAGCGGATTGCCGGTGAAGAAATAGCCGTCGATGCCGCTGCCGCCGCCGTTGCGAAGCTGCAGGTTCGCGTAATCGTTGGTGGTGATGCCGACGAAGACGCCGGTCCGGCTGCCCTTGAGACTGTCGACGGGAATGCCGGCATGCTCCAGCGCTTCGTGACTGACTTCGAGCAACAGGCGCTGCTGCGGGTCCATCGCGGCCGCTTCGCGCGGCGTGATACGGAAAAAGGCCGGATCGAACTGATCGACGTCGTCGAGAAAACCGCCGAAGCGGCAAACCATCCGCCCCGGCGCTTCCGGATCGGGATCGTAGTACGCGTCGACATCCCAGCGCTCGCGCGGCACTTCGGAGATCGCATCCACCCCGTCGTTCAGCAACCGCCAATAGGCGTCGAGATCGTGCGCGGCGCCCGGAAACCGGCAGCTCATGCCGACGATCGCGATCGGTTCCGGCGTGCCGGCCTCGCGCGCCTCGATGGCCGGCGCGACCGCCCGCGGCTGCGCCGGCACGGCCTGCGTCGGCGCCGCGTGCGCGTCCGGCGCGGTACCGGACGACTGCTCCGCCAGGAAATCCGCGAGCGCGTTGACCGTCGGATGATCGAACAACAGCGCGACCGACAACGGGATGCCCAGCGCTTTTTCGAGGTGCGTGCGCACGTCCAGCGCCATCAGCGAATCCATGCCCATCTCGAAGAAGCCGAGGTCGCGATCCAGCGTCCCCGCTGCGTAGCCGAGCACCTGGGCAACCGCGCGATCGATGCTGTCCGCCAGCAGGCGCTTTCGCTCGCGCGGCGATGCGTCGCTCAACGCCGGCATCGCCGGCGCGCGTGGCGGGCTTTCGCCCACCCGCACGCGATCGAGGAACGGCTTGGGTCCGCGCGCCTCGTAGGAGCCCTGGAACAGCGCCAGGTCGATATCGACGACCGCCACCTGGGGCACGGCGGGGAGGTGATCCAGCACGTCGAGCGCGCGATCCGCCGCCAGCGAGCGGATGCCGACACGCCGCAGCAGTGCTTCCGCGTCGGGGAACGTCATGCCGCCTTGCGCCCAGGGCCCCCAGTTCACGCTCAGGGCCGGCAGGCCCCGGCTGCGGCGATGATGCGCGAACGCGTCGAGGAATCGATTCGCGGCACTGTAGTGCGCCTGCTCGCGCGAACCCCACGCGGACGCGATCGACGAAAACAGGATGAAGAAATCGAGCGGGAAGTGCTCGCTTTGCTGATGGAGCAGCCACGTGCCGGCGACCTTGGGTTGCAGGACCGCGTCCAACTCCTCGCGCCCGACCTGCATGATCGGCTTGTAGCCGACGATGCCGGCCGCATGCACGATGCCCCGCAGCGGCACGCCGTCGCGCCGGAGCGCAGCAAAAAAATCGGTGACCGCCACCGGGTCGGCGATATCGACGCGCTCGCAGCGCAGCGACACGTTCCGCTCACGCAGCTCGGCGATCGCCCGCTGGCTCTCGTCGCTCGCGGCCCCTTGCCGGCCGACCAGGATCAGCGTGCCCGCACCGCGCGCCGCCAGCCACCGGGCGGTGTGCAGCCCGAGCGCGCCGAACCCGCCGGTGATCAGGTAGGCCGCGTCCGGTTCGACCCGCAGCGCGGCCGTTTCGGCTTGCGCGAGCGGGCTCAGGCGCGCGACATGGCGCGCGCCGTGCCGCAACGCCACCTGTTCTTCGCGGCTCTCGCCGAGCATCTCCTGAAGCAGCGCCTGCGTCTCGTCCTCCGGCGCGGCCGGATCGAGATCGATCGCGGTTTCGAACCATTCCGGATGCTCGATCATCGCCCCGCGTGCCAGGCCCGACAGCGCAGCCTGTGCGAACCCCGATACGAGCGGCGCGTCGCCGGCTTCCACCGCGTCGCGCGTGACGACCCGGATCCTGGGCCGGGTCGAAGGCGTCCACTCGCGCTCGCTGCCGACCAGCGCGTGCACGAGATGCAGCAGGGCAGTGGACATGCGCGTCTCGCCGACGGCTTCGTCCAGCGCCCATAGAAAGACGATGCGCTGGCCGGGGGCGGCAGTCTCGTTCAGCAAGCGGACGAAATCGTCCGGCCGCTCGGGCGCGATCTGCCGGCCGGCTTCCGCGCCGACGCCATAATCAAGGCCGGGGCGCACCAGCGAGCAGGATGCGCCGCGCTCGCGCAGCAGCGCCGCGAGCCGTTCGCCGACACCGCGCTCGTCCGCGAAGATCAGCCACGGCGACGCGTCGGCGGCGAACCGGGCCGCCGGCAACGCGGCCTGCGGCTCCCACACCACGTGATAGAGCGGGGGGGCGGTCGGAGCGGCGGTTTCGGCAGGGGCGAACGCAGTCCTGAGCAAGTCCGGAAAGGCGTTCAGCACGTCCTCCGAGTACTTGCCGGACGACTTGAGGTGCCGCAACGCTGCGTCGATGCTGCCGGCATCCATGCCGACGATCGGCGACGGGATCTTCTCCAGGCTGAAGCGCTGCCGCTCGAACGGGTAGTTCGGCAGGGTCGTGGCGGGCTGGGCGGGCGCCGGGAACAGCGCGCTCCAGTCGAACTGCCAGCCCTGCACGTACAGCACCGCGAGTGCGCGCTCCAGTGCATCGCCGGCGCATGGCGGCGGCAGCCAGCCGTCGGCGAGCCCCTCCGGCGTGTGCGGCGCGTCGGCTTGCTCCGACGCCCCGGCAAGCTGCAGCCAGTACTGCGGATGCGTCACCTCGTCGGTCACTTCGGTACCGAGACAGCCGGAGATCAGGCGGACCGACGGCCGTGCGAGCGGCGTGTCCTGAAGCGCGGCGCGCAACGCTTCGGCATCCGACCGGGCGGCCACGAGGCGCAGCGCGTCGGCAACGCTCACGACGCCCGCCACGCAGGCCGCGACATATTCGCCGACGCCGTGGCCCGACACGACGGACGGGTGGATGCCCCAGCCCTTCCACAGTTCCGCCCACGCGAACTGGATCGCGAAGTGGCCCGCGTCGGTATCGAGGGCTTCCAGCGGCACCGAGCAGCGCGCGAACGCGTCGCGGAACAGCGGTTCCGACGCGTGAAGCTCGCGCGCGACGCCGGTGTCCGGCGCGCCGAACCTGAAGCCCATGCGCAACGCCTTGCCCGTGCGCGCCGCTGCCGCCGACGCTTCCTTCACGCCCGACACATAGGCCGCGCGAAACGGATAGTGACTCCGTCCGGTGGCCGCGGCGCGGCAGATGGCGGCCAGCTCCCGCGGCGTCGCGCCGTCAATCGCGCGCTCGTAGCGTTGCGCGAGCGCCGCCAGCGCCGCTTCGGATTTGGCCGACAGCAGCAGCAGCCCGCGCTGCGCGGCGTGCGCCGGCGCGACGGGCGGTTCCTCGACGATCGCGTGCGCATTGGTGCCGCTGAATCCGAACGCGCTCACCCCGGCGATTCGCCTGCGTTCCCCGCGCCGCCACGCGACCGGATCGGCCGCGACGCGGATCGGGATGTCCTGCCACGGCGTATGCGGATTGGGCTGCGTGAAATGCAGGTGCGCCGGAATCCGGTCGTGCTCGAACGACAGCAGGACCTTGATCAGGCCGGCGATGCCGGAGGCCGATTCCAGATGCCCGATATTGGTCTTGACCGAACCGATCACGAGCGGCTCGGTCGCTGCGCGCCCGGGGCCGTAGACGCCGGCCAGCGCTTCGACCTCGATCGGGTCGCCGAGCGACGTCCCGGTACCGTGGGCCTCGACATAGGAGACGTCGCCGGGCGCGAGGCCGGCCTGGTTCAGTGCGCGGCGGATCACCCGTTCTTGCGAATCGCGGCTCGGAACGGTCAGGCCGCCGCCCGCACCGCCCTGGTCGACCGCCGTGCCGCGCACGATGCCGAGCACCCGGTCGCCGTCGGCGAGCGCGTCGGCGAGGCGCTTGAGCACCACCATGCCGCACCCTTCGCCGCGCACATAGCCGTCCGCCGCCGCGTCGAAGGTCTTGCAGCGTCCGTCCGGCGACAGCATCCGCGCTTGCGAGAAACTGACCATCACCTCGGGCGACAGCATCAGGTTGACGCCGCCCGCGAGCGCCATGTTGCTTTCGCGCGAGCGCAGGCTTTCGCAGGCCAGGTGCAGGCAGACCAGCGACGACGAGCAGGCGGTATCGATCGCCATGCTCGGGCCGGTGAGGCCCAGCACGAACGACAGCCGGCCCGCGGCCATGTTCAGCGCGCTGCCCGTGCCGGCGTAGCTGCTCGACGGCATCGACGCATTGGACACCTGGATCGCATGATCGAAGCAGGTAATGCCGACGTACACGCCGGTGGCGGACTGCCGGAAGCGCTCGGGCGCGAGATGGGCGTTCTCGAGCGCCTCCCAGGCCACTTCGAGCAGGAGCCGTTGCTGCGGATCGAGGTAGGTCGCTTCGCGCGGCGCGATCCCGAAGAACGCCGCGTCGAATTGATCCACACGTTCGAGAAAGGCGCCGTGGCGAGTCGCCATCTTGCCGGGCGTGGCCGGATCGGGGTCGTAATAGCGATCGATGTCCCAGCGTTCGCCCGGCACTTCGGTGACGGCATCGCGCGCGTCATCGAGCAATTGCCAGAACGCGTCCGGCGTATCGCTGCGGCCGGGGAAGCGGCAAGCCATGCCGATGACCGCGATCGGCTCGTTGCGGTCCGAACGCAGCGCCGCGATTTCCGCGCGCCGCAGGCGCAGTTCGTCGAGCGCGGCTTTCAGTGCATGCGTGGCCTTGGCGTTCATTGGGCGCCGATCTCCTGGGCAATCAGTTCGGAAAGGTCGTCTTCGTCAAGGTCTTCGGATGCTTCGTCGACGACAGGAGCAGGAAGCGAAGGCGACAGTTCGTTGAGCACGTATTGGGCGAGCGTTTGCAGGTTCGGATAGGAAAAGAACAGCGTCGCGCGAAACGGCCTGCCGAACACCTTGGTGAGGCGGTCGGTCAGTTCGAGCGCGATCAGCGAATCCAGGCCGAGATCGAGCAGCGATTGCTCGGGCGCAATGGCGTCGGTGCTGGAGAGCCGCAGCGTCTCGGCCAGCATCTTCGCGAGCGTGTCGGTGATGAGCTCGATCCGCTCGCGCGGCGCGCACGCATGCAGCTGGCGCAGCAATGCCGTCTCCTGCTGTGCAGGCTGCGCAGCCGGTTGCGCGAGTTCGGAAAACAGCGCCGACCCGGCGGCCGGCGCATCGACCCGGAACAGGGTCGGCCAGTCGATGCGCGCCACCCCGGACTGGGCGACGCCCGACGCCATCAGCCGTTCCAGCGTCGCGATGGCCAGTTCGGGCGGCAGCGTGCCGACGCCGAGCGCAGCCAGTTGCTCGTGCGCGCGCCGTCCGTAGTCGGTGGCGGCATGGCCGATGTCCGCCCACGGCCCCCAATTGACGCTGAGCCCCGGTTTCCCCTGCGCGCGCCGATGCTGCGCGAGGGCGTCGAGGAAGCTGTTCGCCGCCGCGTAGTTGCCCTGGCCCGGCATGGTGATCAGCGCGGCCATCGACGAGAACAGGACGAAATGGTCGAGCGGCAGATCGGCCGTCAGTTCGTGCAGATACCAGGCGCCATCGGCCTTGCCGCTTCCGGCGCGATGGAAGAAATCGTCGTCCTGGCGCGTCAGCAGCGCATCGTCGAGTGCGCCCGCGAGGTGAAAGACCCCCTTGAGCGGCGGCATCGAATCTGCGATTTCATCGAGCGCTTGCGCGACGTCCTCGCGACGCGACAGGTCGGCGCGAACGAACCGCGCGTCGAGCGTCCGCAGGATTTTCTCGGCTGCCGGGGAGGGCGCGCCGCGCCCGAGCAGTACGACTTTGCCGGCGCCGTTGGCGGCGAGCCAGGACGCGAGCCGCAGGCCGAGCCCGCCGAGCCCGCCGGTCA
Organism: Burkholderia pyrrocinia; assembly: GCF_022809715.1. Taxonomy (NCBI): domain Bacteria; kingdom Pseudomonadati; phylum Pseudomonadota; class Betaproteobacteria; order Burkholderiales; family Burkholderiaceae; genus Burkholderia; species Burkholderia pyrrocinia. The sequence goes on from NZ_CP094461.1 coordinate 514,194, forward strand.
CCAGATAGGTCGCGTCATGGTGGAACCTGATCGGACGGTGGCTGACGAATTCGCGATCGTCGCGGGCGATACGCGCGACGTAGCGCTGTCCGCGGCGAAACGCGATCATGTCTTCCCTGCCGCCAGCCTGTACCGCTTGCACGATGTGCGCCGCCGACGGCTGCGCGGGATCGAGGTCGACCAGCCCGCCCCACATCGCCGCATGCTCGACGGCGATCGCGCGGCCCAATCCCCACAGGGGCGCCTGCGCGACGGCGGTCGATTCGCCGTCCAGCACATTCATCGCACCCGACGTCACCAGCCACAGACGCGCCTGCCGGGCTGCCGGTGCACGTGACGCCAGCGTCCTGACCAGTTGCAGCACGCTCGCGCTGGCACGCCGTCGCGCCGCGATGTCGGCGGGCGCGAGATCGAGACTCCACAGGTGAACGATGCCCTTCAGCGGCCGGTCGAGCGCGGGCAGTTCCGGCGTCGCGTCGGCGAAGCGCAGCGTGCACGTATCGCCGGCGCTCTCCAGCAGGCCGGACAGTTGCGCGCCGACGCCGCCACGGTCCGCGAGAATCAGCCACTCGCCCTGCGCCGAACCGCCGGTTGCCGCGTCGACGCTCGACGGTCTCCACACGCGCCGATAAAGCAGCGCGGACAAATCGTGCCGCTCGACGGTTCGCCTGGAACGCACATGCTGCAACCGCAGCGCATCGATCTCGATCAGCAGTCGCCCGGCGAGGTCATGGACGCGGATATCGCCCTCCAGCGCGCCGTGCCCGCTCGGCTTGCGCAGCGTGGCGTGACTCCACGCATCTGCCGACGACGGCGGCTGATGAACACGTACCGCGCCGATCGAACTGGGCAGGTACAGGTCGCCCGCCTCCAGCGCGTCCGGATCGATCGCGGCGGCGAGCACGCGGCTGCACGCGTCGAGAAAAGCGGGGTGCACCTGGTATTGCGACGATGCCAGCGCGTCCGCCGGCAGGCTGATTTTCCCCAGCGCCTCGCCGGCCGTGCGCCAGATCTGCTGGATGGCGTTGAACACGCCGTCGATCTGCACGCCGTGCTGCCGGATTTCGCCATTGAAGTCGGCGCCCGAAGTCGTTTCGGTGCAGCGGGCCTGCACCGCGGCGGCATCGAATCTCGTCGGCGCGGCGGCTCGCCTGGGGGCGCACATCTCCCGGAGTCGACGCAACTGCGGAAGATTGCCGAGGATCAGCTCGACCGGCGGACCGAAATCGAGCAGGCAGGCCACTTCATCCACGCCGATCGACTCGAGATCCCGCACGAGTTCGACGCAGGTTTCCGGCGTGCCGATGAGGCCGCGCGATTGCGCGAAGCGTTCATAGAGAAACTCGACGAACTCGTCCAGCTCGCGCGCGCTCATCGCGCGCACGTCCACCGACTGGCCGCGGCTCTGCGCCAGCCCGTTCAACAGCCCGATATTGCTGCGGATGTAGTTGCAGAACGGCGCGCGCGCCTGCTCGCGCACCCGCACCGCATCGTCGCCGACGAACGTGTGCAGCATCACGGACACGGTGCCGGCCGCCGGATCGAAGCCGTGTTTTGCGCGCGCGTCGCGGTAAAGGGCGATCTTGTGCGCGAGCTGGTCCCGATCCTGGTCGAGCACGTGGGTCAGCAGGTTCGCGCCGGCTTCACCGGCGCGCACGAAGGTCTGCGGATTGCTCGCGGCAGTCACCCAGACCGGCAGTTCCGGCTGCACCGGCGTCGGATAGATGCGCAACTGCACCGGCTTGCCGACGCCATTGCGCGCATCCAGCGTACCGCCGCGCCACAGATGCTGGACGGCGCGCATCGTGGTCAGCATGTCGTCCTGCCGGCTCGCATATTTGTCCGGCGCGAACACGAAGTCGTCCGGATTCCATCCGGACGCGAACGACACGCCCACGCGGCCGTTCGACAGGTTGTCCACCATCGACCATTCTTCCGCGATCCGGATCGGGTTGTGCAGCGCTGCGACCACGCTGCCCGCGACCAGCTTCACGCGTTGGGTGGCAGCGGCAAGCGCGGCGTGCAGGACAGCGGGATTCGGGTACAGCGAGCCGAATTCGGTGAAATGGCGCTCCGGCACCCAGACGCTGGAAAACCCGTTCGCATCGGCGAAACGCGCGCTTTCCATCACGAGCTGGTACTTGTTGCCGGACAGCGCCTCTTCACTGCTGGCGAAGAACATCAGGCCGAATTTCATGCGTGGCTCCGATCCGATTCGTGAATTTCGGCACTCGCGCACATCTGCCATGTCGCGGCGGCGCTGGTGTCGTCGATCCGGTGATAGACGGCAAACGAAAACGGTCCCCAGGACTGGCGGCTCAGCACGGTCTGCACGGTGCGCGATTCATGCGGATGCAGCGGCAACGGCGCATGCAGTGCGAGGTCCTTCAACGTGGTATGGCTGGCGGCGCCGATTTCCGAAGTTGCCGCCAGCGCCATTTCCACGTAAGCGGAATAGGGCAGCACGGGCGATCCCTTGACGCGATGACCGCTGAGAAAGGTGGCTGCCGGAGCGTCAAGACGCGACTGCCAGATCCACGTGGCCGGCGAATGCGCGTGCGGCTCCATGAGGCGCCCGAGCAACGGATGCCGAGGCGCGCGTGGACTGATCCAGAAGCCGCGACGCTCGAACGGGTAGGTCGGCAGGGCGAGCCGGCGGCGCGGTGCGTCCTGCTCCACGGCATCCCAGTTGATGGACGCGCCGCGTACGTAGAGCTCGGCGAGCGTGTGCAGGATCGTGTCCCACGCGGCCGCGTGCGCGCCGATTTCGATCACGATGCCGGGGTTTCCCGCCGCACCGCCGTCCGGCGCCTGCGGCACGCCCGCCAGCGAGGCTGCGGCGCGATGCCCGTCGCCCGTGCTGCTGACGGCGCCCGGCGTAATGCCGAAGGACATCCACAGTTGCGCCAGCGCGCACTGGAATGCCGTGAACCCGGCTTCGGCGCAGGCCTCGGATTGTTGCTGCAGCAGCGCGCCGAAGGCGGGGCTGGTCGAACGCAATTGCCGAACCGCGTCGGCGCTGCCGCCGTCGTCGGCGCAAAAGTGGAAGGTCACCGCAGGCGGTGTTTCGGCGGGCTCGCCGGCCGAAACGGCGTCCAGTTGCGAACGCAACGTATCGAGACTCGATGCGACGATCGCCGCTCGCCGCGTGAAGTGGGTGCGCCCGGTATTTGCCGTGAACGCGACATCCCGCACACGGACCTCGGGATGGGCGTCGAGATACGCCGCATAGGACGCCGCCAGCGCTTGCAACGCTTCGGGCGTGCGCGCGGAGAGCGTCACGACGCGCGCCGCCGAGTCGGCTTCGATCTCCGCGGGCCGTGGGGCTTCCGACAGGATCATGTGCGCATTGGTGCCGCCGAAGCCGAACGAACTCACACCGGCCATGCGCGGCCCGTGTTCCCGATGCCACGGCGTGACCTGCTGCGGAATACGGAAGGGCGTGCCGTCGAGCGCGATTTGAGGATTGATCGACCGGAAATGGAGGTTCGGCGGAATGGCACGATGGTGTAGCGCAAGGGCGGTCTTGATCAGGCTGGCGATGCCTGCCGCCGACTCCAGATGGCCGATGTTGGTCTTGACCGAACCGATCCAGCAGTGATCGTCCGGCCGACGAGATTCGCCCAGGACCGCCGTCAGCGAGTTCAACTCGATCGGGTCTCCGAGCGGCGTTCCCGTACCGTGCGCTTCGACGAAGCCGATGTCCTGCGCGCGTACGCCGGCATCGTGCAGCGCACTGCGAATCACGGCCTGCTGGGCCGGGCCATTGGGCGCGGTCAGGCCATTGCTGCGCCCGTCCTGATTCACCGCCGAGCCGCGGATCACGGCGAACACGGTGTCGCCGTTCTCGCGCGCATCGTCGAGACGCTTGAGCAGCACCATGCCCACGCCTTCGCCGCGCACGTAACCGTTGGCTGCCGCATCGAACGCCTTGCATCGGCCGTCCGGCGAAAGCATGCCCGATTGCGTGAAGGAGGCGCTCAATTGCGGCGCCAGAATCAGGTTGACCCCGCCGGCAAGCGCCGCATCGGACTCGCCGCGCTGCAGCGCGCGGCACGCCTGATGAACCGCGACGAGCGACGACGAACACGCGGTATCGACCGCCCAGCTCGGGCCGCGCAAATCGAGCGTGTAGGAAATGCGGTTGGCGGCGACGCTGAGTGCATTGCCGGTCGCGACATAAGGGCCGACATCCGCGACTTCTTCCTGCGCCAGACGGATGTAGTCCGAATTGCTGATGCCCACGATGACCGCGGTGCGTCCGCCGACGAGACTCCGGGGCGCGATCCCCGCATGCTCGAGCGTCTCCCACGCAACCTCGAGAAGCAGACGCTGTTGCGGATCCATCGATTCGGCTTCGCGAGCGCTGATGCCGAAGAACGCCGCATCGAACAGGTCGACCTGTTCCAGCAGCCCGGTGGGCGGAAGGTCGCCGGCGCGCTGCTGCGACGCGCCGACCGCGTCGCGGCCCTGCAGCAGCAGCTGCCAGAATGCGTCGGGGTGACTGGCGCCGGGGAAACGGCATCCCATGCCGACGATGGCGATATCCGCGCGTGCTTCGGCTGAACCGGGCGCCTGGCCCGGCATGGCATTCCCGGTGCCGCTCAAATGGCGCGCCAGCAGGGCAATACTCGGAAAATCGTAGACGACGGTAGGGGAAACCGGCCGCCCGAGCCAGTCCTGCAACTCGCCCGAGAGCATGATGGCGTCCTTCGAATCGAGCCCATAGATGCTGAACGGCGCGTCGAGGTCGATATTGCCGGAATCGATTCCCGACAGACGCGAGACACGCTCGACGCACCATTGCACCAGCGCTTGCGTGTCGCGTGCCGCTGCCGCGGAGGGCGCGACCTCCGCGGAAAACGAACGCCGCCACTCGCCCGCGATCGCGAGCCCCTGTCCGTCGAGGAATGCCTGTCTGATTCGGCTCCGCTGGATTTTTCCGCTGGACGTGCGCAGGATCGTGGCGGGCTTCAACAGGACCGCCGCATACAGATCGACGTCATGCTCTTCGGCGAGCTTGCGCCGGATCTCCGCGGCGACGGCTTCGGCGTTCAGCGTGTTGAGCGCTTCCCGGCGCACTTCGCATGCGATGACGACCCGCTCCACGTCATCGACGTTGATCGAGAAAGCCGCCGACGCGTTGGGCGCCAGCGCGGGGTGGCTTCCTTCGGCGGATTGCTCGAGATCCTGCGGGTAGTGATTGCGGCCGGCGACGATGATGAGGTCTTTCAAACGGCCGGTGACGAACAGGTTATCGCCATCGACGAAGCCGAGATCGCCGGTGCGCAGGTAACGCGCGTCATCGCCATCCAGCTTCGCGCGAAAGGTGTGCTCCGTTTCGTCGACGCGGTTCCAGTAGCCGACACCGACGCTCGGGCCCGTCAACCAGATTTCGCCGATCCGGTCGGGCGGGCAGCGCTCACCGGTATCCGGATTCACGATCTGCAGGCGGTGCTCCGCCCAGGTCCGACCGCATGAGACCAGCGCGTGGCGCTTGCCGCGCTCGCTTCTCGTCGCCACGCCTTGTGCGAGGCCGTCGGCGTCGTAGTCCGCCACGAGCGGCAGCGAGCGTGCCGGCTGACCGGAGATGAACAAGGTCGCCTCGGCCATGCCGTAGACCGGGCGCATGGTTTGCGCGTGGAAGCCGCACGCGGCGAATGCGCGCGAAAAACGTGCCACCGACTCCGCGCGCACCGGTTCCGCGCCGTTGAATGCAACCCGCCAGCTGCTCAGATCCAGCTGCGCGCGGGCTTCATCGGATATCTTGCGCGCGCACAGGTCATACGCGAAATCAGGCGCGGCGCAATGCGTGCCGCGATACTTCGTGATTGCCTGCAGCCAGCGGAGGGGTTTCTGCACGAACGCCGCGGGCGCCATCAGCACCGACAGCACACCGAGATAGATCGGCAGCAGCACCTTCCCGAAGAAACCCATGTCGTGAAACACCGGGAGCCAGCTGACGAACACCGCCGACGCATCGGCATCGCTCGCCTCGGCGATGACCGCCATATTGCTCAGGATGTTCGCGTGGCTGATCATCACGCCTTTTGGCGTACCGGTGGAGCCTGACGTGTATTGCAACAGCGCCAGCGCCTGCGGCGTGATGTCCGGTGCGCGCCATTGCTCGGCCGGTGCGTCGAAGCCCTGGTCCGTCGCCAGGATCTTCAGTTCCAGCGTGTCGGAATAGCCGTCCGCGTGATGCACGATGCCGTCGAGCGTGGCTGCGTCGGTCAGCGCGACGACCGGCACGGCGTCGGCGACGATGGCCTTGAGACGATCCGCCGGACGATGCCTGCGCGGAGGATAGGCAGGCACGCCGATCAGGCCGGCGTACAGGCATCCCACCCATGCGCAGATGAATTCCAGTCCGGGCGGATAGACCAGAAGGACGCGATCGCCCGGTTGCGCCATGCGTTGCAGCCTGGCGGCGATGCCGCGAGCCCGCTTGTCCAGGTCGCCGAACGTGAGTCGAGTCAGTTCCGATTCGCCGTTCTCGAGAAAAATGAATGCCGTCTTCTCCGGTTCGACCTTGCCGCGAAATATCAATATTTCTGTAACAGTCCTGAATTTTGTATCGGGAAGCATACTCAACCTTCGTTGTCTGCCAAACGTTGAATTCCTCAGGACCAGTTGCGGCGATCCCGCCAAGCTTGCTTGCTGAATTGGATGGTATTGAAATTAGAGCATCGCTCTAATCCGCCGTCTGCCCCGTAATCCATGGACATGGCATTTCGCGTACTTGATCAATCCGGATTTTTATTGATTCGTACGCTCGCGCCGGCTAACGGTCGGCCATTTCTTCGCTGTCGGGGGAGTACGGGTCCAGCAGTGACACGACGACCTTGCGCTCGCCCTCGAACGGGTTGCGGCCATGCGCGAAGCGCATGTTGTCGACCAGCAGGACGTCGCCTCGTTGCCATGGAAACGTGATGGCGCATTCGCGGAATGCGTTGCGGATCTGCTCGATGTCGGCGAGATCGAATGGACTCCCGTCGCCATAGAAAGCGTTGCGCGGAATTCGGTCATTGCCGAACAGGCTGACGATCGAACTGGCGAGCGATGCTTCCAGGTTCGAGATATGGAACAGATGTGCCTGATTGAAGAACACCCTGTCGCGGGTTACCGGATGGTAAGCCACACCCTGGTTGATCTGTGCGGTGCGTAACGTGTCGTCGTCGAGCCATTCGAGCTCGATGCCGTTGTTTGCGCAGAAGGCCGCAACCTGGCCGCGGTCGGAAGTCTGAAAGACGGTTTCCCACGGAATGTCGACGTGCCGCCGGTAGTGCCTGACATAGCGGACCTGTTTCGCCTCGAAGTTCTGCAGGATGCGCGGCCCGATCCTGCGGCTCACCTCGCGCATGTCGGCAATCGGCGTTTCGCCGCCGGTCGTGGCCGGAGTGAGGCAACAGAATGCCACGCTCAGCGGCCAGCTTCGTTGATACGCGTTTTCGCAATGAAGTGCGATCGTCTCGCTCGGCGGATACTCGGTTGCGGTGAATATGCCGTTGCCGATCGAGGTGCGCGGAGTGGAACGATAGACGTAGTCGGACTTATGGGCTGAAATCGCGTTGGCAAACGCTTCGAAGGCGCCCACGGACGAAACGTCGAAGCCGCGAAACAGCAGCGCGCCATGTTCGAGAAGCCGGGATTCCAGCTCCGCCCGGTTGTCGTTTACCGCCAGCACGATATCGCGCCCGTTCGACGCAGGCTCCAGCAGCCACGGAGAGCTCCCGTCGGCAAGCAGCTTGCGTTCCGTCATGCCCAGCATGGTCGATAGTCCCTTTTCTGAACGTGGATCACGGCGAAACCCGCACCGGTCGGTCTGCGTGGTCGCGCCGCGGTGTGGTCATGCACGGCACGCCGTTTCCACGGCATGCTCGAAGCGATTGAGAATCTCGTGGATATCCGCTTCCGAAACGATCAGCGGCGGCAGGAACCGGAGTACCGCGCCGTTGCGGCCGCCGGTTTCGATGACGAGTCCGTTTCGCAGGCAGTTCTGCTTGATGGCTTTTGCCAGTTCTGCATGGGTCGAGCCGGTTTGGCCATGTGGGCCGGGCACGACGACTTCAACGCCGATCATCAGGCCGCGGCCGCGTATCTGGCCCAGGCAGGGGAAGCGTTCGGCAACCCCCTCGAGGCCGGCAACCAGCAGTTTTCCGACTCTGTCCGCGTGCGCCGGCAGACCGTCTCGTTCGACGATGCGCATGGTCGACAAGCCGGCCACCATCGCAATCTGGTTGCCTCGAAAGGTGCCGGCGTGCGCGCCGGGCGGCCAGGTGTCGAGGCGCTTGTCATAGACCACCACCGACAATGGATAGCCGCCGCCGAATGCCTTCGACAACACCAGTACGTCCGGCTGGATGCCGGAATGTTCGATCGCGAACAGCGTGCCGGTTCGACCGAGTCCGGTCTGTACTTCATCGACGATCAACGGGATTTCATGCCGCAGCGTCAGGTTGCGCAATTCGATCAACCAGGCGTCGGAAGCGGGGATGCAACCCCCTTCGCCTTGCACGACTTCGACGATGATTGCCGCCGGTTTCGTTATCCCGCTCTCGGGATCGGACAGGACGGTCCGAATATAGTTGATGCTGAGTTGATCGGTCGCCGAGCCATCGGTGCCGAACGGGCAGCGAAAAGTATAGGGATAGGGCAGGAAATGAACGTCGCGTCCGTTGCCGCCGGCCGATTTAGGCTTGAGATTTCCCGACACGGCGAGTGCACCGGCCGTCATGCCGTGGTAGGCGCCGTGGAACGCCATGATCGTCGAGCGGCCCGTATGGTGCTTGGTCAGCTTGATAGCCGCTTCGACGCCATCCGCGCCGCTGGGACTGCAAAACTGGATCTTGCCGGATTCGGCGATCTTCTCGGGCAACAGCGAGAAAAGCTGCTCGACGAACGCGTGCTTTTCCGGCGTCGCGAGGTCGAGTGCCTGCTGCATTTGATCGGACGACAGAAACCGCATGACGGCTTCATTGACTTCCGGGTGATTATGTCCGAGCGCGAGCGTACCTGCATTTGACAGACAGTCGATGTATTCCTGCCCCTCGGAGTCGCGTACGCGTATGCCTTTGGCATGAGTAAACAGCCGTGGGAAAGATGTCGCGTAGGTTCGCGCCTTCGATTCGACATGCTTCAGATACTCAAGTTTTTCCATGCGCGGAGATCCGGCTTGCGAGGCGGATTGATGGACACTGGCATCGCTGCATCCTGGCCAATGGCGTAACGGTACGGCCTGATTGGACCATGTAGTCCATATCGCGTCTGTCACGTAAAAATGGGACACAGGCGATGCAACGTCACGACGTCATGCCATCGCATCCCGATCATCGAAGCGTGGTTTCCGGACGCGGCGTCACGCCGGCATGGTCGCGCGAAAATAGTCGATGGTCCGCCGGAGCCCCGCTTCGAGCCCGACCGTCGGCTCCCAGTCGAGGTGGGTGCGTGCGAGGCCGATATCGGGGCAACGTTGTGTCGGATCATCCTTCGGCAGCGGACGGAACACGAGCCGCGACGTCGAGCCCGTCAGGCGCAAAATGATCTGCGCAAGTTCGCTGACCGCGATCTCGTGCGGATTGCCGAGATTGATCGGGCCGGTGAGGTCCGCGGGCGTGGCCATCATCCGGATCAAACCGTCGACCATATCGTCGACATAGCAGAACGCCCGGGTCTGGCTGCCGTCGCCATACAGCGTGATGTCGTCGCCGCGCAGCGCCTGCACGATGAAGTTGGAAACCACGCGGCCGTCATTGGGATGCATGCGCGGCCCGTACGTGTTGAAGATGCGTACCACCTTGATTCGCACGTTTTGCTGGCGGTGATAGTCGAAGAACAGGGTCTCCGCGCAACGTTTTCCTTCGTCGTAGCAGGCGCGCGGCCCGAGCGGGTTGACGTTGCCCCGGTAACTCTCCGGTTGCGGATGCACATCGGGGTCGCCGTACACTTCGCTTGTCGAGGTTTGCAGAACGCGTGCGTGCGTGCGCTTGGCGAGCCCCAGCATGTTGATCGCGCCCATCACACTGGTCTTGGTGGTCTGCACGGGATCGAATTGATAGTGGATCGGCGAAGCCGGACAGGCGAGGTTGTAGATCTCGTCCACCTCGACGTACAACGGAAAGGTCACGTCGTGGCGCAGCGCCTCGAAGCTCGGGTTGCCGAGCAGCGCAGCCACGTTCTGCTTCGTGCCGGTGAAATAGTTGTCGACGCACAATACGTCGTGACCGAGTTCGACCAGACGTTCGCAAAGATGCGAACCGAGGAAACCCGCGCCGCCTGTTACGAGGATTCGCTTTCGATTACGTTGCACAATGGCACTCCAGGTATCGCGCGCAAGGAAGCGACGCGCGGCCTCCACGCATGCTCGACCGGCCCGCGGCTCCGGCATGGAAGCCGAGACGGCGCGCGAGCCTCTTCATTCGACGGTCACGGCACCGCCGGCACGCCGATCGCGAGGATCGGCCCGTCATGCCTGCAGTGCGCTCGACGCAACGTGTTCCGCGCGCCGCAGGCGCGCCGCGATGATGCCGGCCATCGCCCGCATTTCGCTTCTCATAAAGAAATGATCGCCTTCGATGACGTGAAAATCGAACTGCCCGGTCGTCTCGGCGCCCCAGCCTGCAACGGAATCAACGGGGACCTGTTCATCCGCGCGGCCCGCGAATGCGGTGATGTCCACCGCCAGCCTGCGCCCGGGCACGGGCCGGTAGTTTTCGATCATCGTGAAATCCGCCCGCAGCGCCGGCATCAGCAGCGCCATCAGTTCGCTGTTGTCCAGCACCGGCTTCGGTGTGCCGCCCATCTCGTGCAGTGCATCGAGGAAAGCGCGGTCGTCCAGCGCCTGCATGCGTCGAACAGGTCGTTCCTTGCCCGGTGCGGCGCGCCCGCTCACGAACAGATGCCGGAGGTTCGGTTGAGCCTGGGCCGGAAGCCGCAGCGCCAGTTCGACGGCAATAGCCGCGCCCATGCTGTGTCCGAGCAGTGCGAAGGGACGATCGAAGCAGTTGTCCAGGTCGCGCAGCAACGCGTCGATCAGCGTCGACATGTCTCGTACGGCAGGCTCGGACAGGCGGCTGCCTCGGCCTGCAAGTTCATGACGGCGCACTTCGATGCCGGGCAACAAGGCGTGCAGACCACGATAAACGGCGGCCGAGCCGCCCGCGTAGGGGAAACAGATCAGACGCATGCGAGCGGGTACTCGAGCGGCTCGCTTGCTACTGGCGCGCATGAGATCGCGCTGCGGAAATTCACGTGTTCGGCGTTTTTCACCATTAAAGTTCCGGTCATGGTTGCCATGGCGATGCATCGGCAATCTTCACTTGGAGAGAAACGGGCGCGACAGCCAAGCGCGCCGCGGTTCACACGCCGATAGCCGGTTCGTCATCGCTGTACCAAGGCAGTGCGTGAAGCGCACCGGAAGTCATGGAAGCATCGATTTGCTCATGAACATTCAAGGTGCGTGCCGCCCGGATTCGGAATACGCCCGATCCGGTTTGGCATGAGTTAAACATGAGGCCGCGTGGATGTATGTCGTAGGAAAAGGGGACGCGGTTCAGGCCGGTGGATCCATCGGGAACGGACTGCGACGTAGCGCGCGAGTTCGCGTATATCAGGGGAGCGCAGCGGCTATTGCCAGTGGCGCGGCCGGGAGCCGGGTCGGCGGGCACCGGCCAATGCCGTGTCGGACGCTGAGGTCGCCGCCATTCATCGTGCCAGCCGCGGCTTGATCGCCGCATGAGTTGCTGTACGCGGAATCGACGCAGGATCAAGCGCGAATTGACGCCATTCACGACCGTAGCCGCGTGCCGCGTGCCACCGAACGGACCGTTAAGCGGAAGCGACGGTAACGGCATCGCCAACGTAGTTTGCGATACTGAAGAATCGGTAGTCGCTCAGCAGATCCGGCGCCGGGAACCCCTCCGGATGAATCCGCCCATAAATCGGGCTGTCGGGGTGGAGGCCGGCCAGGGTCAACGCGAGCGCGAATTCGTTGAACGGCGCCATGAACTGACGCGACACGAAATGCATGCCCCAGTTGAACACCGATGGAAGCTGCTCGGTGCGCAACCACGTGTCCGGCCCGCCCGGCGCACGCGCGCAAAGATTCTCCGCCCACGGGCTATGTCCTTCCACGATGAGAAAGCCGTGCTTCGCGTGGCGCTTCCAGCGGGTCAGGAAATCGATGAGATCCGCAGCCGCCACGTAACCGGGAACAAGGCCTTCCGCATCGCTGTAGGCCACCTTGAACGCGCTTTTGATCCGGTCGAGCCCGATCGGGTATACGGCCTCCTCCGATACCGTCAGCATGCCCGGATAGTACTGGTCGACGACCGCGCGCAGGCGGGCTCGATCGACGGTGCGGAGATGGCGCTCGAGGATCGCTTCGGCGGCGTCCTGGCGCCGGATGCTCAACCGGCGGTTGTGGACCAGGAACATGAAGGTATGCAACAGGTCGCTCAGCCGCGCCGGGCGCACGCTGCCGTCCGGCTGCGTGACGGTCAGGCCGCTTTCGGCCACGGCTTCGTCGTAGCGGTCGGGCTGGGAAATGTCGGCGGCGATCACGCGTACCTGCACGCCGGGGACGTCCTTCAGCGCAGACAGCGTGGCGGCGGCGCGGCCGCGCGCGGATTCGTTGTAGTCCGCGCCGATCACGAGCAGCGGATAGGCCGCGAGGTGACGGCCGCGCCGCGTCGACGTAATGACGTATTCCGCCAGGCGCTTCACCGCGCTGCCGTCGCCGCAGCCCATGTCGGCGATGCCGGCCGGCTGGCGATCCAGCGGCGTGTCGTCGAACAGCTCGCGCAGGATTTTCGTCGTGATTTCCTGCGACGCCGGCCCCGACCCGGCGCCGCTCGACGCATACACGTTCATCACGCGGTCGATGTGGCCGTCGCTATCGATATCGAGCGGATCGGGGTTGCCGAACAGGAGTTCGTCGAGCAGCGCATACGAACGCAGATAGGACGCGGGCAATCCCGCGTAAGGGGCGGCAATCGGCCGGTGAATCCGGCCCGACTCGGTGAGGCGCACCTTTTCCCGATCGATTTCCGCCATGCCGAACTTGCACATCAGCGTCCATGCCGCGTTCAGGACGACAGGATCGGCATGCGTCCAGGCACCGACCGCGACCCCGCCGGGCTGCACGTCGAGCTTGCCGAGGATTCCGGGTGCCGACTGCGAGTACTGGCCATCCGGTTGCTTGTCGAACACCGGCATATCGAGCGCGACCCAGGTCGGGCCGAGCAGCAGGCCGTCCATCGCCGTGCGCAGCTGTCCATTCACCTGGCGCTCCAGATCGGTGGCCGGGGGCGGAAGCTCCGGCCAACCCGCCACGCAGATCCGCGCGAGCTGCGCATACAGCACGCTGTCTTCGACCGCCATGCGCTTTCGATGACACAGTGCGTGCAGATGCTGGAGCACCGACGTGGCATTCGCCAGTTGCTCGAACAGCGGCCGCGCGCGCTCGACGCACGCGACGACATATTCACCGGCCGGGGTGAGCGCATATTCGGCGTCTTCGTCGCCGCGATCGAGGGTCAGCCAGCCGGCCAGGCTCAACAGGTTGAGGGCGCCCCACAGCACTCCCAGGTTACGGGTCGGGTCGGGCTGGCGGGACTGCGCGAACGTGCGCATCGCGCGGGGCGCTCCGGCCCGCAGGCCGCGGAACGCGCCGGCAAACACCAGGCGCGCCAGCGTCGGCACCAGCACGATGCCGTTCGCCCAGTTGCAACTGCGCGTATAGGCCATCACGCGCTGCGCGTCGTGTCGGCTGATGCGCAGCGTGGCCGCATGCGTGTGTTGCTCGAGCTTGACCGGCAGCTCGATGTCGAGCACCTCGACGCCGATCGCGGTACCGGCCGACAGGCCGAGCAAGGTGCGCGTTTCGTCGGGATATGCGTCGAGATAGCGTTCGAGCTGCCGGGCCAGCGCGGTGGTGGAATCACCAAGGTCGAATCGGGCGTGCATGTTGGACGGTCTCACAGGGTCGAAGGTTGGGCTGCAATGAGTGAAGGTGCATCCGAATCGGCGTGCGCGACGGCAACCGCCGGCGCGGCGCCGTGCGTCCTGGGCGCGAGATGGGCGGCCAGCGCGCGAATGGACGGGTAATCCCAGACCGCGGACGGATCGACGGTCACGCCGAACGTCTCGCTGAATACGATCGTCATTTCGACGGCGAGGATCGAGTCGAAGCCGATCTCGGCGAACGTCGACTCGCGCGTCAAGCGAAGCTTGCGGTGCTTGAGGCGCTCGCCCAGCCACGCGATGAGCCATTGTTCGACGGCATGAACCTGCTGGCGATCGATCAGGCTCGCCGGCTCGCTCACGAGCGGGGCCGGCGCCGAACCGGCGTCTTCGCCGGCTGGCGCGTGGGGCGCGCGGGAGACCGAACGCGCATCGGCATCGGCGTCCAGCAACGGATCGACGAGTTGGCTTGCGCCCGGGATGGTTTGCTCGATCGAGCCGATCTCGAGCCCGGTGCGCGCTGCCCAGTCGTTCAATTCCACCGACGTGGACAAGGCGGATCGCAGGCCGACCTGCCGCTGCGCCGCCTCGATCGCGAGTTCGTACCGGCTCTGCACCCAGCGCAGCGCGCCGTCGCCGACGCGCTGCTGCGCAGCCGCACGTTCGATCACCGCCAGCAGCAATCCCCATTGCGCGACCGTGCCAAGCCAGTAATTGACCCAGACGGCGGCGTGCGCGGCGCCGTCGAGTTTCGACGCATTGGCAAGCCCGTCTTGCGCCAGCTGTGCGCCCAGTTCGCGCAGCTCCGTGGCCAGCGCGCCGGCGCCCAGCGCACTCTCCAGATAGCGCAGCAAATCGTCGCTCCCGTTGAGCAGACGGCTGCCCAGTGAACCAGCAGCGTTTCGGTCGGCCCCTCGAAGATGCGGGTCAGGCGCGCGTCCCGGAAGATCTGCGGCGCCAGATTGGTCTCGATATAACCGCGGCCACCCAGGAACTGCATCATCTCGTCAGCGGATTGCGACAGCAGCTCGGAGCCGAGAATCTTCGATATCAGCAGGCAGTCTTCAGGCAGCGCGACGCCGACGTCCAGCTCGGCGGCCAGGTGCTCGACCAGCGCGTCGAGCCCGTCGATGCGGTCCCGCAGCTCGCCCAGGCGCAGGCGGCTCAGCGGATTGTCCAGCAGGAGTCCGGTGCCGACCTGGCGCCGCGCCCCGTAGCGATGCATCAGCTGCGCACAGCGTTTCATTCCGCCCACGCAGACGGCAGCGATGCCGAGGCGCGCAATGTTCATCGCGTGCTGCGCCACGAGCATCCCCTGTCCGATGTCGCCGAGCCGGTACGCGTCGCTGATCCGTGCGCGATCCAGGTGCAGCGAATTCTGGATCATGCCGCGCACGCCCATCGTCAGTTCCTCGGCGCCGATCCGCACGCCCGGCGTGCCGGGCCGCACCGCCAGGCCGACCATCCCCGTGCCGTCGGCCTGCCTCGCGAACACGTTGATGATCCCCGCCCACGCGGATGAGCCGCTCCAGCTCTTGTTCCCCGTGACCAGCCAGTCGCCGGACTCGATGCGCTGCGCGCGGGAGGCGATCGCGCGCACATGCGAGCCCGCGGCCGGCTCCGTGATCGCGAATGCGGCAAGCATCCGGCCGCTCGCGAGGCTCGGCAGCAATTCCTCGCGCAAGGGTTGCTGCGCATGATGCATGATCGGCAGGATCCCGAGCGTGTTGTTCAAGGCGACAAAGAAAGCCAGGGTCGAATCGATCGCGGCCAACTGCGCGAACACGCGCGACATGTCGCGATGGCCGAGGCCGAGGCCGCCGTGCGAACGGTCGATCGGCATGCCGAGCAGGCCCCGGTTCCCGAAATCGAGCACGACGTGCGGCGGAATGGTGCGACGTTCGTCGATGGTTCGCGAATCGATCCGCGTGCGGGCGTAGTGCCTGAGCCAGTCGTTCAGTTCGTCGACGGCGACGCTGTCATCGCGCCGGCGATCGTTGGCCGCCGGCTTGTCGATGCCGGCTGCCGGGTGCTCGGGCTGCCGGCGATCAGGTGCGGGCGTTTGCATGCGGCCCTCGACGTCCCACTGCGCGAGGATCGTCAGCGCGCCGTCGTGCAGCTGCGTGCGGCACGTGCTACGGCGCACCTTGCCGCTCGACGTCTTCGGCACGCTGCCGGGCGACACCAGCACGATTGCGCTCGGGCCGATGTCGAGGCGGTTCCAGATCGCCTGGCGAATCGCGTCGATGAAGCTGTCGAGATTGCCCTTGCGCTGCGTGCGCTCGACTTCCGCCACGACGATCAGGCGCTCCGTGTCGACCTGGTCGTCCATGAAGGCCGCGCAACCGTTCGGCACCAGTTCCGGCACGCCGACGATCAGTGCGTACTCGATGTCTTCCGAGTAGTAGTTGCGGCCTGCGAGAATCACCATGTCCTTGAGCCGGCCGGTGACGTACAGCTCGTTGTCCAGGATGAAGCCGAGATCGCCGGTGCGCATGAATGCCTGATCCCGGTCGCCGGCCAGCGTGTGCCGGAAGGTCGCATGCGTCTGCTCGTCCAGCCGCCAGTAGCCGGCGGCGACGCTCGGGCCGGCCACGCAGATTTCGCCGATGGTCCGATCGTCGCAACGCGCGTTGGTCTCCAGGTCGCGTACGATCACCTGTTGTTCGCCGTCGGTGCGGCCCACGCCGACCAGGACCCGTTCGCCCGGGCGGTCCAGCGGCTGCGGCGACACGCCCAGGAACTCGCTGCGCAACACGACGGATTGCCGCTGGAGCGCGGCCTGATCGACGCACAGCGTGCGGATCGGACGCCGCTCCGTGCGGCCGGCGACGTACAACGTTCCCTCCGCCAGCCCGTAGCACGGCAGGAAGCCGTCGGCGGCGAAGCCCGCGGCGGCGAAGCGCTGCGCGAAATCCGTCAGGGTGCTGGCGCGCACCGACTCGGCGCCGTTGTAGGCGACCCGCAGGCACGACAGGTCGAGCGTCGCCAGCTGTTCGTCGGAGATCCGCCGGCAACACATCCGGTACGCGAAATCCGGCGCGCCCGTCAGGTCCGCGCGGTACTGGCTGATCGCACGCAGCCACAGGTACGGATGCTGGATGAAGCGCTCCGGGGCCATCAGCACGCTCCGGAAGCCGCCGTACAGCGACGTCAGGATCATGCCGATCAGGCCCATGTCGTGGTACGGCGGCAGCCAGCTGACGATCGTGCTTTGCTCGTCATAGGCGAGCCATTCGCGCATCAGCCCCAGGTTGTGCATCAGGTTGCCGTGCGACACCATCACGCCCTTGGGGCTGCCGGTGGTCCCCGACGTGTATTGCAGAAAGGCGATGTGGGAGGGCGGCACGCCGGCGGGCGAATCCACGGGATCCAGCGCCTGCGCGCCCCCGACGTCGAGCAGCGTGCTGCCGGATGCGTCGGTATCGGCGAGCCAGGTCGTGCAGCGCGCGTGGTCCTCGGCCGAGCACAGGATCGTGTTCGCGCCCGCATTCTCGACGATGCCGGCGATCCGCACCATATGCTGCCTGTTGCGCGGCGGGTAGGCGGGCACCGCGATCGCGCCCGCATACAGGCACCCCATGAAGGCGCTGACGTAATCGAGCCCCGGCCGGCACAGCAGCAGCACCCGGTCGCCGATGTCGACCGCGTTCTGCCGCAGCAGCGCGGCGACCCGGCGGGCGCGCGCGTCGAGCTCCGCGAAGGTCATCGAGGCGGCCTGTTCCTGTTCGGGCGGGCCGCTCAGGAACACGTAGGCGGTTTTGTCGCCGAGTGTCGTGGCCCGATTCTGAAGCAATTCGCTAAGCGTAGTCGGCAAGGTCGCAGTGGTCATGATGTCGTCGGAAGAAGAATGAAAACTGCAAGCAGCGGCCTGACGCCGGCCAGCGTCCATGTGTTGCTGCGGCGGACATCCGGATACGGCTATTCGGCGCGATGGAACAGATCGATCATGTGCATCATGCTGTTGAGATGCAGGAAACGCGGCACCACTTTTTCGCTTCTTGCCGCGTAACGGGCAGTCCAGTGGTGGGCCAGTTCTTGCGTGGCGGTGGCGTTGCCGCGAACCGCGCGCGCGTCGGCCTCGCGCGCATCGAGGCACGCGCGCGCATGCCGTGCGGCCGATCGGGCGAGCTCGCCGGTGAGGATGCCGTGGTGCCCCAATGCGAGCCGCGGCGCGTGCAGCCGCTCGATGACGTCCAGCGAGTGCCGATACGCAAACAGGTCCTGAAAGACCAGCGGCAACCAGTGGGTAGCGTCGTGAAACTCGCCGAGCGCATCCGACACGAAACCGATGTCCAGCTGCGGACAGTAGTAGCCGAACTGGCAACGGCTGTGGCCCGGCAGCGCGATCGTGCGAATCTGCATCCCGTCGCCGATGTCGAGCTGCGTGCCCGGATTGACCGGGTAGAACGGCAGGTCGGACAACTCGGTGAAATCGACGCCGACGGCGGGATCCCACGACCGCGACGCGTGCGCGTCGAGCTGACGGATGGTTCGGCAGGCCGACGGGCTCTGGAACGCATCGAACGCGTCGGGAGAACCGGATACATGGAGCCACGGCATACGCGACTTGAGCGTCATCAGCAGGCTGCAATGGTCATAGTGCGAGTGGGTGATCAGCCAGTAGCGCAAATGCCGGATGCCGCCGAAGTCCCGCAGCAGGTCGTGAAGCTGCTGCCACACGAGCTCCGTCATGCCGCTCAGGCCGCCCTCGATCAGCGTCGCGGCCTCGTTGTTGACGATCACGTACAGCGGCACGTCAGCCGTGCCGACGAGGGCCAGCCGCGGCTCGACCCACCCCGGGGAAGCGTTCAGCATGTCGTTCAGCTCCGATAGAGCGCACAGGCCCATGTCGCGCCCGCGCCGTAGGTCACGAAGAGGTTGAGCTGCCCGGCCGGCATGCGGCCTTGCTCGCGCGCGATGGCGAGCGCGACCGGAAACGCCGCGCTCGCCATGTTGCCCAGCTGATCGACGGAAATCATGCACCGCTCGCGGGGCAGCCCGAGTTGCCCGATGACCGCGTCGAGGATGCGCAGGTTCGGCTGGTGCGGCACGACCAGGCCGATATCCGACATCGTCAGCCGGTGCTTGTCGAGCATCTGCCGGCACGCGTCGACGATGCGTCGCGTGGCGTCCTCGAACATGGGGCCGCCTTTCATCCGGAAATGGTGCCGGCCGGCCGCGATGTCGCCTTCGTCGATGAAGCGTGGGCGTCGCGCGCCGGGCGCATCGGTGCTGAGCAGATCGAACCGGGTGCCGTCGGCGCCGAGTGTCAGGTCGATCAGCCCGTGCGGCGGCTGGCCCGTCGCTTGCAGGAGCAGCGCGGCGGCACCGTCGCTCAGCAGGATCGACAGGTTGCGGCCGGCATTGCTGGTGTCGATCCGCCGCGACAAGGCCTCGGCGCAGATCATCAGCACGTTGCGATACAGGCCGCTCGCGAGGAAATGGCGCGCAATCTCGACCCCGTAGAGCCCGCCACTGCATTGCGCGCGGATATCGAAGCACGGAATCTCCCGCAATCCGAGCCGGGGCTGGATGTAGCACGCCTGCGACGGATCGTGATGATCCGGCGACAGCGTATTGACGATCAGCAGGTCGACGTCGTGCGCCGTGACGCCGGCGTCGGCCATTGCCCGTTCCGCAGCCGGGCACGCGAGATCCGCCAGATGCTGATCGGGAGCGAGATAGCGTCGCGCCACGACGCCGGTTCGTTCGCGAATGAACGCGTCGCTGGTGTCGATCATGCCGGCGACTTCGTCGTTGCCGACGATCCGGTCCGGCAGCGCATAGCCCATCCCGGCGATGACGAGTCTGGCGGTCATGTCTGCACCTCCTGCTCCGTGACGGCGGCGACGGCGTCGCTCGCATCGGTCACGACGGTTTCGCCCCAGCGCCACAATTGCGCACCGAAGCCCCAGCCGGCGCCTGCGCCGGCAATCACGACCAACGATCCCGGCCGGATCACGCGTTGCCGGATCGACTCGTACAGCGCAAACGGCACGGCGGCCGACACGAGGCACGCACAATCGGCCACGCGAATCACGTATTGGTCGGGCTTGAGCCCGAGCCGCTGTGCCCATGCGCGCACGAGCAGCGCCGACGGCTGATGGAACACCATCGCATCGACGTCGGCGATGCCCGTTCCGCTCCGGTGCAACAGCCGCTCGACGATATCGGGAATGGCCACCGGCATGAAGCGCGAGATCGCCTCCTGCGCTTCGGGCTTGAGCGTGAAATACACGCCGAACGGGTTGTCGGCGTCGGTTGCCGCGTCGTCGCCTGCCGCAGCCCGGGCGTTGCGCCACTGCATGGTCACGAGGTCGTAGCGTGTTGCATCGCTGTGATACGCGGCATCCAGCCAATCGGCGCCGTCGGGATCGGCCGGCTCGGCGACGAGCACGGCCGCGGCCGCGCCATCGCCGAAGTTCGTCGACGATTTGCTGGTGTAATCGACCACCGCCGACATGCGCTCCGACGAGCACACCAGGGCCCGCTTCACGCGGCCCTGCTTGATGAGATTGGTGGCGAGCTGCAATTGCAGCACGAAGCTCGCGCATTCCATCTCGACATCGGCGTCGAGCGCGCGCGTGGCGCCGAGCCTGTCGCGCAGCGCACGTGCGAGCCGCGGCGCGAAACGGCGCCGGCCGTCGGCGAGCGAGACGAACGGCGACGTCATGTTGAACAGCACCAGATCGAGTTCGGCGGGCTCCACGCCGGCACGGGCGAGTGCGTCGCGCGCCGTGCGCTCGGCCAGCGCAAGCTCGGATTCGCCGGTAGCGGGATCGATCATGTAGCGCGATTCGATGCCCCAGAATTTCCACCATTCCGACGGAATGGGCTCGACGCCCCTAAAAACCGGATCGTCGTTGAGTACCTGGCGTGCCGGCAGGCGGCAGGCGAGACTTGCGATTCGGACGTTGTGCACCATCAGACCTCCATCGTGCTGCATGCGATGCGCGGCCTGAACGGATCCAGCGTCATGGCGACCACCGTATGTTCATCGTCACGCAACGACATCGAATCCGCGACGCGGGACGCGAGCCACGCGGGCAGCTGGAACGGGTTCGGGATGTCCGTCGAACCGGCGACGACATCGATGTGGAAATCGCGACCCGCGCCCGCGGCGATCGATGGCCATCCGCTCAACCACGATTCGCAAAACAGCGTGGCGGCGCGCCGGTCGATGCAGCTCTGCACCGCGTCGACCATCGCGCGCACCGCGGTGGCCGCATTGGCCGGTTCGGCGTCGAATCGACCGGTTGCGTGATCGAACCGGCTCTCGAAGCGGGCCAGTGACAGCGTGCCGTTCGCGCGCCGGGCGGGAAGTGCGTCGAGCGTCGCGAACGGGGGCGACTCGAGGTCCGCGTAGCGGCCGGCATCAACGCGGTCATGGCCGGAAGGCGTCAGGACGATCGCCCCCGCGCCATCGGCGAAGCCGCTCGTGATCACCTGTTCGACGTCCGCGAGCGCCTCCGCACGAACGACGAGCGCGCGTCGATAGCCAAGCTGTTTGCAATGGCTCTGCGCGAGATCGAGTGCAAGCGTCCAGTCCGCATCGAGCAGATCGAACACGGCCGCATGTCGTGCACGCAGGTCGCGCTGCACCGGGTGCGCCAGCCGTGGCCCGGCGATCGTCGGCGCGTCCGCCATCCGGCTGGGAGAAATCGACAGGCTGACGATCAGATCCAGTTCCGACGCCAGGCAACCGGCTTGCAGCAGCGCCTGCCTGGCTGCCTTGATCGCGTAATCGTTGGCGCAGGATTGCGCGGTGATCGCTGGGTCCGGAATGGCCACCGCGGCTCCGAGAATTTTCATAGGGCGTGCTCGTTCTGGACTGCTTGATTCAAGGGACTCGTCACACCGTGCCCCGCCTGCCGGAGCACGGCGCGCCGCAATTTGCCCGATTCGTTGCGCGGCAAACTGCCGGCGTGATAGGCAATACGATGCGGACATTTGTACGGCGCAATCACGTTCTTGACGTGCTGCTGCAGCTGTGTCGTCAACGCCTCCGAGCCGCCGACGCCCGGTCGCAGCACCACATGCGCGCAGATGAGCGTGCCGCCCCATTCGTCGATCTGTCCGACGACGCCGCATTCGGCGATATCGGGATGGCGCAGCAGCGCGTGCTCCACTTCGCCGGGAGACACCGTGTAGCCGGAGCTGATGATCATGTCGTCCGCGCGCGCCTGATAGAACAGATAGCCGTCCTCGTCCAGGTAGGCGCTGTCGCCCGTCAGGTTCCAGCCGTGCTTCACGTAGTCGCGTTGCCGCGCGTCATTCAGGTAGCGGCACCCGGTCGGCCCCCGCACGGCCAGATAGCCGATTTCGTAGGGCGGCAGGCATTGGCCGTGCTCGTCCACGACGGCAAGGCGGTAACCGGGCACCGCCTTGCCGATCGCGCCGTCCTTCGCGCCGGTGTCGCCTGTCGACGCGAAGATATGCAGCATCTCGGTCGACCCGATTCCGTCGATCAGGTGCAGGCCGGTGCGCGCCTGCCATGCGTCGCGCGTCCCGGACGGGAGCGCCTCACCCGCCGACACGCATTTGCGCAGGGACGACATGTCATGCCCGCCCAGATGGTCGAGCATGGCCCGATAGGCCGCCGGCGCCGTAAACAGGATGCTGACCCGATGCCGCTCGACGGCGGCCAGCAGCCGTTCCGGGCTCGCTTTCGGCAACAGCACGACGCTCGCGCCGACACTGATCGGAAACAGCAGCAGCGCGCCGAGGCCGAACGTGAATGCGAGCGGCGGCGACCCGCAGAAAACGTCATCGGCCGTGGGCCGGAGCACGTGCTGCGGAAAGCAGTGGCAGGCCGCCATCACGTCGCGATGAAAATGGACGGTTGCCTTCGGTTCCCCGGTCGTCCCCGACGTGAACGCGATGAGGCAAGGATCGTCCGCGCGCGTTTCGGCGGCCGCGAATTCCGCCGAATAGCCGCCTGGCCAGCGCGCGTGCGGATGCGTGTCCTCCGTCTCGTAGCGCCGAACTTTGCCGTGCCACTGCATGCTCGCCATCGCCGCGTCGAGTTCGGTCGACAGCCCGGCTTCGCAGATCACATGCGTGACCCGGGCTCGCCCGATGATGGTCGACAGTTCTCCCGCGCGCAGCTTCGGCATCGTCGCGACGGCCACGCCACCGGCCTTGACCACACCGAACCACGCGGCGGCAAGCATCGGGTGATTGGCACCGTGCAACAACACCCGATTGCCGGCCACCAGGCCCGCGTCGCGGACCAGCATGTTGGCGATCCGGTTGCCGGTATCGCGCAATTCGCGATACGACCACGCGACGCCCGACTCGGTCCTGATCGCGACGCGATCGCCCCAGCCCCGTTCTTCGACCGCGGTATCCAGCAGCGCGGCGGCGCAATTGAGAAACGGCGGAAACTGCAGCCCCGGCAACTCAAAGACAAACGTCGGCCAATCCTCGACAGGGGGCAAGTTCGCGCGGCAAAAGTCGTCCATCGTCAGCGCTCGCAAGAGTGTGAGTTCGAAGTCCGCGATAGCGGTGCGGCGCCGGCCGGGCATATGGTCGGGCCCGTCCCACGCAGTCTGAATCGCGATGCCAAAGAAATGTGGTCGAGGCGGCAGGTACATGTCGCCGAGCGACGCACGGAGAACCAGGTCAATCACATGATGGCTTGCCGGTTTTTATGGATTTATCCCGTTTCATTTAATTTTAAAAAATTAACAAAAATCGACATGATTAATGCAATTCAGCCTGAATTCTTGATTCATGAATCGATTCAATTTGTATCGAAAAAATATTGCCGCAAGCTTAACGGAAGTGAGTTTGAAAAGTAAACGGCCATATGGATGAATGATTCAAATTATTGATTGAAATCGATTCCATCAAATATCGGAATTTGAATAAATCAATCGATCCCGTGAATCGTCTCGGAATTTGTCGGCTCCGGTTGAGCATGGATGCCGGAGCGCTGAATAAAGCATCGCGAAGTTAACCGAGGTGAAACGAGCGTCGCTTCACAAAGCGGATTACCCCGTGCGAAAGGCGAAAAGCCCGCGCTCACAGGAGCAGCGGGCCTTGGGTCGGTTTTGCTGGGGAATCAGGGATCCGGGCGCCGGTGTCTCAGGTTGGGGGTTCCTTGATTTTGCTGCGTTTTACCTGAGTACACCGATCCAGACGCGACAAGGCTTAGCGGTCCGTCCCCAAATCAGTAATCAGTAAAATCGATGACTTCCTGTCTACCTTCTTGGTGTCCCCGTTCGATTTAGACCCGTACCCGTGATCTCGCCCTGCCTTCGGGGCGCCGTCAACGCCGACGGCAAGATCACGACGCCGGGAAAGCTCGCCGGCACCGTGCTGCGCTGGAACAACGGCGCGGCGGTCCGCCTCGGCGACGCGGCCGCGGTCGCCTGGGCAAGCGCGCCTGCAGTGGGCGCAGCCTCGATCATGGGCAGGCCCGGCGTGATGCTGCCTGAGGGCGCCGCTGCTCGCGTTTCGTGTCGTGCTGCGCGCGTCCTCGAAGTGCATGGCGCGGTGACCACCTACGGATGGGCTGACGGGTTTGAGGTCGAAAGACTCAACCAATCGGCGTGAGAAATCTCGGGAGAGAAATGGGCAGAATTCTCGCATGTCGGCTTCAGGGTTCAGGTCAACCGTGCTTCCAGATTGATCGAACTCCAGCGCGTCGGGAGATATGAGGACCTTGATATGCGGAATATGCAGTTCGAGGTCGACCGCTTCAGATCGTGTTCAGCGGGATTCTGAGATAGCGCTTACCGTTGTTTTCCACTGGTGGAAGGGCGCCTGCCCGCATGTTCACCTGCGTCGCTTGAAGAAGCAGCTTCGGTAAGGTCAGTGTCGCATCTCGTGCGGTCCGTGCCGCGACAAACGCGTCTTCAGTGATCCCGTCACGAACGTGTACGTTCGTGGTGCGTTCGACCCCGATTGTTGTTTCCCAAGCGTATGCGTCCCTGCCGGGGGCTTTGTAGTCGTGACTCACGAATAGTCTTGCTTCGTCGGGAAGGCAAAGCAGTCGCCGAATGGAGCGGAAAAGCCGCCTGGCGTCTCCGCCCGGCAAGTCGGCTCTTGCCGTACCGTAGTCCGGCATAAGCATCGTGTTGCCGCAGAACACCGAGTCACCAATTACGTAGGCGACACCGTCTGGCGTATGTCCGGGAACGTTAAGAACCCTGCACTCGATCGCCCCGATCTTGAATCCCTCTCCGTCATCGAACAGGTGATCGAACTGCGAGCCGTCTCGCAGAAACTCCGGTCCGGCGTTAAACAAGCCGCCGAAGATTCGCTGTACCGTCGTTATGGCGCGTCCGATTGCGAGCGTACCGCCGACACGCGCCTGCAGAAAAGACGCGGCGGTCAGGTGGTCTGCATGTACATGGGTTTCGAGTAGCCATACAGTCGAGAGGCCCTCTGATTCGATATGGGCGACGATAGCCTGGGCCGACGTCTCCGAACATCGGCACGTCGGTGCGTCGAAGTCGAGGACAGGGTCGATGATCGCTGCCGCAAGCGAGATCGGATCATGAACGACATAGCTGGCGGTTGATGTCGCCTCGTCAAAAAAAGAATGGACAACCGGCATCGGATGCTTTCCAGCGCGAGTTTGAACGATGCTCGCGATAGCGTGTTCGAGCGACTGATCCACGCGATGTCTCCTTTTTCTGCCTACGCCCGTCTCCGACTCAAGCCTCGGAGAAGAGTTGGGCAAAGTGCGGTTCGAGTTCGAGGAAAGCATCTGCGTGCCGATCACCAGGCCGGTTTTGCGCCGAGGCCCTTGGATCAGCGACCAACCCGACTGATGTCTGACCGCCCCGGCAAGGCGGCGGATCGATGGACGACGCCTTGATCATCGCCGTCGCGTTGCTGCACATCGCGTTCCGCGCGCGCTTTGGACGAAAGACCGAATCCCCCCGAGCAATCAAGTCGCCCGTCAGAATGCAAACGCCGTCCTTTCGGGCAATCACTCTCTGCCAGGTCTGTTCGCCATATCGACACGCCGTTGAACTGCTCCACGAGACGAGAACGGTGTCGGCTGACGGGCGCTCGAGAATCACGATGCGGACCGCCTCGAGGTTCGAATCGGTTCTGCACGCACGCTCGTCTACTGCCGGGGAAGGCGGTGCAGCCGGAGGCGATCGCAGGGCGTCGAGAATCCTGTCCCAGCGATACCCGTCGCTTATGCCGTTTGCGGCATCTTCGATACCTGGAGTGTTTTCCATAGCTTGATTATCGCCATTGGATGCTGGATGCAGCGGGAGAAACGATGCTGCCAGGCGTACGGTTTTTGCACGAGGCCTGTGCAAAGTGCTGCACAGGCTCATCACAGACAGACGATTCAGCCTTGAAGGAAATCGAGTAGATCGAGGTTGACTGCGCTCGCGTTTATCGTGGCCATGCCATGCGAGCCGCCGGGATAGATCTTGAGCCGTGCATTCGGGGCGATTTCAACCGACCGTCGTGCTGATGCGTCGATCGGCACGATCTGGTCGTCGTCGCCGTGCAGAATGAGGAGGGGTACGTCGATTTTTTTCAGATCTTCCGTATAGTCGACCTCGGAGAATTCACGAATACAATCAAATTGCCCCTTTATCGAACCCATCAGGCCTTGCACCTGAAAGGCGTCGATCGTGCCCTGTGACACGTCGGCACCCGAGCGGTTGAAGTTGTAAAACGGTACGGCGAGATCCTTGTAGAGTTGCGAACGATTGTTGACCACTCCGGCGCGAAGACCATCGAATACGTCGATCGGCAAACCGTCAGGGTTTTCGGTGGTCTTGAGCATGATCGGCGGAACTGCGCCGATCAGCACCGCCTTTGCGACGCGCTCGGTTCCGTGACGGCCGATGTAGCGTGCGACCTCGCCACCACCGGTCGAATGCCCAACCAGCACCGCGCCCCGCAGATCGAGATGGTTCAGGAGTGCCGCGAGATCGTCGGCATACTGATCCATGTGGTTCCCTTCCCACGTTTGACCGGAACGGCCGTGGCCGCGACGATCGTGTGCAATGACACGATAGCCTTTGGTGCCGAGGAACAGCATTTGTGCGTCCCAGGCGTCGGCACAGAGGGGCCACCCATGGGAGAAGACAACTGGCGTGCCTGTCCCCCAGTCCTTGTAGAAAATTTCGGTACCGTCCGTGGAGTTGAAATAGCTCATGGCACGTTCCTGATCAGGTTGATTTGAAGGGAAGTCTCTGGCAGGGCAATACGGAGCATCGTGTCGAGTTTGCGATCGCAAACGGCTCGTCGCACCGGCGTCCGCCGGTTTGCAGCGTGGCGGTGAACAGCGACCCGCGCAGGCGGGTCACGCTTCTGGAAGTGTGGGCATCGTCGTTTCGTTTCAGCGGCTGCAGTCGTCACGCTTCGATTTCACGCGGCAACCCACTGAACCGCGGGCGATCCGGAACGACCGTCACATTTCTGTTTGTCGATGTCGAGGCCGACGGTACGCCCGCGGTTTCGCGAACCTGCGTCAGCGCATGCCGCCACTGGCGATGATGTGCTCGCCCGTCAGCCACTTTGCGTCGCCGGAGGCGAGGAAAACCGCAATCGACGCGACGTCGTCCGGTCTGCCCACGCGCCCGAGCGGCGTCTGGCTGACCGCCGAATGCTCGAACTCCGATCCGATTACCCCTGCGCTCTGTGCGCCTTCGGTCACGATCACGCCCGGATTGATCGTGTTCACGCGAATTCCTCGTGGCCCGAGCTCACGTGCGAGCGCGCCAGTGATGGAATCCACCGCGCCTTTCGAGCCGCTGTAGACGGCGGTCGTCGCCGGTGTGAGCGTCGAGACGACCGAGCTGACATTGATGATGCTGGCGCCTTCGCTGAGGTGCTGAACGGCGGCCTGTGTCGTGAGCAGGACCCCGAGCACGTTGATGTCGAACTGCCTGCGGTATTGCGCTTCCGTGACCGCTTCGATCGGTGCGAACTCGTAGACGCCCGAGTTGTTGACGAGGATGTCGAGGCGGCCATACGTTTCGATCGCCGCATCGACGATGCCTTTCGCGTCGGCAGCCTGCGACACATCGCCTCCCACGGCAACCGCTTTCCCCCCGGCCGTGGTGATGGCGGACACGACGTCGTCCGCGCCGGTCTTGCTGCTGGCGTAGTTCACGACGACCGATGCGCCCTCTGCCGCGAGCGCCTTGGCGATGGCGGCGCCAATACCCTTCGACGCACCGGTTACAACGGCCACTTTTCCTGCAAGCTTGCCCATGATGTTCACCTCGGTGTGAATGATTTTGTTGATGGACACCGGCCGGCCGTTTCGCACAATGCGATCGCCGGTGTTTTCTGCCTATGCGGACCTGCACGCGGTCGCGATCGGTTGGCGCGGTGCGACTGGCCGGGCATCGATGCGCGGGCCGCGACACCTTCAACGCGGCCATGCCGAATTGCGGATGACGGAACAGAAATTTCCCCGATGGAAATGAGGCTCCTTGTCGGCGATCACGTCGGCTTTCACGTTGCCGAACGTGGTTTCCGGTTTGTGCTTGATGCCGTCGTAGAACGCCTGAATGATCTCTTCCTTGAAGTGCGGCGGGCGCGGATGCGCATGCGTCACGGCTTCGCGTTCCTCGTGCGAGAACGCGTGGTACGAAAGTCCGAGCACATCCATCTCGACACCGGCGGTCACCAGCGCGACGACCGGGTGCATATGGCGCGGAATGCCGGGCGTGGTATGCAGCGCAATGGCCGTCCAGACGAGGTCGATATCGGCCGCGGTGATGCCCCGGCTCGATAGAAATTCGCGGGCCGCATTGGCCCCGTCGACTTCGAAGCGCTCGGTGGCGCTGCTGTACGCTCCGGTGAGGCCGATGTCATGAAACATGGCGCCCGCGTACAACAGTTCCGGATCGAATTTCAGGCCGCCGCGCATACCCTCCAGGGCGCCGAACAGATATACGCGGCTCGAATGATGAAAGAGCAGCGGGGTGGACGTGTCGCGCACGAACTCGGTAATTTCCCGTGCAAGCTGACTGTCGGGCACGGCGACATCCTGAATGAACTGCGACATGACGGTTCTCCATCGAAATGTGAGCGGATGCTGGCGTCCTGGTGGACGCCGCACGCGAATGGCCGGTTACTTCGTCGCAGTCGTCGCCCCGATTCTTGCGAGGGCCTCGCGAACGCCCGCGCCGTACTCGGGGTCCGCCTGCGCGCAATTGAGGATGTGGCGTTCCTGGATATGCGCGTGGACGGAGGCCATCTGCCGGGCGGTGTTATCGAACAGCAACTGTTGCTGCGCATGACTCATCAGGCGAAACAGATTTCCGGGCTGCGCGAAGTGATCGACGTCCACGCGGTGGTCCCAATGTGCGGCGTCGCCTTCGATCCGCAGCGGCGGCTCGTGAAGATCGGGCTGCACTTCCCACTCGCCGGAACTGTTCGGGTAGTAAGACGGTGTGCTGCCGAGGTTGTCGTCGGTGCGCATGGCGCCATCGCGGTGATAGCTGTGGAATGGGCACTTCGGTGCATTGACGGGAATGTGATTGAAGTTCACGCCCAGCCGATAACGTTGCGTGTCGCCATAAGAGAAGAGCCGCGCCTGCAGCATCTTGTCCGGCGAAAAGCCGATGCCTGGCACGACGTTCGCGGGCGAGAAGGCCGCCTGCTCGACCTCGGCGAAATAATTGCCCGGGTTGCGGTTCAATTCGAGTACGCCTACCTCGATCAACGGGAAATCGCTTTTCGGCCAGACCTTGGTCAGGTCGAACGGGTTGAACGGCAGAGCCCTGGCCTCGTCGTCGTTCATCACCTGAATGAAGAGGGTCCAGCGTGGGAAGTCGCCGCGTTCGATGCTCTCGTAAAGATCGCGGCCATGCGTTTCGCGATCCTTGCCCACGAGCTGTTCGGCTTCGCCGTCGGTCAGATTCTCGATGCCTTGCTGCGTACGGAAGTGGAACTTCACCCACGTTCGCCGATTGTCGGCATCGACGAGGCTGAACGTATGACTGCCGAATCCGTGCATGTGGCGATAGCTGCGCGGTATGCCCCTGTCGCTCATGACGATCGTGACCTGGTGAAGCGCCTCCGGCAGGAGCGTCCAGAAGTCCCAGTTGCTGTTTGCGCTGCGCAGTCCCGTGCGCGGGTCGCGCTTGATCGCGTGATTGAGATCGGGAAAACGCAGCGGGTCACGGAAAAAGAACACGGGCGTGTTGTTGCCCACGATGTCCCAGTTCCCTTCTTCCGTATAGAACTTCACCGCGAAGCCGCGGATGTCGCGCTCGGCATCCGCGGCGCCGCGCTCGCCGGCGACTGTCGAAAAGCGCATGAATACCGGCGTTGCCTTGCCGATTTCCGAAAAGAGTTTCGCCTTGGTGTAGCGCGTGATGTCGTGCGTCACCGTGAATACGCCGTGCGCGCCCGATCCTTTGGCGTGCATGCGTCGTTCGGGAATGACCTCGCGGTCGAAGTGCGCGAGTTTCTCGATCAGCCAGATATCCTGCAGCAGCGCGGGACCGCGCGGGCCGGCCGTTTCGATGTTCAGATTGTCGTCAACGGGCGCACCCGTTGCGTGATCAAGATGCGTAGACGTATCGCGATTTTTCATGCGCCGACTCCAGGAGGGTTGGGCGGACCGGCGCAGCGCCATGCCGTTTCGGGGCGGGCGGCCGCGCGAGGCTTTACGGGAAAATCAACGTGCTATCTCGGCAGGTGCGCCGAAATGAAATGGCCGGACCGCGATGGCCACCCGTTCAACGAGTGACGAGCCGCAGAGGCATCGACGAGTCGATGTGGGACAAGCGTACCTGCCGGGTGCCCGCGCGATCTTGTATAAAACAACGATTCGTTGGACGATTCGCGGACGACCGTCGAATACCGGGGAGCAGTGGCTGAATTCGGATCGGGAGGCGGGGGGCGTGGCGCGTCGATGCATATCGAGCGGGCACACATACGCCGCCCACGACGTTTGCACGTGTCCGGTGCTATCGGTTCCGCTGCGCCCAGTCTTTCGGCCCGCACCCCTCGAGACGCGAGAACACGCGCGAAAAATGACTCTGGTCGAAAAATCCGCAGTCCGATGCGATGCTGGCCAGGCTCGCATCGGTTTCCCGCAACAGCGATTTCGCGCGCTCGATACGTCGCTTGAGCAGCCACTGATGGGGC
Source organism: Burkholderia pyrrocinia (assembly GCF_022809715.1). Lineage (NCBI taxonomy): Bacteria > Pseudomonadati > Pseudomonadota > Betaproteobacteria > Burkholderiales > Burkholderiaceae > Burkholderia > Burkholderia pyrrocinia. The sequence continues at coordinate 545,256 of NZ_CP094461.1, forward strand.
GTGCTGCCGGTGGTCTGCTTGAAGGCCTCGCCGAAGTAGCTGGTGGAGAGATTGCACTCGCGCGCGAGATCGGCGATCGACGGATTGTCGTGCAGGTGGGACGCGAAATAATCCTCGATGCGCCGCATCTGCCACGGAGCGAGTCCGGAGCGGCGTGGCCGGAGCACCGGCTCGGCTCGGCCGTATCGTGTGACGACGTGTTCGCAAAACGCCAGCGCGAGGTAATCGATGAACAGCGCACTCGTCAGGTCGGGCTGCTGCAGGACCGCCTGCAGCGTATGCGAAAGACTGAACAGCACCGGGTCGCTGGCGCCGAGATGCGGCTGCACGAGTCCTCCTATGCGCCGGCGCCGCTTTTGATCGGTGAATTCCTCGATCGCACCCTGGGCCAGATAGAGCCGCATGGTATCGAACGGCATGTCGAGACGGCGCGTCGGGCTCGAGCGCAGGTCAAGCAGATAGCAACTGCCGGGGGGACTGCACGATGCGGACGCGTCGAGGTTGCCGCTTGAATAACGGAGGCCGGGATCGGGGCCCAGTATCAGCGGCATCTGGAAGACGAAGGCTTCCTCCGGTTGCGGCGTGAGCGAGCGCCCCGGTTGGGGCCGCGGGTTGATCAACCGTGTGAACGAGATCGGTTGCCCGTGGGAGAAAACGCCGGCCCGCACGGTGGGCGCATCTCGCAGGAGAAACCGTTTGGCGAGCGTGTCGTCTGCAACGGGTTGCCCGAAATCGACAGGATCCTTGTCGTTCATTAATCGCGCCCTGGAGTGCGCCCGTTTGGGCGTTGCGTGCCTTTACCCGACGGCGGGTTCAAACGAAATCAGGCCCAATTTAGCGCAATTCGATGACGGCCGCGCGATGGGTGCTGTGACGCGCGAGACGCTGTCCGATTGCGGGCGCGACGCGCACGGCAATGGTGCGGTTCGCACTCGGGCGACCCCGGGATATGCGCGGGCTTCGTTGCGCGCCGATGCAGGGCGGCTTCGTCAGCGTGAACTCAACGACGTCTGCCCGACGTGCGATGCCGGATCCCAGCCGCCGCCGAGCGCCTTGAACGTCGAGATCGCTGCCCGCGCGGATTCCGTCTGTGCTTGCGCACGCGCGTCGGCGGCCTGCAGCAGCGTCTCGTTGGCGTGCAATACGTCGATGAAACTCGCGGCACCGCTGCGGTACGCGGTCATCGAGGCATCCTTGGCGCGGGAAAACGACGACTCGGCATGCGACAGCGTGGCAGCCTGCACCTGTCGATTCACCAATGACGAGAGCGAGTTTTCGACGTCCTCGGACGCGCGGAGTACGGCCTGCCGATATGCCGCGAGCGCTTGCGCGTCGGCGCCTTTCGCCGCGTCGACGTCGGCGCCGATACGCGCGAAATCGAACAGGCGCCAGCGCAGCCCGACGAGGCCGGCCGCCTGGTTGGCGCCGCCCGAGAACAACGTACCGGCAGCGGCGGAGGTCGCGCTGCCGAGGAAGGCGTTCAGCGAGACCGTCGGGTAGTACTCGCCGATCGCAGCGCCAATGCGCGCATTGGCCGCGGCGAGGTGACGTTCGGCGGCGATCAGATCGGGACGTCTTTGCAGCAGATCGGCCGGCGTGCCCATTTCCGCGAGCGACGGCGCAACCGGGATCAGGGACGGCGGGCTCAGCTCGGCCCGGTGCGTGCCGGGCGGGGTGCCGAGCATCACGTCGAGGGCGTTCGACGCTGCATCGAGCGCCGCGAGGAGGACGGGCACGCCGGCCTGAACCTGGTCGAGCGCGCCTTGCGCCTGCTGAACCTGATAGTCGGCCGCCGCGCCTTTCGAATACAGGAGTTTCACGTCCGCGAGCAGCGCCTGCTGCGTCTGCACCTGCCGGGTCGCGATATCCAGGCGGGCCTGGAGCCCCCGGATCGTGACGTAGATATCCGCGGTCTGGGCCGCGACGGCAAGTCGGGTGGCGACCGCCGCCGCCTGCGTCGCCGCGTAATCGGCGAGCGCGGCTTCACGCTGACGGCGCAGACCGCCAAAGATGTCGATCTCCCAACCGGCCTCCAGGTTGGTTTCGTACTCGCTGCCCCAGCGCGCGTAACCCGGCGTGGCATTGAGCAACTGCCCCAACGGCGTGTCGACGGATTGATAGGCGCGCGCCGCCGACGCGGAGACGTAGGCCGACGGAAGCAGCGCCGCGTTGGCCGTGCCGAGGCGCGCGCGCGCCTGGGTGATTTGCGCGACGGCCTGGGCCAGGTCCAGGTTCTGGGCCAGCGCGAGCGAAACGTAACGCGTGAGCAGCGGGTCGTTGAAGCTTTCCCACCATGCGGACAGATCGGCAACCGGAGCCTGTGCCGTGCCGGCGGGCGGCTGGGTCATGTAGTGCTGCGCCAGCGGCGCATCCGGGCGGTGGTAGTCGGGACCCACGGCGCACGCCGAAAGGGCGGCAACGCTGGTCAGGAGAACAAGTGGACGGTGCAGGGGCATGATCATCTCGGGGGCGCAGCGGGAGAGCGGATAGTGTGACCAATATACAATATGGTCACACGTTGTCAACTGACGAGTGAGGGACTAAGCTTGAGACATGAACAAACCGACTCCCTCCGCCTCCTCGTCCCGTGGCCCCTCGGACCACGAAGTTCGCGCCCAGATCGTCGACGCCGCAACGGAATACTTCAGCCGCTACGGCTACGAAAAGACCACCGTTTCCGACCTCGCGAAGGAAATCGGGTTTTCAAAAGCCTATATCTACAAATTTTTCGATTCCAAACAGGCGATCGGTCAGGTCATCTGCGCGAATCGCCTCGCCGCGATGATTGCCGCAGTCAGGGAAAACATCGACGGCGCGCACAGTGCGACGGAAAAATTTCGCTGCATGTTCAAGACTTTACTTGAAACCGGATGTCAGCTCTTCTTCCAGGATCGCAAGCTCTACGATATTGCCGCCGTGTCGGCCGAATCGCTCTGGCCATCTGTCCGGAGTTATGAGGACCAGATCCGGCAACTCATCGCCGATATCCTGCGGCTCGGACGCGAAACCGGCGAATTCGAACGCAAGACGCCGCCAGACGAGGCGGTGAATGCGATTTTTCTGGTGATGAAACCTTACTTCAGTCCCTTGCTGCTCCAGTACAACCTCGATGGCGCGGAAGAGGCGACGGCCCAACTCGCGAGCCTGGTACTCAGAAGTCTTGCTCCATGAATCTCGATGTGACTATTGACTGATTTGGTCACAAGTATCAGAATGAGACCTCCTGTTCTTTGCGAGAGGGGATCTCATGTTCCGGCGCCATCGTCTTGTCTACACATTGGGCCTGGCTTCGCTTGCGCTCGCGGCATGCGGCGAGCATCCGGCCGCCGATCCGCGTACCGAGGCGCCACTTGTGCGTACGAGCGCCGTTCACGGCGCCGCGGGGGTGAGCCGGTCGTTTTCGGGTGTCGTCGGCGCCCGCGTTCAGAGCGATCTCGGTTTCCGGGTTCAGGGCAAGGTCATCGAGCGACTGGTCGACGCGGGCCAGACGGTCAAGCGCGGCCAGCCCCTGATGCGTATCGATCCGATCGATCTGGGACTGCAGGCCCGTGCGCAGCAGAAGCTCGTGGATGCCGCGCAGGCGCGGGCGACGCAGACAGCCGCCGACGAGGCGCGCTATCGGGATCTCGTCGCGGCAGGCGCGGTTTCGGCATCGACCTATGACCAGCTCAAGGCGGCCGCGGACTCCGCCAAGGCCCAGCTCGTCGCGGCGCAGGCGCAGGCCGTGCTCGCCAACAACGCGTCCGGATACGCCGTCGTCATGGCGGACGCCGACGGCGTGGTGGTCGAGACGCTGGCGGAGCCCGGCCAGGTCGTCGCGCCAGGACAAATCGTCGTGCGGCTCGCGCATGCCGGCCCCCGCGAGGCCGTCGTCCAGCTTCCCGAGACGCTGCGTCCCGCATCCGGCTCGATCGCCGAGGCGACGCTTTACGGCGCGGCCCAGAAGCCTGTTCCCGCCGTCCTGCGCCAGCTCTCCGACTCCGCCGATCGGCTGACGCGGACCTACGAGGCGAGGTACGTCCTCCAGGGCACGCTGTCGAATGCGCCGCTCGGCGCGACCGTGACGCTCGATCTCGCCGGCGACGGCGGCCACGCACCCGCCGCCATGGTGGTGCCGGTCGGCGCCGTGTTCGATCCGGGCACCGGCACCGGGGTCTGGACGGTCGACCGGGCCCAGTCGCGTGTGACCTGGCGCAAGGTGCGTGTCACCGCATTGAGCGACGACAGCGCGACGGTGACAGGCGACCTTCGCGAGGGCGACCAGGTCGTCGCGCTCGGTGCCCAGTTGTTGCACGACGGAGAGCATGTGCGTCTCGCCAACGACAAGATGATCGCGGCATCCGTCTCCGCGCAAGGAGCGGCGCAATGAGCGGCTTCAATTTGTCGGCGCTTGCGGTGCGGGAGCGCTCGGTCACGCTGTTTCTGATCATCCTGATTTCGATCGCCGGCGTGATTGCTTTCCTAAAACTGGGGCGGGCCGAAGATCCGCCCTTTACCGTCAAGTCGATGACGGTCATTACGGCATGGCCCGGCGCGACCGCGCAGGAAATGCAGGACCAGGTGGCCGAGCCGCTCGAAAAGCGCATGCAGGAACTGCGCTGGTACGACCGGACCGAGACCTATACGCGTCCGGGGCTTGCCTTCACCACCGTGACCTTGCTCGACAGCACGCCGCCCGCGGACGTGCCCGAGGAGTTCTATCAGGCGCGCAAGAAGCTGCACGACGAAGCGGGCAACCTGCCGCCCGGCGTGATCGGCCCGCTCGTCAACGATGAGTATTCCGACGTAACGTTCGCGCTGTTCGCGCTCAAGGCGAAAGGCGAGCCGCAACGATCGCTGGTGCGCGACGCCGAGGGCTTGCGCCAGCGGCTCCTTCATGTGCCGGGCGTCAAGAAGGTAAACATCATCGGCGAGCAGGCGGAACGGATCTATGTGTCGTTTTCGCACGACCGGCTCGCGACGCTCGGCGTGACGCCTCAGGAAATCTTTGCCGCGTTGAACAACCAGAACGTTCTGACGCCGGCTGGTTCGATCGATACGGCGGGCGCGCAGGTCTTCATTCGTGTCGAAGGCGCCTTCGACAAGCTGCAGACCATTCGTGACACGCCGATCGTCGTTCAGGGCCGCACGCTGAAGCTCTCCGATGTGGCGACCGTCGAACGCGGTTACGAAGACCCGGCCACGTTCCAGATTCGCAACAACGGCGAACCGGCGTTGCTGCTCGGCGTCGTGATGCGGGACGGCTGGAACGGGCTCAACCTCGGCAAGGCGCTCGACGCGGAGGTCGCATCGATCAATGCCGGGATGCCGCTGGGCATGAGCCTCGCGAAGGTGACCGACCAGGCCGTCAATATCCATTCGGCTGTCGACGAATTCATGGTCAAGTTCTTTGTCGCGCTGCTCGTGGTGATGGTCGTGAGCTTCGCGAGCATGGGATGGCGCGTCGGCATCGTCGTGTCGGCGGCAGTGCCGCTGACGCTCGCGGGGGTCTTCGTCGTGATGGCCGCCACGGGCAAGAGTTTCGACCGCATCACGCTCGGTTCGCTGATTCTCGCGCTGGGCCTGCTCGTCGACGACGCGATCATCGCCATCGAAATGATGGTCGTGAAAATGGAGGAGGGCTATAACCGCGTCCAGGCGTCGGCTTACGCCTGGAGCCACACGGCCGCGCCGATGCTGTCGGGCACGCTGGTCACGGCGGTCGGCTTCATGCCGAACGGCTTCGCGCGCTCGACGGCCGGCGAATACACGAGCAACATGTTCTGGATCGTCGGCATCGCGTTGATCACGTCGTGGGTCGTGGCCGTCGTCTTCACACCGTACCTCGGCGTCAAGCTGTTACCCGACATTGCCGTGATCGAAGGCGGCCACGAGGCGATCTACAACACGCGGAACTACCAGCGTTTTCGCCGTTTCCTCGGGCGCGTGATCGGCCGCAAGTGGATGGTCGCCGGGATCGTGGTGGCGTCGTTCGTCGTCGCCGTGATGGGCATGGGACTGGTGAAGAAGCAGTTCTTCCCGACGTCCGATCGCCCGGAAGTGCTCGTCGAAGTGCAGATGCCCTATGGGACTTCGATCGAGCAGACCGCGTCGGCAACGGAAAAGGTCGAGGCATGGCTCGCGAAGCAGCCGGAAGCGCAGATCGTGACCTCGTACATCGGGCAGGGCGCTCCGCGCTTCTATCTGGCCATGTCCCCGGAGCTGCCGGATTCGTCCTTCTCGAAGATCGTGATCCGCACGAACGCTGAGCACCAGCGGGAAGCGCTCAAATTCCGTCTGCGCAAGGTCGTCGCCGAAGGATTGGTGCCCGGGGCGCAGGTTCGCGTCACGCAGCTGGTGTTCGGCCCTTACTCGCCTTACCCCGTTGCGTTCAGGGTCGTGGGCCCGGACGCGGGGACGTTGCGCACCATCGCCGCGCAGGTCGAGCGGACCATGAACGCCAGCCCGATGATGCGAACGGTGAACGCCGACTGGGGGCCGCGCGTTCCCACCGTGCATTTCACGCTCGATCAAAATCGTCTCGGGTCGTTCGGGCTGACGTCCAGCTCGGTCGCGCAGCAACTGCAATTCCTGCTGACCGGAATTCCCGTCACGCACGTGCGCGAGGACATTCGTTCGGTGGAGCTGGTCGCGCGTTCGGCGGGAGACACCCGGCTCGACCCGCAACGGATCGGAGGATTCACGCTGATCGGTAACGCAGGGCAGCGGGTGCCGCTCTCGCAGGTCGGCAAGGTCGACATCCGCATGGAGGATCCGATCCTGCGCCGTCGCGATCGAACGCCGACGATCACCGTGCGTGGCGATATCGCCGAAGGATTGCAACCGCCCGACGTGTCGACCGCGATGCTTGCGCAATTGCAGCCCATCATCGCGAAGCTGCCGGGCGGCTACCGGATCGAGGAGGCCGGCTCCATCGAGGAGGCCAACAAGGCGACCAATGCGCTCGCGCCGCTGTTCCCGATCATGATTGCGCTGACGCTGCTCATCATCATTTTCCAGACGCGCTCGATTGCCGCGACCATGATGGTGTTCGCGACCAGTCCGCTGGGTTTGATCGGCGTGGTGCCGACGCTCCTGCTGTTCAATCAGCCCTTCGGCATCAACGCATTGGTGGGGCTCATTGCGCTCTCCGGCATCCTGATGCGCAACACGCTGATCCTGATCGGCCAGATCGAAGAGAACACGCGTGCGGGCATGGCGCCGTTCGATGCGGTAGTGGAGGCCACCCTGCAGCGCTCGAGGCCCGTGATCCTGACTGCGGTTGCCGCGATGCTTGCGTTCATTCCGCTGACCCATTCCGTGTTCTGGGGCACGCTGGCTTATACGCTGATCGGAGGAACTTTCGCCGGAACGATACTGACGTTGGTGTTTCTGCCAGCTATGTACTCGATCTGGTTCAAGATCCGGCCCGGGGCAGAGGAAAGCCACTCTGCGCTCGAACCCAGTGCCAGCGTGACTTCGTAGACATGTGCGCTCCGGGTGATGATGGTCTCGCCCGGGGGCCGTCGATGTGAACCAGCAACACGACGCGTCCGGCCGGAAAGCAACTCCGCGCAATGGCCACGCTTCATTTTTCCGGTTCTCGGCGAGCTCATCGCAGCCTCCGGCGCCGGATACCCGGCGGCCGAACAGCTTACGCGGCACGAAAGCGGACATTTCTATGTAGCCACTACAACCAAAAAAATCGATCATCAGCATTATGTAAAATCAAAGGCTAACAAACTTCAGCATCGGTCACGATTGCATTCCTCGACGTTGGCGATATCGTGATCTGCGGCCTCTCGGATTGCAGCCTAATGGGCACGAGTTAGCACTGCACCAGCTTCAATCATTTGCCCGCCGTCCCAAACTGGCTGCGCCATGCCGATTCCGCAAAGTCCATTAATACCGCGCATCAATACGCTACGCCGTGACTCAGATTCTGGTGACCGGCTACCCACTCGAGCTCGGGGAGCAACTATCGTTGCGCTTGCGCGTAGTTGCGCGCATTTTCGCAGTCGAGCACACAGGCGGACTCAGCGACGCGCGGATCTCGTTGCGGCAAGCCGCCAGAATCTCGTCGGCCAGCGGCGAATCGTCCGGGCAGGCGCGCGACAAGACAATGGCGCCGACCGCATGAGCAAATATGTCGAGCAACTTGGCTCGCCCCTGCCCTGAGTCTGCACCGTTCAATACAGCGCCCTCGCCGCTCAACGCAGCCAACAAGCTTTCGATGCCGTCCGCGAACGTCGACCGGACCACTTCCGGCTGACGTGCGGCGTCGCCGCCCAGTGCCGCCATGGTGCATCCGGTGGACCGGGCGTCGCGGTGCTCACGCGAGACATACTGCTCGACGAACTGCAAGGGATCTACCCCCACGGTGAGCGCTGCTGTCTGCGCCATGCCGCAGGCGGCCGACTCCGCCATTAGATCCGTCTTGGAGCCGAACTGCCGGTAGAAGCCTCCGTGCGTGAATCCAGCCGCAGCCATGAGATCCGCGACTCCGACCCCATCGTAGCCCCGTTCGCGAAACAACTTGGACGCTGTCTCGACAACCAGCGCCCGGTTCGCCTGCGCTTGCGCCTTGGTGACCTTCATGTTTACCGCCGTGAATTCATGACTGCTAGGCCGTCACTATACATTGATGTCACTCAAAATCAAAACGTTGACATATTAGATTATGATCGTCATCATAACGGTAATTCAACACGACGAGCAACTGCGCCATGACCGAGAGGACGCTTTTTGAGCCATACACCCTGGGCGGCCTGACCCTTGCCAATCGCATCGTTATGGCACCGCTGACGCGTATCTGAAAGAGATTAAGCAGCCCACGCTGGTGGTCAATGGACGCGAGGACATCATGGTGCCGAGCATCAACTCGTTCACACTGCAGCAGCACATCCCGAACGCCCAGCTGATCCTGGGCCCGGACTCGGGACACGGCTCGCAGTTCCAATATCCCGAGCCGTTTGTCGCCCACACGGCCCTGTTCCTGGATCAGCCGGGCCCTGCGTCCTGAGCGGGCACCAAAGATCTGCTTCTGGCGCAATCACCACTGCCCAATCCAACCTGACACCGACAAGGAATCAAATCATGAGCACACTGCCTACCGTCCTCATCACCGGCGCCTCCAGCGGTATCGGTGCCACCTACGCCGAACGCTTCGCCAAACGCGGCCACAAGCTCGTGCTCGTCGCCCGCGACAAGGCGCGACTGGAAGCCTTGGCCGACCGCTTGCGCGCTGAAGCCAAGGTGTCCATCGACGTGCTGCCGGCCGATCTCAACCAAGAGGCCGACATCGCTGCGGTCGAAGCACAACTGCGTGACGATGCCAGCATCGGCGTCCTGATCAACAACGCCGGCACAGCACAGTCCGGTGGCTTCCTGCAGCAATCGGCCGAGAGCATCGAGCGGCTGATCGGGCTCAACACCACCGCGCTGACGCGCCTGGCTGCCGCAGTCGCGCCGCGATTCGCCCAGGCGGGCATCGGTGCGATCGTCAACATCGGTTCGGTGGTGGGTTTCGCACCCGAGTTCGGCATGTCGATCTACGGTGCGACCAAGGCGTTCGTACTGTTCCTATCGCAGGGCCTGAACCTGGAACTGGGTTCCAAGGGCGTGTACGTGCAGGCCGTTCTACCGGCGGGCACCCGCACCGAGATTTGGGACCGCGCCGGTATCGACGTCAAGACGCTCCCCGACTTGATGGACGTGGGCGAGCTGGTCGATGCGGCGCTCGTCGGCTTCGATCGCCGCGAACTGGTCACGATCCCGCCGCTGCATGCCGCCGAGCGCTGGGACGCGCTGGACCGCGCACGCCAGACGCTGCTGGGCGACATTCGCCAGGCCCACGCGGCCGAGCGCTATCGATCGCACGACTGATTCTCGCCTCTTGTTTCTCGCCGAGCCTTCGCCCATTCCAATGGAGACAGCATGTCTTATCTGTCACGAGCAGCAGGCCTGTGCCTGATCGCGTTGTCCGTAGCGCTGCTGTCCGCATGCGCCACGGCCGACAAGTCGCCTACGGCACCAAGCATCGCCATCGCAGCCACTGTGCAGAGCGTGTCGTGGAAGAACGTGCCCACGCAGGTCATCTCGGCCGACGGTGTGGACTTCGCCTACCGCGAACTGGGCCAGGACAACGGTGGCACGCCCGTGATCTTTCTGGTCCACTTGGCGGGCGTTATGGACAACTGGGATCCTCGAGTGGTGGACGGCATCGCCGCGAAGCATCACGTGGTCGCGTTCGACAACCGCGGCATTGGTGCGTCCACGGGCAAGCCGGCCGACACCATCGAGAAAATGGCGGACGACGCCATCACCTTCATCAAGGCCAAAGGCTTCAAGCAGGTTGACCTTTTCGGCTTCTCGATGGGCGGGATGGTCGCGCAGGAGATTGTGTTGAAGGAACCTCAACTCGTGCGCAAGCTGATCCTGACGGGCACTGGCCCCGCGGGCGGTCCCGGCATCAGCACCGTTGCGAGAGTGGCGAACTACGACCTGATACGCGCGATGTTCACCGGCCAAGACCCGAAGCAGTATCTCTTCTTCACGCGTACGCCCAATGGTATCGCGGCCGGCAAGGCCTTCCTGCAACGCCTGCAGGAACGCACGGAGAACCGAGACAAGAGTATTACCGTGGGCGCCTACATGGCCCAGCTTCGGGCGCTCAAAGCGTGGGGACAGAAGCACCCGGCCGATCTTTCGGTGGTAAAGCAGCCCGCACTGGTAGCCAACGGCGATGACGATCGGATGGTCCCGACCAGTAATACCTACGACCTCGCCAAGCGCCTGCCGAACAGCGAACTGATCATCTACCCCGACGCCGGCCATGGGGGGATCTTCCAGTACCACGAGGATTTCGTGCCGAAGGCGCTCGCCTTCTTGGCGAAGTGACCCTGAGCCGGACGGAAACGGCCTCGCCGTCGCGCTCCTAAGATAGAAGGACACTGCAATGACTGACACCCATCTCAATGCGCCCACCCGTTATGTCGAGGTTGACGGCGCTCGATTCGCCTACCGGCGCTGGGGCAACACGGGCACCTCGCAGCCCCCCTTGTTGATGTTGCAGCACTTTCGTGGTGGCATGGACCATTGGGATCCCTTAATGACGGATGGTTTGGCCGAAGGTCGGGAGGTTATCCTGTACAACGGCCGGGGCATCGCCTCTTCCGGTGGAACCCCTCGCACCCGCATCGAAGACATGGCCGACGACGCGGCAGCCGTCGTTCGAGCCCTTGGCTCGCAGCAGGTTGACGTCCTGGGCTTCTCGCTCGGTGGCTTCCAAGCGCTGGACCTGACTTGGCGCCATCCGAAACTGGTGCGCAAGCTCATGCTGTTGGGTACCGGCCCGCGCGGTGGTGATCCCGACATGGAGCCGAAGGTACTGTCGACGGCGCCTCGGCCCGTACCGGTATTCGAAGACTTCGAGTACCTGTTCTTTGGTCGCTCCGAAGCGGCAAAGAAGGCCGCGCGCGAGTTTTGGGAGCGCCGCCACCAGCGCGCTGACCAGGATCCGCCGTCGTCTCAGGAGGTGGCCGCTGCGCAGATCGAAGCCAACATGCATTACCTGCCCAGGGTTTCGGAAGACGACCCGTTCGCGTACCTGCGTGGCATCCAACAACCGACGTTCATCCTGAACGGCGTGCACGACGTGATGATCCCGACCGTCAACTCGTTCTACATGGCGCGCAATATCCCCAACGCACAGTTGTTCATCTATCCCGATGCCGGGCACGGTGCGCAATTCCAATACCCGAAGCGCTTCCTGCACCACGCCGTGCACTTCCTCGGCGAATGACGGCGCCACCGACACTCCTGCACGAGCGCTGATCCACCTACTCCCGAGGCCACCGACCATGCTCAAATTCAAGTTCCTGCTGTGGATGTTCACTCGGCTGCTGCAGCGCCAGCTCAAGAACAATCCCGATTGTGCCAGCTACGTCGCTGGTAAGGACTTGGTGTTCCAGATCCACACCGAGGCGGGCGTCGGTCGCACGTTCTTCATCCGCAACAGCGCCATCCACTCCGTATCAGGCCTGGTGGATCAGCCTCGCTTCACTTTCAGCTTCAAGGATGCCGGCAAGGGCTTTGAGATTCTCTCGGCCAAAGACAGCCAGAATGCCTTTCTGAAGGGCCTGGGCAACAAAGAGCTAACCATCAGCGGAGATTTTCAGGAGGTGATGTGGTTCCAGGGGCTGACGGCCTTCCTGCAGCCACCCAAGAAGATCGCGCCCTACGACCGCACAGCCTTTGAGTCGCCCATGGAAACAAACCTGCTGAACCAACCCCTGCGCCTGCCCAACGGCAGCGTACTGCGCAGTCGCCTTGCCAAGGCAGCCATGAGTGAAACGCTGGGCACCTACGACAATCGCCCGACCAAGGATCTGGTGCAGTTGTACCGGCGCTGGGCCAATACGGGTTTGGGCTTGATCATGACGGGCAACGTAATGATTGATCGTCGCGCACTGGGCGAACCCGGCAACGTGGTGATCGAGGACGAGGCGGACCTGCCGATGCTGCGACAGTGGGCACAGGCCGTGACCGGACAAGGGGCGGCTATCTGGGCCCAGCTCAACCATCCGGGCAAGCAGTCGACCAAGGGGCTGAACGCTTACAACCTCGCGCCCTCGGCCGTACCGTTCCGCGAGGACATGGCCGCTTTCTTCGAGACCCCGCGCGAAGCCACCATCGCCGAAATCCAGGACATCATCACGCGCTTCGGGCGTAGCGCGGCCATCTGCAAGAAGGCCGGATTCAGCGGTGTCGAAATCCACGGCGCCCATGGCTATCTGGTCAACCAGTTCCTCTCCCCGCACCACAACCGACGCACCGACGAATGGGGTGGCAGCCCAGAGAAGCGGCGGCGCTTCGTGCTGGCCGTCTATGCAGAGGTCCGCCGCCAAGTGGGGCCGGATTTTGCGGTGGGGATCAAGCTCAACTCGGCCGACTTCCAGCACGGTGGCTTCACCGCGGACGAGTCGATCGAGACGATCCACGCATTGGTGAATGCAGGCATCGATCTGATAGAGATTTCCGGCGGCACCTACGAGGCACCGGCCATGAGTGGTGCGATGCAGGAGCCGAAGAAGGCGTCCACCGCAGCCCGTGAAGCCTACTTCCTCGAGTTCGCCGAAAGGGTGCGCGCAGCGGTGAAGGTGCCGCTGATGGTCACCGGTGGCTTTCGCACGGCGATCGGCATGAATGACGCCCTTCGCTCCGGCGCACTCGATGTGGTCGGCCTGGCGCGGCTGCTGGCGATCGACCCTGACGCGCCTGCCGCCCTGCTTCAAGGGCGCGACAGTTCGCAGCATGTACGCCCCATCAGCACGGGGCTCAAGGCGGTCGACCGCATGGGGATCATGGAGGTGCTGTGGTACACGCGCCAGCTCAAGCGTATTGCAAGAGGCCAGTCGCCGCGTCCCGACGAGGGCGGGTTGTCTGCATTCCTGAAGTCTGCGCTCCACAGCGGTTGGGGCACGTTCCGCACGCGGCGCCTGCGGGCGCGCGGGTGAGCGTGGCCCGTTTACGGCCAGCACGCGTACAGATAAACATCGCATGAAACGACCCACCACCCGATCCAAAGAGAGTACGCACGAACGCATCGTTGATGCGGGCGCACGTGCGATCCGCCGCTTCGGCTTCGACGGGATCGGCATTGCCGACATCATGAAGCTGGCCGGCCTGACCCACGGCGGGTTCTATGCGCACTTCGCCTCCCGTGAGGTGATGCTTGCCGAGTTGGTCGACCGCGCTGGCGCAGAAGCCGTCGAGACCTTCCTGCGCATCGTGGCTGCAGCTCCGACTGGCAAATCGCAGCAGGCGTTGCTGCGCGCTTATCTGTCGCAAGAACACGTGAAGAATCCCGAGTCCGGCTGTCCGGTGGCTTCGCTGGGAACGGATCTATCTCGTCAGTCGCCGGCGATTCGTCGCGCCGCATCAAGGACCTGCTGAGCATCGTATCCCGGCATGCCACCGACAGGGAGCAGCCCGATGCGGATGCGCGTGCTCTGGTGACCGCCGCCACGATGATTGGCGCAGTCGTGCTGGCGCGCGCGGTCGACGAAGAAGCGCTCTCCGAAGTCGTGCTGTCCGCGACGCGGGCGCACCTTGTCCCTGAAACGGATTGAGATGCCATCTATTTTTTGCCCTCGCACGTGAAGCCCAGATACTGAACAAGGGACCAACCAAGAGCAATGACCATGACCTTCAAAGCACTGCTGAGCACCAAGACAGGTGACTCGATTTCCACAGATGTTGTCGATTTCGACGAAGCCGACCTAATGCCAGGCGACGTTACCGTCGCGATCGACTATTCCACCGTCAACTACAAGGACGCGATGGCGATCAGTGGCCGCGCGCCGGTGATTCGCAAGTTCCCTCTTATCCCCGGGATCGACTTCGCAGGCACGGTGGAAACCTCCTCGCATCCAGGCTTCGCGGTGGGCGAGAGTGTGGTCGCCAACGGCTGGGGGTTGAGCCAAACCAACCACGGCGGTTTCGCACAGAAGGCGCGAGTACCGGGCGACTGGCTGATCAAGCTGCCCGAGACGTTCTCGACGCACGACGCCATGGGCATCGGAACGGCCGGGTACACCGCGATGTTGTCCGTGCTCGCGCTGGAGCATGCGGGGGTAACACCGGACAAAGGCGATGTGCTGGTGACCGGCGCCGGCGGCGGAGCCGGCTCCATTGCCATCGCTTTGCTGTCGAAACTGGGCTACCGGGTGGTTGCATCGACCGGTCGGCTGGAAGAGGCCGACTACCTGCGCGAGCTGGGTGCAGCCGAAATCATCGACCGCCGCACGCTGTCCGAGCCGGGCGCTCCGATCGCCAACGAGCGCTGGGCCGGTGCGATCGACTCGGTGGGCAGCCATACGCTTGCCAACGTCCTCGCTCAAACTCAGTACCGCGGAGCGGTGGCTGCCTTCGGGCTGGCTCAGGGCGCGGACCTGCCCGGTTCGGTGCTGCCCTTCATCCTGCGTAACGTGACGCTGGCGGGAATCGACTCGGTCAATGCCCCGCAGGACTTACGGCAGAACGCATGGGCGCGTTTGGCTGTCGACCTGGATCTGGGCAAGCTTGCACGGACCACGCAGGTGGTGGGGCTGGCCGAAGTCCTGGTCCTTGTGGACCCGATGCTGCAAGGCCAGGTGCGTGGCCGCACCATCGTGGATGTCAACGCCTGAGGCCGGGCACCAAGGAGTCAACCATGTCGAGTTCCAGTGTCCAGAGTGAATCGACCACCCCCTACGCCCACGTCAAGACCCATTCGGTCGCCGCGGCGGGAACCACCTTCGCCTACCGCGAATTGGGTCCGGCAGGCGGTATTCCCGTGGTGCTGCTGAACCATTGGGGCGCCGTGCTGGACAACTTCGATCCACGCATAGTCGATGGCCTCGCTCGCCAGTATCGTGTCATCGCCGTCGACTACCGTGGGATTGGTGCATCCGGTGGCACTGCACCTGTGACCGTCGACGAGATGGCCCGCGACACCATCGCCCTGATCCGCGCGTTGGGTTTCGATCGTGTCGACCTGCTGGGGTTCTCACTGGGTGGGTTCGTCGCACAGGACGTGGCGCTGAAGGCTCCGCAGCTGGTACGCAAGCTCATCCTCACGGGCACTGGTCCCGCAGGGGGCCCAGGCATCGATCATGTCGGCGCCGTGTCCTGGCCCCTGATGCTCAAGGGCTTGCTGACTCTGCGCGACCCCAAGGCCTATTTGTTCTTTACGTCCACGGCCAATGGCCGGCAGGCCGCAAGCGCCTTCCTGAAACGGCTCAAGGAACGCAAGTCCGGTCGCGACAAGGAGCCAACGCCTCGCGCATTCCTGCGCCAGCTCAAGGCGATCAAGGCCTGGGGCCAGCAAGTGCCGCAACGCCTTGGTCATTTACAGATGCCGGTGCTGATCGCCAATGGCGATCACGACATCATGGTGCCGACCGCCCTGAGCCACGACATGGCCCGTCGCATTCCCCAGGCGCAACTCGTCATCTACAAAGACGCGGGCCACGGAGGGATTTTTCAGTACCACGCCGACTTTGTGCCCAAGGCGCTGGCGTTTCTGTCGCAATGAAGGCTGACAGAACTTGATTCGAAGCAAGTCCCATTGCAGACAGACATGACCAACACCACCACAATTGGAGAAGCAGGATGAAAGCAGTCAGATTCCACACGACCGGCGGGCCGGACGCCTTGGTCTATGAAGAGCTTCCAGATCCGGCCATCGAAGACGACGACGTGCTTACCTGGCCTTCCCGGAATTGATCCAGTCCACGCTGACAGAACTCATCGGCCTGGTTCTGTCCGGCAAGGTGGTACTACAGCCGGGAACGGTTTTGCCACTTTCGCAGGCCGCCGAAGCACATCGCCTGCTGGAAGGACGACAGACCACCGGCAAGGTGGTGCTTCAGCCATGGGCGTGAGCATCGTTCCGTCCAGACGCAAAACCACCATCAATCACACTCGAAGTCCCAACATCATGAAAGCACTCACCTTCAAACGCTACGGCAAATCGCACGAGATAGGGTTCGCTGAAGTTTCTTTCCCCACACTCAAACCCGACGAAATGCTCGTGGAGGTTCATGCCGTGGGGCTGAATCCGATCGACAACATGATCCCGACCGGCATGTTCAAAGCCGTGCTGAAATTCGAACTACCGGCCACGATGGGCAGCGACCTTGCCGGCGTGGTGAAGGAGGTCGGCAGCCGCGTGACGCGCTTCCAGCCAGGCGACGCAGTCTTCGCCAGCCTCTTCGACTTGGGCACCGGCTCGCTCGCCGAATTTGCCGTGGTGCCCGAACGCGTTGCCGCCCCGAAGCCGGCCAACCTGGACTTCGTGCAGGCGGCCTCGGTTCCTATGGTCGGGCTGACGTCGTGGCAAGCCCTGAAGGAACGCGCGAAAATTCAGAGGGGACAGAAAGTGTTCATTCCCGCAGGGTCCGGCGGAATCGGTACGTTTGCGATCCAACTGGCCAAGCACTTCGGAGCCAAGGTGGGCACGACCACCAGCACGGGCAATGTACAACTGGTGAGTGGCCTTGGCGCAGACGAGGTGGTTGACTACACGAAGCAGGAGTTCGAGAACGTGCTGCGCGGCTACGATATGGTACTGGGAACCATGCGCGGCGACTCCATCGAGAAGTCCGTCGGCATCCTCAAGCCAGGGGGCAAGATCGTGTCGCTCATCGGTCCGCTGGACGCGGCGTTCGCCAATGCTCGCCGGTTGAACTTCGTCCTGAAGTTCGTCTTCGGACTGATGAGCCGAAAGATCAGGCGCCTTGCGGCAAAGAAGGACGCCACCTACTCGTTCCTCTTCGTACGCGCCGACGGCGCGCAATTGCGCGAGATCGGCGAGTTGTTCGAATCGGGACGCATTCGACCGGTGATCGACAAGGTTTTTGCATTCGACCACGCCAAGGAAGCGCTTGAGTATTTGGCGCAAGGACGTGCGAAGGGTAAGGTCGTTGTCGAAGTCAAATGAATTGACCAGGGGACTTGGGGAAGAGTGATTTGGTAGGCATATACAAGGTAAGCCCTCGGTGAATTCATCTTGTCTATTCCACTGCACTTCATGACACACAAAAGATCGGATAGGCCCGTCCTGGGGGCAGAAAGAACCCGCGGACCTGTCCGTCGCGAAGTGCTTCGAGTTCGTCGCCAACGGCGATAACGACCGGATGATCCCGAGCAAGGATTCCGAAGACCTAGCGCGACGTCTGCCCAACAGCCGTCTCGTCATCTACCCGGATTCCTGCCACGGAGCGATATTTCAGTTCCACGACGACTTTGTTCCGAAAGCGCTCGAATTCCTGGCTCAGTAGTCCATCAAAACAGCTCGCAATTCGGCGCTCAATATCCTCCATGTTTCCTCGCAAGCGCGATTCCCATGGCGTACTTTGGGATCCGTCTGGAGCGCCGATCCATCCGGGGCGGCGTTTCCTGCCGCCCAAGCGCGATCATGTTCCCGGATGGACGATGATCTTGCCCATCACCTCTCGGGCCGCCATCCTGGCCATAGCATCGGCCGCACCTCCCAAAGGAATGCGCTCGGTAATGACTGGGCATAGTCGATCGTTTCGTCCGCTCCCGAGTCGCGGCACAACGCCAGTTTGTCGCGCGTCGATGCCGCTGCGATGACGCGTGCGCCCATCGCCTTCGCGATCCCGATCGCAGCAAGACCGACCCCACCGGCCGCCCCCATTACAAGCAGCGTTTCGCCGGATTCGAGGTAGGCACGATGCCGCAGCGCGTGTAGCGATGTGCCGTAGGTCAGCATGAACGATGCACCCGAATCAAAGTTCATGCCGGCCGGCAGTCTCATGAGATGGCGCGCGTCGGCGACACAGTATTCGGCGAATGCGCCGTAGCCAGTCGAGCCGACCACTGCGTCGCCGATTTGCCAATTGTCGACGCCCTCGCCGACGGCGTCGACCACGCCGGAAAATTCGGCGCCGGGAGAAAACGGCAACGGAGGCTTCAACTGGTAAAGGCCCTGCACGATCAAGGCGTCCGGGAAATTGAGCGAGGCGGCCTTCACGCGAATTCGGACCTCGCCAACCGCCGGCTCGGGTTGCGCCACATTTTCGAGCAGCAATTGATCGATAGGCCCGAATGCCTTGCATACCAGCGCTTTCATATTGTCCAGCCTCCTCGTGTCATCAAACACGCCATGCCCTGCTCTCCCGGCCTGCGTCGCGAAAACGCGCGGCGACGCGATTCGGGCAGAGTGCTCATGCGTTTGACTGGCCAGGGAGCGCGTGTGACCACATGCAGCTGACATGTGCAACACGCTGCTCGCTGTCCAGGAAATCAGTTCTGCGCGCCCGATTCGGCGACATCGCCATGACGGGTCCAGATCTGCGAGCGGCCCAGCAAGGACACGCCAATATAGCCGCGCACCACAAGCTTCTGCCCCCCGGCCTCGACGCGCATCTTGCAGCTGTACTCGTTGCCGTTCATCGGGTCGAGGATCCTGCCACCGTCCCATCCGTCGCCTTGTTGCCGCATACCCCGGACGACAGTCATGCCCTGGATCTTTTGGTCCTTGCGTTCATCCGTACACTGCGTGCAGCGGCGATCGGGCGAGTTGTTTGCATTCAGTCCCTTGATTATCTTGCCGCTGAGCGTACCGTCACCGTTCTGCGTAATCTGTACCAGTGCGGTGGGCTGGTGAGTGTGATCGTCGATCGTCTGCCATATGCCGACCGGCGTGCCGGAAACGTCGGCAAAAACCGGCATCGCACATGTCAGCAGTGCGCCTGCGATTGTCATGCTTGCCCAGCCGCGCTTGACTGCGCCGGCGGGCTTTGTGTCGACATGGTTCGAAGAATGCATAACGCGTCATCCTGTTGGGTTATTCGTCCGCCGCTTTGTTCGAGCGGCTGCATGAGTTGGCAAAATGTCGCGCGCCCCGCGAATTCGAAATGGAGACGCACGAACGAGGGTTTCATCGGCATGCCGCACCACGACCGGCACGAACCTGCCGCTCGCTTTCCGCGCTCGATTCATGCGATAGGGGACACGGTGTGTCCCCGCCTCGTACGACACGAGTGATCATCAAAACCGATACCCGACGGATACAAACGAAACGACAGGATTGAGCTTGAGCTTCGTACTGCTGGTCACGACGCCACGCGGCGACTGCGTCGTCAGCGTGGCCCGGGAAGAAAGCCACATATAGGAAAGCGATGCATCGACCGACCAGTGCTTGTTGATGTTGTAGCTGAGTCCCGCATTGATAACCGGCGCGAACGAACTGCTCAGCCTTGCGGTGGTCGGTCCTTCCAGCGCGTGACCGAACGTCGGCGAATACAGGAAAGCACCGCTGGCAGTCGCAGGTTCCAGTTTCACTCCGCTGAACCAGACGTACGACGCGCCCGCGCCAAGGTAAGGGCGAAATTTGCTCGTGGCATCGTTGAAGAAGTATTTCAGTAGCAGCGCCGGGCTCCACTCGTATGCAGAACCGATCCGGCCGAGCGCACTGAGGGATCCCGTGCCCGTCAGCCGGTACTTCGGTGGTATGCCGAGCGCGGCGCCTGCGGCAATGTGATCGGTGATGAAGTAGGTCGCGGTGAGCCCGAAGGTATCCGAATCGTCGACCGACGCGCCAGTGCCTGCAACGGTCGCGCTCGTGCCGAATGCGGAAACCGTGAGCGGTCGGCTGGAATCCTGCAGCGCGAAGTGAAACCAGCCGGCGTTCACGACCAGGTCTCCCGCACTCTGCGCGTGCGCAGTCGTGGTCGTCAGCAGCACGGCGGTAATTGCAAAAGCTCTATTCTTCAACATCCTGTCTCCTCCGGTTTTGGCATATGTGACTGATTGAGTGAAGCGGCACGGCGATTGCGAGGTTGGCCGGCCGGCGCTATCCAGCGCGCATCGACATGCGTCCGCAATTTTTTGCCGTGGTTTGCCATCGCACGACACTCGGTGAATGTGCCGATCAACTTTCGATGACAATCGGCGATCCGATTCGGTGAGTCACGTCACGCGAAGCCCACGCGTGACACGTCCGGCTTCATGCGGCGACTTCGTTCATCGCGCGGCCTCGCGCTCGGACGATCCATCGAGCCGCTCCGGGCTCGCTGCCGGTATCTGCGCCATCGCGTACTCGGCGAGTGCAGTTATCGTCAATGCCGGGTTGACTCCGGGATTGGCCGGCATTGCCGCACCGTCGCATACCAGCAAGTTCCGATATCCGAACACGCGCATGTGCCTATCGACCACGCCGCACGCGGAACTTGCGCCGATGACGGCGCCGCCCAGCACATGGGCAGTGGTCGGGATGTTGGCCAGCGCTTCCAGAACGTTGCTTTGAGCAACACCGCCGGTGCGGCTGGCCAGCCATTGGGCTGCCCGATTGCCGATTTCGATGTACGTCGGATTGGGGCGGTCGCGATTCTGTTCGGTTGAGAGGCGGTAACCCCGCCCTATCCACCGCTTCCTCGCGCGCAGCACGATCGCGTTGTCCAGCGCCTGCATCACCAGCAGCGTGACCATGTGGCGGCTCCATCCCGCCGGCCACAACGTCCTGAGCCACTGCCACGGATGTCGAGCGATGTTGGCGAGCCATTTCAACGGCCGGGTCAGGCGATTGCCCTTGCCGACCAGGACCGTGTACATCAGGCCCATGAGGTCGGCGTGGCGGCCATACGTGAGGAACTCGATCTGGGTGTCGTCGTCCAGGCGCACACTGCTGCTGGCCGTGACGTCGTTCCAGGTCTTCAGATCCTTGGGAAGACGGACATTCAGCACCGACTCGCTGTTGGTGCGCGCCAGCTCGCCGAGGCGGTTGCTGATCCGCGGCAGCGAACCGCTGAGCTTGCAGGTGGCAAGCAGCTCGTTGGTCCCCAGTGTCCCGCCCGCAAAGACCACGCCACGCGCGGTATGCACCTTGCGATCCCGGCGGACCAGTAAAGCGCCAGGGCGTTGCGTGACCACACGATACCCGTCGCTGCCGTCGGCGGCCCCCAGCGGACTCACGTCGACGACCTCGCGCTCGGCTGCGATCCGCACGCCGAGCCGCTCTGCGAACCACAGGTAGTTCTTCGTCAACGTATTCACGGCACCGACCCGACATCCCACCATGCAGGCGCCGCAGCGCGTGCAACCGGTGCGATCAGGGCCTTCGCCCCCGAAATAGGGATCCTTGACAGTCTTGTCCGGTTCTCCGAAATACACCCCGGTGGGAGAGAGAACGAAGCCGTCCTCTTTGCCGAAGTGCCGCGCCATTTCCCGTGCCAAACGCTGATTGGTCGAGTCGAACGGCACGGTCCTGGCGCCGAGCATGTGCTCGGCCACCGCGTAGTGCGGTTCGAGCAGTCGCTCCCAGTCACCGAGTTCTCGCCACTGCGAATCGTCGAAGAAGCGCCGACGGGCACGGTACAACACGCCACCGTAGACGGTGCTGCCGCCGCCGACCGCCGACTGGCTGGGAAAGAACACATGGCGAAACACGCGCATGCGCATGACGCCCTTCAGGCCAAGCATGGGTGCCCACAGGAACCTGCCGAGTTGCCACGCGGATTCGGGCAGGTCTTCGTCGCGAAAGCGCCGGCCGCGCTCGATTACGCCAACTCGATAGCCCTTCTCCGCCAGGCGCAGCGCCGAAACACTGCCGCCGAATCCTGAACCGATCACAATCCAGTCGTAATCGAATGTAGTGCTAATCAAATTAGATTCCCCTTCTCCATGTTTCATCGGGCGCTGCTTTCCCGGCGGGCAATCCGGGACATCCACGATCCGGCCTCGAACCTCAACGTGTTGTCGGCCGCGCGAATGCAATCGAATCGACGCGCGAGCACCGGATCGAGGTTCCGCTCACTGCGCAATGCGCCGGACGACCCACCGCGTGAGTGCGGACGGCGCGAGTCGCGTGGCGAGCGCCAGCATTCCCGCTTGCAAGCCGACGGTCCAGTGAGTTCGATGGAACAAGCTTCTGCTCGTCGCGCAGGCCCACACGGTTGCCGCGACGTCGGCCGGCACGAGCCGAATCCCGAGCGATTTCGCGCTATGGAGCTGGTTGAAGCCGTCAGCCATCGCGGTGTTGACGAAGCTCGGCCAGATATCGCTCACGCGGATGCCGAATTCGGCCCACTCGAGATCGAGCCCTTCGGTGAATCCACGCACGGCGAATTTGGTGCTCGAGTATGTCGCGAGCGCCGGTTGGCCATAGATCGCAGTCGCCGAAGCGATATTGACGACATGGGAACGGGGCGTTTCTCGCAGATACGGGAACGCACTATGGCAGCCAGTAACCATGCCCCGGACGTTGACGTTCAGCATCGCGTAGTGTCGGGTCAACGGCACGTCCTCGAATCGCCCGGACGTGAGTATTCCGGCGTTGTTGAGCAGCACGTCGAGCCGTCCACCACTGCTCGTCCAGAATGACGAAAGCGCTCGCTGCCATGCTTGCGGATCGCTCACGTCCAGTGCGCCAGAAACTGCATTTCGCTGGCCCAGGGTGGCAGCGACTGTGGCTGCGCCGTCCGCGTCGATGTCGTATACGCCTACAAACCATCCGCGCCGCGCAAACAGCTCGGCGCACGCGCGGCCGATCCCCGAAGCTGCGCCTGTCACGAAGATCGAGGGTCGGGCGTCCGGACTGCGGGCGTCAACTGGCGGCCGCGGCGCTCGACGGTCGTGCGCCACGGTGAAGTGCGTCTTCATGTCGATAGGCTCTTTCATCGGTCGGAGATCCAGAAACAGTGCGGCAAGGAGCGCGATAACACGTGTCGGACAGATTGCGGGCCGGCTTACCACGGTCGCGGTGATCGTAAACGCGCCTGTGGCGCGTTCCCTCTCGAGGCAAGCGCCGTTCCCGGCTTGCCAGCCAGGGTCATCTGCTGGCGGTCGACCACATGTCGCGCAGCTTCAGCTTGTCGATCTTCCCCACCGCGTTCTTGGGGAGGCTGTCGACGACGTTGATCGCCACGGGTCGCTTGTAGCGCGTCAAACGGACCGCGCAGTGTTCCTTCAGTTCGGCCTCCACGCACGTGAATCCCGGGCGGGATGCGATGTAGGCAATGACGATTTCGCCGAACGTCTCGTCGGCGGCGCCGATCACAGCCGCTTCGAGCACGCCCGGGAATTCGGACAACGCGTCTTCGATTTCCTTCGGATAGATGTTTTCGCCGCCGCGAATGATCATCTCTTTCAAGCGTCCGACGATGGAAAGGTAACCGTCCTCGTCAATACGCCCGATGTCACCCGTGTGCAGCCAGCCGTCGACAATGGTCTTCGCCGTTTCCTCGGGCCTGCCGAGATAGCCGCGCATGACGTTGGGGCCCTGGATCAGCACTTCGCCAGTCGAACCCTGCGGCAAGTGCGTTCCGTCAGGATCGGCGATCGCAATCCGTTGACCGGCGAATGGCAGGCCAACCGTACCGGCCTTGCGCACGCCGTCGAACGGGTTGATGGTCGAGCCACAGGTGCCTTCGGACAGTCCGTACCCTTCGATCAACGGAAACCCGTAGCGGATCTCGAAGCTTTTCAGTAGATCCGCAGGCGCGGGTGCCGCGCCGCAGATCCCGTACCGCAGGCTCGACGTGTCGGGTTTGACATGGTCTGGCAGCGCGTTGAGCAGCGCGTAGATCGTCGGTACGCCGGAAAAGAACGTCGGTCGACATCGCTCGACATCGTCGAAGAATGTGTCGATGTCGAACCGCTCGCGCAGCGTGACGCGGCCACCGGCGATAAGCGGCATGAGGGTACTGACCATGATGCCGTTGACATGGAACAGCGGCAAAACCAGCATGCTGTGGTCCGCCGACGTGACGTCGAGCGAGCGCAGTCCCATTTCCGACATGGCTT
Organism: Burkholderia pyrrocinia; assembly: GCF_022809715.1. Taxonomy (NCBI): domain Bacteria; kingdom Pseudomonadati; phylum Pseudomonadota; class Betaproteobacteria; order Burkholderiales; family Burkholderiaceae; genus Burkholderia; species Burkholderia pyrrocinia. The sequence continues at coordinate 569,547 of NZ_CP094461.1, forward strand.
CGACGTTGGCATGATCCAGCATCACGCCCTTGGGTAGGCCGGTCGTGCCGCTCGTGTAGATCAGCAATGCCAGTGCCGCAGGATTGTCGAACGGCTCCCGGGTGTCGCGCGCTACCCTCCGCAGTGCTGCAACCGCCACGGAATTAATACCGGGAACGACCTCGTCACCGGCCACGTCGATGACGAGCTTCGCGCCGGAATCGACGATTTGATGGGTGGCCTCCTTGCTCGTCAGACTGGGCTTGACAGGCGTGACTGCAGCGCCCAGACGCCATGCGGCGAACATCGCCACGACGAACTCCACCCGGTTCGGCAGCATGACCGCGACGACGTCTCCCGCCCCTACGCCCAGATTCGCGAACACCTCTGCCGCCTCGACGACGCGGGCGTGAAACTCCCTGTTGGACAGTGCGGTAGAGGCATCCGCGATACATGGCGCGTCGGGCGCCGACGCCGCGCGCAGGTCGGGAAGTTTGGAAAAGCGCATCATTGCTCTCTCTAGGTAGTTTGGTACGTTCGGCGTCCGAATCAGCGCGCCGAGGATCCGAGCAGGTGTTCGGTCAAGAAGCGAACCTGATCAGACACCAGGCGTTCGAAGGGCTCGCCCAGATAGAAGTCGAAATGTCCGGCACCGTACAGCTTGATTTCGCCGCGCGGCGCGTGCTTGACCAGCGCGATGGTCCGATCCGCCGGAGTAACCGTATCCGTCGTGCTGACACAAAATAGGATGGGCGACCGGACCTTCGCAGCCGAGCGTCCGGGCCGGTAAGTCGCAATTTCAGGAATCACTCTCGCCGATACGTGATTGACGAACTTCAGCCCCTTGGGCACCAGCGCCAGATAACCCGACAGCGCATCGTGTGCGTTCATCAATGCCGGCTGGCCGGGCGTGGCGGCTATCGGCACCATCACGGGCGGACGGCCAAACAGCTTCGCCGCGAAATCACGCATGACGACAGGGGTCATGCGCATCGACGCCCGCACGCCCAACGCAAGCGCGGAGGCCAGACCGTCTGTAAACGGACACTGGCTAATCGCTGCCAGCAGTTCGGGATGACGGCTGGCCACGCGAATGGCGTGCCCCCCGCCGAAGGAACTCCCCCAGATCGCGACGCGGTTTCCGTCGACGTCGGCACACCCTTTGACGAAATTCAGTGCCGCGTCCCAGTCGGCAAGCTGACGTTTCACAGACATCAGTTGCCTGGGTGTGCCGCCGCTGTCGCCAAAATAACGATACGTGAACGCCAATGCGGCTATGCCTGCCGCTGCAAACCGTTCGGAATAGGCATCCAAACGCATTTCTCGAACCGCGCCGAGCCCGTGCCCGAGCACGACGACCGGCGGCCGCTTCACGCCGACCGGCAGGTAGAGCCACGCCGTGCAGTAAGTTTCGCCGGAGACGAACTGCACTTCCCGGCGCGTGAACCGGTGAGGCGTCTGTGGGATTGAAAGGGTGCTCATTTTTTTGAACCATTGCTGTGCAAAGGGAAACGGCCGCTCTCGAGCGCTTCCTTGTAGACGGCCGGGTCGTACAACGGCAGATCACCGTCGCGAGCGGTACGTTCGAGGTATTCGACCATCAAGGATTGCGCGGTCTCGGTCGGCGAGATAGAAATGAATTCCGTGCGCTCGACATGCAGGCCTTCTTCAAGCGACATGGAGCCGCCGAGGTACACCGCCCGTTTGATCGCTGCGATTGCGTCACGCGGACGGGAACTCATGTATCGCGCAAGTTCGACGGCCCGATCGAGCAGTTCGTCGGGCGATACCACTTCATCAACGAGGCCGATTTCGAGCGCCTTTCTCGGCTGCACCGGGCGCCCCTCGAGCATCATCATGAGGGCACGATGGGCGCCCACCAGTCGAGTCAGGCGTTGCGTGCCGCCGCCGCCGGGATTGATGCCGAGCAGTATTTCCGGCTGCCCAATGAAGAAATCACCATCCGCCATCAGGCGGACGTCGCACGCCTGTGCAAGCTCGCTGCCCAGGCCGAGCGCCGACCCATTGAGCGCGGCAACGAAGATGATCCCACACCGATTCATCCGCAGGAACGTGTCGTGCAATGCATCCAGTTGCATCCCGCCCTCCATCGGCGTGACGGAGGCGACGGCCGCCAGCGGAGGCACGCGTCGAACTGCGGCGGAGGCGCGCGCGATCGCGGAGGCAAGACCCAGCCCCACTTCCGGTATGCTCTTGCCACCCTCCTGCAGCCAACGAACGTCCGCGTGGCCGATGAATCGCCCCGGATGCGTTCCTGTCAGGACGACTGCTTTGACGGAATCGTCAGATTCCACTTTGTCCACCAGCGCGGCGAGCGCGTTGGCCATGTTCAGTCCCATCAGCCCCAGCGGACCGCCGTCCAGTCGTACGATCAATACGGTGCCTCGGGCTTCGATATCGAGGCGCCCGGGCATCGCAGGTGTCATTTTCATCTCCGAATCCTCTGAAACTTGAAGAGCCGATACGCTCTTCGTGGGTCTATCACGGCACGCGCCTCTCGAGGCGGCTTCGATTCGATGATCGAAATTCGCGCTGTTGCAGGCATTCGCCGCTGGTTCCACGTGGAAGACAATGACGGCCTTCAGCGTCGCATTGGCTGCGCGAAGGGAAAGCGCCGACACAGCGAATTCAAGCGCTCTTCCCTATCGTTTCGCATTACTTAATACCAAGCCAATGCTGCATGTCTGTCATCGAGGGCTGCGTGACGGGCATGACGTCCATTCAGCCTTTTGCCCGCTCGAGGTCACTATCCATAACTTCGTTATTTGGTAGAATAACTTCGTTATGAGGCCTCCGCAATATGTCCACTGATAGGTCAAACCCTGATGTCCGCACCCGTCTCATCGAAGCGACGATTCGTTTGCTTGCGACGAATGGGCCCTCCGAAGTCAAGGCGCGCTCGGTAGCGAACGAAGCAGGCCTGTCCACGATCGGCGTTTACAACTATTTCGGCGGTGTTCCGGAATTGCTTCGGGCCGTTGCCGACGAGGGGCTTCGAAGGCTGGTCGCCGCATTCGAACAGGTTCCAAAAACTGACGATCCGTTGGCCGATCTGTGCGCGATGGCGCTGGCGCATCGGGATGCTGCACGATGCAATGCGCATTTGTACGACTTGATGTTCGGCCTCTCAATCCACAGCAGATATGGTCCGGCTCGGGCTGGCGCGAATGCGGTCCCGAGCGTACATTCGTCAGCGTTCAAGGCGGCATTTGCCCTTCTGGTTGATACATGCGCTCGTCTGGTGGAAACCGGGTGCGTGCGGCAAACCGATCCCGTTCACATTGGCCTGCAACTTTGGGGCGCGGTGCATGGATTCGTCACGCTCGAGCTGGCGGGTCACTTTGCCGACGTGGCGGATCCGCCTTCGGAGATCCTGGTGCCGATGTGCAACAACCTGGTCGTCGGCCTCGGCGCGACGCGCGCGAGCGTCGAGGCCGCCACGAGCCGCGTCGTAGGCATGCGGGCGAGCACACAGGAAGTCGAATCGACCGCGCCGACACGTAAGCGAAGAGGGACCTGACACGACCAGGCATCCCGGGCCGAATTGCTCGTTCGGCCGCCCGGCATGGGGCCTCGCCGGCCCCGCCAGCGGGAGCGTCGGCAAGAGGCCCGAATAAACTATGAGACGGTAGCGCCTGCTGATCCGCGCCTAGACGCGGAACTGGTATTTGATACACATCATTTCAATGCGCAGCTGTTTCCACGAACCGCATCTCGACGCAAGGAACTGACCAACCAACGCATTGTCGGAGCGCGCCGCGCGCGCGATCCGGCGCAGCGGCTATGACGGCACCGGTGTCGCCGACATCATGAAGGAAGCCGACCTGACGCATGGCGGCTTTTACGCCCACTCCCCGTCACGCGACGCGATGCTGGCCGAGGCGGCGGACCGTGCAGGGGCCAAAACCGTCGCCGTGTCGGCCGGCATTGCGGCCAACGCACCGGCGGAAGAGGCATTGACGTCGCTCGTGCACGCGAATTTGTCGAAGGAGCACGTAGAAAACGCAGCGATGGGGTCCGGTGGCGGCCCTCGATTCAGAAATGCCCCGCCAGGCGTCCAAAGTGCGACGTTTATCCATGCGACACATCGAGGAGATGATCGATCTCCTTATTGCCCTCAGAACAGGGTAGTCAGCAACGCACTGATTCTTAAAGATTTCTATTTAGGGCTGCAAGGCAAGGCATTGCTGGGCCAAGCGACCTGTAACCGGAAAAATGCACGGAGATCGAAGGGACCCCTACCTAGTGGATCGGCCGGACCTGTGTCGGCGGCGACCGCCGGTCAACCGCTCTCCGCTGCGGCGAAGTCGCCGGGCGGCAACGGTCGGTTCGCCACGTCAAGTGCCTCGGCACACGTCAGGCCGAGCGTCTGCAATACCATCGCCGCAGCCCGCTCGGGGAGCCGGCCCTCGTCCCCCATCGGCTTTCGCGCCGCGCCCGCAGCCGCGTCGCCCGCGTAGGACTCCGCCGCGATTGCCGCCAAGATCGTCCCCGTCATCGCGAGCACGCTCATGAACGGATCGCCGACGACGAAGCGGCGTGCCGCGATTCCGCGCTCGCTGTCCCGCCGCAAACGCCGGCCCAGCCCGTGGCCGAGCGCGCGCGCGGAAAGTCCCTCCCGCATCAGGAACCGCGCCCAGAGCCGCTCGCGGCGCGCGCGCATCAACGTGTGACGCACGCAAACCGACACGACCTCGGCCGGATCCGACAAACCGCTCGCAAGACGCTCGAGTCCGTCCGCAAAATCGTCGAACACCCACTCCGTCAGCGCGGCGAAGATGCCGTCCTTCGATTCGAAGTGGTAGTAAAACGAGCCGAACCCCACATCCGCCGCCTCGGTGATCTCGCTGATCGCGACGTTGTCCCTGCCCTTTTCCGCCATCAGACCGAACGCCGCCCGCAGCAAGCGCATACGTGTCGCCTCCTTGCGCCGGGCACCGCGCGGTTGACGCTGTTCCGCTTCAGCCGCTGACGCGTTCGGGCGACGCGGCCGGACCGGTTTGTCGTCCACGAGCGCACCTTCCCTTTCCATAAGAATTTTCTGCATGACGCAATTCTAGATTATTCACTCATACTTGACAATATTATCAGTTATGAGTCTAATCTCGAAAATCGCAGAACCGGTTCCTGTCCAGACACTGTTTCGGACCCACGCCAGCGAGCGTCGGTGACGCGCAGGCGGCCCCGTCGGCACACTCGACGGCCATCGCCGTGCGCAAGCCGTGTCATGTCGGCAATCGGAACGATCTGGACCTCAAACGTCGGAGTACTGATTGATCGTCATGCGCACCGTCGGCGGAGACGCCCGCGCGCATCTGCATAAACCGAGGTGACCCGCCGTGGTCGCCGCCCCCTTTTTAGTTTGACCCTCACTTGTCTTGGAAGCATCGTGAAATCACCCGGTCTTGACGCGCGGACTTCAACGCGCCCGTTTCTGACGCGCATCGCGCCACCGCTTCGGCGCGCCCCGATCGCGTTCGCCTGCTGTGCGATTCTCCTCGCGGCTTGCCACCCGCACGAGGCCCCCGCGCCCGAACTGCAACCGGTGGTCGCGCTGCCAGTTCATGAGGACAACGGCGCAGTGCAGCGCGTGTTGCCCGCACAGGTTCAAGCGCGATATTCGACGCCGCTGTCGTTTCGGGTCGGCGGCAAGCTCGTTGAGCGGCGCGTACGCATCGGCGACACCGTCAAGGCCGGCCAGACCCTCGCGATGCTCGATCCCGCGGATCTGCACAACACGCTGCTGAACGCGCGCGCCCAGCTCGATGCCGCCGAGCATCGCGTTGCCTATGCGAAGCAGCAGCTGGATCGCGACCGCGCCCAGGCTCAGGCCAACCTGATCGCACCCGCGCAGCTCGAGACGACGCAGGACGCGTATGCATCGGCGGTCGCGCAACGCGATTCCGCCCTTGCGCAAATGGCGCTCGCGGGCGATCACCTACGCTACGCGACGCTGATTGCGGATCACGACGGAGTCGTCACGTCGGAAGACGCAGATACCGGGCAGAACGTTGAACCGGGCCAGGCGGTGTTTCATCTGGACTGGAGCGGGGACCTCGACATCGTCTGTGACGTCTCGGAGCGCGACCTGCGCGATCTCGCGGTCGGCCGCACCGCACACGTCAGCCTGACGGCACTGCCGGGCAAGGTGCTGGACGCACGCGTGCGCGAAGTCGCGGCGGCCGCCGATCCGCAGAGCCGCACCTGGCGCGTGAAGCTGACGCTGCTCGCACCGGGGCCGGATGCGCGCTCCGGGATGACCGCCAGCATCACGTTCGACGGCGCCACCGACATCGCCGCGGACCACGCGATCACGCTGCCGGCCACCGCCCTCTTTCATCGCGGCGACGCGCCGGCCGTCTGGGTCGTCCGCAAGGGCAGCGACACGCTGGAACTGCGCCCGGTGTCGGTCGGACGCTACGACGAACGCACGATCACCGTCACGTCGGGGCTCGCGGACAACGAACGTGTCGTGATGCAAGGCGTCCATACGGTCAGTACCGGCCAGCACGTCCGCGTCGTGCCGCCGCTGCATGCGGAGGACTTCACGTCATGAATGCCCCAGAACACCGACCCTCGACCGACGGCGCGCTCGGTGCACGAACCGGCGCGGCATCGCACGACGACGGCCGTTTCAACCTCTCCGCATGGGCGCTGAAGCATCAGCAACTGGTGATCTTCCTCATCGGCCTCGCGACGATCTTCGGCGTGATCGGCTATACGCGTCTCGCACAGTCCGAGGATCCGCCGTTCACGTTTCGCACCATGGTGATCCAGACGTACTGGCCGGGCGCCACTGCGCGCGAAGTGCAGGAACAGGTCACGGACCGGATCGGCCGTCAGCTTCAGGCCGCGCCTTACGTCGACAACATCAAGAGCTACTCGCGCCCCGGCGAGTCGATGATCTTCTTCGCGATGAAGGATTCGGCGCCGGTCGACCAGGTGCCGGAAACCTGGTACCAGGTGCGCAAGAAAGTCGGCGACATCCGCGCGACGCTGCCCAAGGGCGTCGTCGGCCCGTTCTTCAACGACGAATTCGGTGACGTCTACACCAACATCTATGCGCTCGAGGGCGACGGCTACTCGCCCGCGCAACTGCACGACTACGCGGACAAGCTGCGCTCCGTGCTGTTGCGCGTGCCGGGCGTCGCGAAGGTCGACTACTTCGGCGACCCCGCCCAGCATGTGTTCGTCGAAATCTCGAATGCGCAGCTGACGCGCCTCGCGATCACGCCGCAGCAGCTCGCGCAGGCCATCGACGCGCAAAACGCCGTCGCCCCGGTAGGCACGGTCACGACGGCCGACGATCGCGTGTTCGTACGACCGAGCGGTGCGTTTAAGGACACGCAGGCGCTCGCCGACATGCTCATCACGGTGAACGGCCGGACGTTCCGGCTCGGCGACGTCGCGAAGGTCACGCGCGGCTACGACGATCCGCCGGTCACGCAGATGCGTACGAACGGTCACGCAGTGCTCGGCATCGGTGTGACGATGCAGAAAGGCGGTGACGTAATCGATCTCGGCAAGGCGCTCGACGCGAAGGCAGCCGAGCTGCAGCGCGGTTTGCCGGCCGGTCTGAAGCTGGCCGCGGTGTCCAGCATGCCGCATGCCGTGAAGCACTCGGTGGACGACTTCGTCGAAGCGGTCGGCGAAGCCGTCGCGATCGTGCTCGTCGTCAGCCTCGTGTCGCTAGGCTTGCGCACCGGCATGGTCGTCGTCATCACGATTCCGATCGTGCTCGCCGTGACGGCACTGTGCATGCACGCGTTCGGCATCGGCCTCGACAAAGTGTCGCTCGGCACGCTGGTGCTCGCGCTCGGGCTGCTGGTGGACGATGCGATCATCGCCGTCGAGATGATGGCGGTGAAACTCGAGCAGGGCTGGAGCCGTGCACGCGCCGCGGCGTTCGCATACACGAGCACGGCGTTCCCGATGCTCACCGGAACGCTCGTCACGGTATCGGGTTTCCTGCCGATCGCGCTCGCGAAATCGAGCACCGGAGAATACACGCGTTCGATTTTCGAGGTGTCGGCCATCTCGCTGATCGTGTCGTGGTTCGCGGCCGTCGTGCTGGTGCCGCTGCTCGGCTACCACATGCTGCCCGAGCACGCGCATCGCGACGGTCACGCGCATGGTGACGAGGTGTACGACACGGGGTTCTACCGCCGGCTGTCCGGCTGGATCTCGGTCTGCATCGAGCGCCGCTGGGTGGTGCTCGGCGTCACCGCCGTGCTGTTCGCGATCGCGATGGCGGCATTCACGCGCGTGCCGCAGCAGTTCTTCCCGAATTCCGAGCGGCCCGAACTGCTGGTCGACGTGCGCCTGCCGGAAGGCGCTTCGTTCGACGCGACGCTGCGTGAGGCGAAGCGGCTCGAAAAGGCGCTCGACGGTCGGCCTGAAATCGATCACGTCGTCGACTTCGTCGGCACGGGCGCGCCGCGCTTCTATCTGCCGCTCGACCAGCAGCTCCAGCAGCCCAACTTCGCGCAGTTCGTGATCACGACCAAGGACGTCGAGGCGCGGGACCGACTGTCGCACTGGCTTGAGTCGACGCTCGCGACCGGGTTCCCGACCATGCGCACGCGTGTGGCGCGGCTCGAAAACGGGCCGCCCGTCGGCTTCCCGATCAAGTTCCGGGTCAGCGGCGACGACATCGCGACCGTGCGCGACATTGCCGAAAAAGTGGCGGACAAGGTGCGCGCTGATGCCCGCACGCGCAACGTGCAGTTCGACTGGGACGAGCCGGCCGAGCGGTCGGTCTCGTTCGAGATCGACCAGCTCAAGGCACGCCAGCTCGGCGTGACGTCGGAAGACGTATCGGGTTTCCTTGCGATGACGCTGTCCGGCTATACGGTCACGCAATATCGCGAGCGCGACAAGCTGATCGACGTCGACCTGCGGGCGCCGAAGAGCGAACGCATCGACCCGTCGAAACTCGCCGGCCTGGCGATCCCGACGCCGCACGGTCCGGTGCCGCTCGGCACGATCGGCCATGTGCGCGACACGCTCGAATATGGCGTGATCTGGGAGCGCGACCGCCAGCCGACGGTCACCGTGCAGGCCGACGTGCGCGGCGAAGCGCCGAGCATCGGCGTGACGCGCGACATCGACGCCGCGCTGTCGAAGCTACGCGCCACTTTGCCGACCGGTTACCGGATCGAGATCGGCGGCGCGGCCGAGGAAAGCGTGAAGGGCCAGACGTCGATCAATGCGCAGATGCCGCTCATGATCATCGCGGTGCTGACGCTGCTGATGATCCAGCTGAAGCGCTTCTCGCGCACCTTCATCGTCGTGCTGACGGCACCGCTCGGCCTGATCGGCGTCGTCGCAGCACTGCTGCTGTTCGGCAAGCCGTTCGGCTTCGTCGCGCTGCTCGGCGTGATCGCGATGTTCGGGATCATCATGCGCAATTCCGTGATCCTGGTCGATCAGATCGACCAGGACATCGCGGCCGGGCAGCCACGCTTCACCGCGATCGTAGGCGCAACGGTGCGCCGCTTCCGGCCGATCATGCTGACGGCCGCCGCCGCGGTACTCGCACTGATTCCGCTGTTGCGTTCCGGCTTCTTCGGCCCGATGGCCACCGCGCTGATGGGCGGCATCACGATCGCGACCGTGCTGACCATCTTCTTCCTGCCGGCGCTCTACGCGACCTGCTTCAAGGTGCGCGCCGACGAACGCGAGTCGCGCGCATTGGACGTCGCGTCCTCGGAGACATGCTGATGAAACCCTCTCGTATCACATCGATGCTGGCCGCCAGCGCGGCGCTTGGCCTGGGCGGCTGTGCGATGGCCCCGAGCAGTACGCCGCCCGCGATACCGTCGCCGGCGTACTACGGCGCGACGCCTCAGGCATCGCGCACCGCCGAGGCGGCGGGCGTCGCGCAGCAATTCGACGTCGGCGCCGTGCCTGTCCCCCAATGGTGGCGCCTGTATCGCTCCAGCGCGCTCGACGCGCTGGTCGATGAAGGCCTGCGCGCGAACCCGACGCTGGCCGCGACGGAAAAGACGCTCGCCGCCGCGCAGGAGGAACTGCGCGCGCAGATCGGCGCGTCGACGCTGCCGTCGATCGACGCGAACGCGCAGGTGGCCCGCACGCGCACGCCGGACATCTCAGGCGCAGGCGCGCAAAGCCTGCGCTACAACGTCTTCGTCGGACAACTGCAGGCGCATTACACCTTCGACCTGTTCGGCGCCACGCGATATGCGAACGAGGCGAGCGCCGCGCGCGTCGACGTGCGCGGTTGCGAACTCGAAGCGGCAAGGCGTGCGCTGGCGGCCAACATCGTCGGCACTGCCATCCGCGCCGCGGCGCTCGACCGCCAGATCCTGCTGACGGAGCGCCTGGTCGCCGTCGCCGAGGCATCCGCACTCGAAGACCAGCAGCGTTACGCGCTCGGCGCGGTGTCACACGTGCAAGCGCTGGCGTCGACGCAGGGTGCGGCGTCGCTTGCCGCGACGCTGCCGCCGCTGCGCCAACAACGTGCGAGCGCGGTTCACGCGCTGGCGATCCTGCTGGGCCGCACGCCCGACGCACCGCCGCCGGTCCCGTCTTTCACCGGCCTGTCGCTGCCGGAACATGTGCCCGTGGCGGTGCCGTCCGACCTGCTGAAGGCACGCCCGGACATCCGCGCGGCCGCGGCAGCCGTGAAGGCGGCATCGGCGGACGTCGGCGAGGCGACCGCCCAGCTGTTCCCGAGCCTGTCGCTCACCGCGACGATGGGGCGCGGCGGCTTCAGCTGGCCGGCGCTGTTGTCGGGCGCGGGCGGGCTGTGGGCCGTCGGCGCCGGGCTGTCGCAGCCGATCTTCCACGGCGGTGCGCTGCTGGCTCACCGGCGGGCGTCGCGCGATGCATACGACGCCGCAGTGCTGCAGTACAAGGCGGCGGTGCTGTCCGCATTCGGCGACGTCGCCGATTCGCTCGCCGCGCTGGACAACGACGCGCAAGCGCTGGCCGCGAACGAACTCGCGGCGCGCGCGGCAAGCGAAGCGTTCGACGAAACGGCGCAACGCCGCACGTTGGGTGCCGTTCCGATGTCCGCGCAACGGTCGAGCGAGCAGACCTATCTGAACGCGGAACTCGACGCGGTGCGTGCCGCGAGCCGCCGGATGACCGATACGGCGGCGCTGCTGCAGGCGATGGGCGAACTGCCGCCCGACACCGGCACGACGGTCGCGGCCCGGCAGTAGCCGCTGCGTGAGTCGACGGACCGGCCGCGCGCCTTCGGGCCGCGCTGGTCCGCAATCTCGACGCGCGATGCCCGGCGTACCGTGCATCGCGCGGTGCCGGCCTTCGTTACCCGCATGATTGATTCCCGATGAAATCCGACAACCTGGTCGCCTGCCACGAATGCGACCTGCTGCTTCAGCGTCCGCCGCGCCTGCGCGCGCTGACGGCACACTGCCCGAGATGCCGCGCGCGCGTGAGCGGTGCGGCGCACGGCCGCCAATCCCTCGACCGGATGTGCGCATTGACGGTTGCCGCGCTGGCGACGTGTTGCATCGCGCAAGCCTTCCCGATCGTCGCGCTCGATGCCGCCGGCATTGCGTCGCGCGCGACGCTCGGCGACGCGGTTCGCGCGCTATGGTCGAACGATCAGCCGTTGGTGGCTGCGCTCGTGTTCTGCACGACGATGCTGTTTCCGATACTCGAGCTGGCCGCATGGCTGTACCTGCTCGTGCCGTTGCGTGCGGGCCGCGTACCGCGCCACTTCGCGTCGGTGCTGCGCGGCATTCACCGATTGCGGCCGTGGAGCATGGTCGAGGTGCTGATGCTCGGCGTGCTCATCACGATCGTCAAACTGACGAGCCTCGCACACGTGCTCGCCGGGCCTGCGCTATTCGCGTTCGCCGGGCTTACCGTGATGCTCTGCCTGCTGTCGACGGTCGAACCGGCCCGACTGTGGGAAGCGCACGACGAACTCGCCGCTCTGCAGCCGGGCGACGCCGACCATACGAAACCGCCCCGCCCCGACATGACGCGACATGCGTTGCCCCGGACAACCGAAAGCAGTGGGTCGGCGGGCATGACGGCCCGCACCGCGGGATTGATCGCCTGTCACCACTGCGCACGCGTGCAGCCGGCCCACGCGTGCGGCCAGCGCTGCACGCGCTGCGGTTCGCCGCTGCACGCACGCCGCCCGCGCAGCGCCGCCCGCACCGGCGCGCTCGTCGCCGCCGCCGCCCTGCTTTATATCCCGGCGAACCTGTTGCCGGTCATGCACGCGACCTCGCTCGGCCGAGCCGAGGACGACACGATCCTCGGCGGCGTCGCGTACTTCTGGACGTCCGGCGACTGGCTGCTCGCCGCTATCGTGTTCATCGCGAGTGTGCTCGTGCCGATGCTCAAGCTCGCGATCCTCGCATTTCAGGCGATCGCCGCCCATCGCGGCGTGCAATGGCGGCCGCTCGAACGAGCCCGGCTGCACCGGCTGGTCGAGCGCGTAGGCCGCTGGTCGATGCTCGACGTATTCGTCGTCGCGCTGACGATCGCACTCGTGCATTTCGGCTCGTTCGCCGACATCACACCAGGCCCCGGCGCGCTCGCGTTCGGCGCCGTGGTCGTGCTGACCATGTGCGCGTCGATGCAGTTCGATCCGCGGCTCATCTGGGACGGTGCGCCGCGCCCGGCCGCCGCCAATCACCAACCCTGAACCGGCTCCGCCCACTTTCTCGCGAATTCCAAAACGATGTCTCCGTTTGATTTTCCTCCACCTGAGATCCGGCCGCGCAGCCGCTGGATTCCGTCTCTCGTCTGGATCGTGCCGTTCCTGTGCGCACTGATCGGGCTGTCGCTCGTGATCCGGACCGTCGCCGCCAACGGTCCGACGATCGCGGTCACGTTCGCCAACGCCGAAGGCCTCGAAGCCGGCAAGACCAAGGTCCGCTATAAGGACGTCGATATCGGCTCGGTCCAGACCATTACGCTCACTCCCGACTTCAAGCGTGTGATCGTCAGCATTCAACTGACGCGCGACGCCGCACGCTTCGCGAACCGCGACACGCGCTTCTGGGTCGTCCGACCGCGCGTGGGCGCCACCGGCATTTCCGGTCTCGGCACGCTGCTCTCCGGCGCATTCATCGGCGCGGATCTCGGCCACTCACCGCAGAAGCAGACAGATTTCACCGGCCTCGAGACGCCGCCTGCCGTCACCGCGGACCAGCAGGGCCGACGCTACCTGCTGCACGGCGACTCGCTCGGCTCGATCGACATCGGCTCACCGGTGTTCTATCGGCATCTGCAGGTCGGTCAGGTGGTCGGCTTCTCGCTCGACAAGGACGGTACCGGCGTCGATGTGCAGGCATTCGTGAGGGCGCCCTACGACAAATTCGTCAGCGTCAATACGCGCTGGTGGCACGCAAGCGGCGTGGATCTGCGGCTCGATTCGAGCGGCCTGAAACTCAACACGCAGTCGCTGGCTACCGTGATCGTCGGCGGTCTCGCGTTTCAGTCGCCGCCCGGACAACCGGACGCGCCTCAGGCAGCCGACAATGCGCCGTTCCGGCTCGCCCCCGACGAAGCCGACGCGATGCGCGACCCAGATGGCACGCCGCTGATGGTCGTCATGCGCTTCGACCAGTCGCTGCGCGGGCTGTCGGTCGGCGCGCCGGTCGATCTGCGCGGCATCGTGCTCGGTCAGGTCACGAACATCGGCATCGAGTACAACGAACACTCGCGCAACTTCAGCATGAAGGTCACGATGGCGCTGTATCCGTCGCGACTGAGCCGGCACAGCGATACGGCGCTGCCCGCGCCCGATACGGCCGGCGGCCACGAACTGATCGAGCACCTGGTGGTCCAGGGGCTGCGCGGGCAGTTGCGCACGGGCAGCCTGCTGACCGGTCAGCTCTACGTAGCGCTCGACATGTTCCCGAAGGCGCCGCGCGCGAGCGTCGATGCGCGCCGCACGCCGGTTGAGCTACCGACCGTGCCCAACACGCTCGACGAACTGCAGGTGCAGATCGCCGACATCGCGCGCAAGCTCGACCAGGTTCCGTTCGACCGGATCGGCAACAATCTGAACGGCGCGCTCGCACATGCGAACCAGTTGTTCGGCCACCTCGACGAGCAGGTCGTGCCGCAGGCACGCGACACGCTGGCCGCCGCGCAACGCACATTCAACGCGGCGGAGTCGACGTTGCGGCAGGATTCGCCAATGCAGTCGGACGTGCATGAGGCGATGCAGTCGCTCACGCATACGCTGCAGTCGTTGAACGCGCTCGCGGACTATCTGGAACGTCATCCCGAGTCGCTGCTGTTCGGTAACAAGGGGGACCATCAATGAAAGCGCGTGCGTTTGGTCGGCTTCGCAAGTCGGCGCGCATCGCGACGTGCATCGCACTCGCGGTGCTGAGCGCGTGCGGTTCGCCGCCGGTGCATTTCCATACCCTCGCGGTGGCAGACGATGCGAGTGCCGAGACCACCGCCGCGCATCCCGCGTGGCTGATCGACATTCAGGCCGTGCACGTCGCGGCGCCGGCGGACGGCAACCGGCTCGTCGTGCAGCGCGCCCCCCAGCGCGCCGACATCCTGGAGCAGGAGCGCTGGGCCGCGCCGCTCGGCGACGAGATGCGCGACGGACTGTCGACACGCGTCGCGTCCGTGCTCGGCACGATCGATGTTCACCGCGTCGCCCACCCGGACGGCACGCCTGTCTACCGGATCGCCGTGGACATGCAGCATGTCGAGTCGTGGCCGGCGTCGCACGTGCTGCTCGACGCGGCCTGGAGCGTGAGTTCCGGGGCCGGACTGCCGGCGCTGACGTGCCGCAGCATCGTTCGGGCCGATACGTCGGCGGGCTACGATGCACTCGTCGATGCGTATCGCCGCGCGCTCGATGCGCTCGCGCTTGGGATCGCCGCGGGAATCCGTGCGGAAGTCTCGCACGTTGCGCCGCCTGCCGGATGCCGCATGTGAACACTCGATCGTCGAAGCGCGCTACCCGCCGTCGATTGCGGTGCGCCGGACCAACTGGTCGATTGAATTGGCCCCTACGACGCGGCGAGTCGAATCGGGCGATTGACTTTGTTTCGGTAGCGGCTGTGCGGTCCGGTGCTCTCGCACGATCAAGTCACATCGTTATAAGAGAGTGTTCTGATGAACAGCGGACCGATGCAGCGCTCTTTTCCTGTGTCGATCCGACGTTTCGCGGGATGCGGTGTTGCGCCCCTTGTTGCACCCCTTCAATCATTTCCGCCAACATGGACCACACAGGATGAAGCGCACGCGCCTCACTCGCGAGCAACGCAGGCTCGACACCCGCGAACGGCTCATCGCCACTGCTCGCGCACTATTCATCGCGAAAGGCTTTGCCGATACGAGTGTCGAACATATCGCAGAGGGCGCCGGCTACACGCGCGGCGCGTTCTATGCACACTTCGAACACAAGCGTGAACCGTTGATCGAGATCCTTCGCCGTGACCATGATCGAATGATCAAGAGGCTTCGGTTGGCGGCGCCGGAGGGCGACGGTTACTGCACCGTCACCGACGCCGCGGACATCGCCGCCGGCTGGGAATGTTTCCCGCTGTGGGTCGAGGTGTATCTGTACGCGCTGCGCGATGCCGGATTCCGGCAGATCATGGACAGCATGCACGCCGAACCGGTCGCGCCACCGAACGCGACAAGCGGCGCGGCGCCCCCCTCTGACCGCATGTCATCGTCGGCCGAACTAGCGGCGGTGCTCGGCGCCGCGCTGTTACGTACTGGCGCACGGCGCGACGAGCCGACGTAGTACGCCGCGATGCGCATGCCCTGCCGTCCGTCTTCGACACGCGCCGGCTGGACCGTGCCCGACCGGCTAATCGACCCGGTCAACCGATGGGTACCGCACGAGCACTCGAGGTGACCTCGCCGCCGCCTGTGTCACCCCGTTGCGTCACTGTGCTGTCTCGGCCGCATCCACGACGGGCAGCGGCCGGCTTGCGATCTTCTCGGCTTCCGCGCGCTTGAGCCCCAGCGTATGCAGCAGCGTCGCCGCCGTGCGTTCCGGAAAATGCTCTCCGCTGAAGCCGAGTTCCTTGAGAACACCGGCTGCCGGTGCGCCCGGAGCGACGAAGTTGAGTTCGGCGGCAATTGCGGTCAGCACCGTACCGCCGACTGAAAGGAAGCCGACGAATGGGTCGGCGACCACGAAGCGCTTCTCCGCGATACCGCGCTCCATGTCCCGCAGCAGGCGTTGACCCAGGCCAAGCGTCAGGACGCGCGCCGAAAAACCCTCGCGTATCAGGAAGTGTCCCCACACCGGCTCGCGCCGCGCGCGCATCAACGTATGTCGCACCGAGACGGAAATGATTTCCGCCGGGTCGGACAAGCCGCTGGCCAGGCGATCGAGCGAATCCGCGAACTCCTCGAATACCGATTCCACAAGGGTCGCGTAGATCGCCTCCTTCGATTCGAAGTGGTTGTAGAACGAGCCGAAGCCAACGTCAGCGGCCTCGGTGATCTCGTTGATGGCGACGCCTTCCATGCCCTTTTGCGCCATCAGTCTGAGCGCGGCGTCCAGCAGGCGGGCACGGGTCTCACGCTTGCGGCGCGCGCCGCGCGGCTCACGCTCTTCGGCGACCGCTGGACTGGATGCTTCCGGAGCGGCGCGCTTGGGTGCCCGGCGACTCGGTGTATTCGTCATGACGTTTCCGATGCTTGTTCGTGCCCAAGTATAGATTCAAACGTCTACATTGACAAAATTATCATCTATGACTTTAATATCACACAAGGTGACTGGCAAACCCTCAAGAACCGATCGAACGACGAATGGAGATACGGTGGAGACACAACTGCACACGGGCGCCCGCGCGTCCATTAACGACAACTCGCGCTCCTCGACGGAGCGTGCGCTGCCTTTCGTGCTCGACACACCGATCGCAGGATTCGGGGCAATCGGCACCACAATGGCCAATCGGCGGGCCCGTCACGAAGTCGACGTCTTGATCGTCGACAAGGCTGCCGAGATACGCGCCGCCCCACGCGCGATCGCACTCGGCGACGAAGCGCTGCGGACTCCCGGCACCTGCGACGGGGAGCGCCGCCTCCATGCGAAATCGACGATCGACTTCGCAATATTCGCGGGCCGGCCAGGTATGTCGTGCGGCGGTTCGATCGCACGCCTGCCGTTGCGCGGCAAGCCCCTCGGTGCGACGGCGTGTGCCTTCGCGAGCACCATTCGATCCGCCTGACTGTCATCCGCCATGAAACTGACCACCACACAACCGGCTCGCCACCCTCATCCCACAACGAAGGCATCGGCGCTCGCCTATCTGATCTTCGATCGTCCCGATCTCGACGAGGCGGAGCACTTCCTCAACGACTTCGGTCTCCGAACGGTGATGCGGGATGACACGCAATTGCTGCTGCGCGGAACGGGCACCGCACACTTCTGTTATGTCGTTCGCCACGCGCCGAAGGCACGCTTCGTAGGCTTCGGATTGCGGGTCGACAGTCGTGCCGATCTGGAGGCGCTCGCCAAAGTCCCTGGCGCGTCGGAGATCGAGGCGTCGAATTGGCCAGGCGGCGGCCATCGGGTGCGGCTCGCCGATCCGTCGGGTTTTCGGGTCGATGCGATTGCAGGCCAGACACGGGCCGAAACGTTGCCGCATCGTGCTCCGCTCCCGTTCAACTCGGTCGACACGCCCGTGCGGATCAACGAGACGCAGCGGCCGCCGGCGCACGCGCCCGAGATCATTCGGCTCGGGCACGTCGTGCTCGAACTCGCCGACTACCAGGAAACCTGCGCGTGGTACACGCAGCATTTCGGGTTCATCCCCAGCGATGTCCAGGTGCTGCCGGACGGCTCCCCTGCGGTTGCATTCATGCGGCTCGATCTCGGCGACAGGCCGGCCGATCACCATACGCTCGCGCTCGCTCAAGGGTTCGTGCCGACTTATAGCCACAGCGCATACGAACTGGTCGACGCCGATGCCGTCGGCATGGGCCAGCGCGTGCTCCGCGACAACGGGTGGGTGCACGCGTGGGGCATCGGCCGGCACATTCTCGGCAGCCAGATCTTCGACTATTGGCAAGACCCATGGGGCGACAAGCACGAACACTATTGCGATGGCGACCTGTTCACGGCCGACGAGCCGACGGGCGTGCATGCAGTCAGCCGCGAAGCGATGGCGCAGTGGGGCCCAACGATGCCGCGCAGCTTCACGAAGCCCCGGTTCACGCCGTCGAGCCTCGCGGCGCTGTTTCGCAACCTGCGCCGCAGTCCCGATCTGACGATCAGCAAGCTGCTGACCCTGGCGAAGCTGTTCGCCTGATCCCCCTCCGCCTGTTCGACTCACGAGAGACCCAGTCATGTCACTGCATGTCCTGCACTTCCGGCATAACGGCCGCGCCCAATGGGGTGTGGTCGCCAACGGCGCCGTCACGCCGATTCCCGGCGACTTCGAAACAACCGCGAGCTTTCTCGCGGCGAATCCGGTTGAGCGACTCATCACACTCGACGGATCGACGATTCCGGAGTCGGACGTGGAGTGGCTGCCACCGGTGACAGCCAACCAGCAATTCGTTTGCCAGGGCGCGAACTATCGTCGGCACATGATCGAATCGGGCATGGATCCGGACGCGAAAAAGTTCAACATGATCTTCACGAAGGCGACAAGTTGCATCGTCGCCGCCGACTCACGGGTCGTGAAACCGCGGCACGTCCGGTTTCTCGACTACGAAATCGAGCTCGGCCTCATCCTCAAACGCGACATCACGTCTCACCGGCAGATCACGGACGCGAACCTGCACGAGTATGTCGCCGGCACCGTGATCGTCAACGACTATTCCGCGCGCGATGTCCAGATCCCGCAGATGCAGTTCTACAAGGGCAAGAGCTTCCGGACCTTTGGCCCGGTCGGCCCGTATCTGTGCCTGCTCGAGCGGCGTGACTTCCCGAAGCTGAAGGCGCTCGACCTGACGTTGACCGTCAACGGCGCGGTGCGTCAGCAGGACTCGACATCGAACCTCGTCTATGGTCCGGCCGAAACGTTGACCGAGCTGTCGGGCGTGCACGACCTTCGCGCCGGCGACCTGCTCGCGACCGGCACGCCGGCCGGCTGCGCACTCAGCATTCCGTCGCCGCTCAAGCAGCGGGCCGTCGCGCTTTTTCCCGAATCCGTCAAGTGGAAGATGTTCATGAAGGTGCAGGCGGGACGCGCGCAGTATCTGAAGGCCGGAGATATCGTCGAAGCCCGGATCGCGAGCCGCGACGGGACGATCGATCTGGGCGTGCAACGTAACGAAATCGTGGACGAAGCAGCATGAACGGCATCGCGACCCGGGACGACGTACTGGCGATCGAAGCGCAGGGCCTTCCGCCCGACCTTCCGGCCAGCACGTACGAGATGATCTGCGCCGGTGCGGCCATCGATCCGTCCGCCCCTGCCCTCTCCTTTTTCATGACCGCCGACGCGCACCGCGACGCGGAGTGCTGGACCTATCGCGAACTGGTCCGTGACATCACGCGCACGGCCAACATGTTCGCGCGCCTCGGCGTGAATTCGCAGTCGGTGATCGCTTATTTGTTGCCCAATCTGCCCGAAACGCATTTCGTGATCTGGGGCGGACAGGCGACCGGCATCGTATGCGCGATCAATCCACTGCTTGAGCGCGAAGCGATTGCCAATCTGCTCAAAGCGGCCGGTGCCAGCGTGCTCGTAACGCTCACGCCATTTCCCGGGATCGATCTCTGGCAAAAAGTCGCGGATATCCTTCACGAGGTCGAGCCGCTGCGGCATCTCGTGCTTGTCAATTTGGCCGATCGCGTGCGGGGCACGGCGCAGTCGACGATACAAAAGCTCCAGCATGACGCGTGTGCGCAGCAATACGGCGATGGCGGTTTGCGCAGCGCCGTGCCTGCGCACATCCAGATTCACGACTTCGGTACGGCAATCGCGCGGGAATCCGGTACGGCGCTCGACAATGCGCGCCGCATTCAACCTGGCGACATGTCCTCTTACTTCTGTACCGGTGGAACCACCGGGCTGCCGAAAATCGCGATGCGCAGCCACGGCAACGAAGTGGCAAACGCATGGAGCGCCGCGCGGTTCTTCGGCGACAGTATCGGCCCCGGCAAAACGACGTTTTGCGGCTTGCCGCTCTTTCACGTCAATGCTGCGATGGTGACCGGCCTTCTGCCGTTCTCGCGCGGCGCCCATGTCGTGCTCGGCACACCGCAGGGTTACCGGGGCGACGGTGTCGTCAAACGATTCTGGGAAATCGTCGAACATCATCACATCAATTTCTTCAGTGGCGTGCCGACACTTTATGCTTCGCTGCTCGACATTCCTGCCGACGGTCATGTTATCGACTCGCTCGAATACGGCTTGTGCGGTGCCGCGCCGATGCCGGTCGGCGTCTTCAGGGCCTTCCAGGAAAAAACGGGCATCCGGATTCTCGAAGGCTACGGCCTGACCGAAGGAACGTGCGTGAGCAGCGTCAACCCGACGACCGGCGAGCGCCGGCTCGGATCGATCGGGCTTCGCATCCCCTTCCAGGAGATGAAGGCAGTCGTCGTGGACGATGCGGGACGGTATCTGCGCGATTGCGCGGCCAACGAGGAGGGGCTGCTCGCCATCTCCGGGCCGAACGTTTTCACCGGCTACACGCGTGCCGACCAGAACAAGGCCCTGTGGCTCGATCTCGGCGACGGCAAGCGCTGGCTCAACACCGGCGACCTCGGCCGTTGCGACGTCGACGGTTACTTTTGGCTGACCGGCCGCAAGAAGGATCTGATCATCCGCGGCGGACACAATATCGACCCGGCGACGATCGAGGAACCGCTGCATCGACACCCGGCGGTCCGGATCGCCGCGGCAATCGGGCGCCCCGATGCCTATGCCGGTGAGCTGCCGGTCGCGTATGTTCAGCTCAAGCCGGGCATGACCGCTACCGAGCACGATCTGGAAGCGTTCATGCAGCAGGAGATCGCCGAACGCGCCGCCCTGCCCAAGCATGTCCGAATCGTCGAAGCAATCCCGCTCACGGGCGTCGGCAAGATATTCAAGCCGGAACTCAAGCGCCGCGAGACGGGTGACGCGCTCCGCGCGGCATTGGACCAGGGCGGAGCCCCCGGCGCATCAGTCGACGTCACGACCAATGATTCTGGCGGAATGTCGGTCCTGGTCGAGCTGAGCGATCCCGGGCTCGAAACTGCGGCGCGCTTCGTGCTGGGGCGATTTCCGTTTGCGTTCTCGATTTCGATCGCCGCGAGGCCGATACGATCGACCGGACCGACAGCGACGAATCTGCAGTGACGGACGAGCGCGACTAGCCGGGATAACACAAACCCAGAAAGCGGCTCGTCATGCTCAATAAGGTATCCAAATTAATTTTTATTCGTTAATCGGATCGAGACAGAGGAGACAAAGATGAATTTCACGCGAACGATGCGTTTCGCAGGCATGGCGGTTTGTATCTGCTCGGCTGCACTTGCCGACAATGCAGATGCACAGACGGCAGGAAGCATCACCACATCGGTGGGATGGCTGCACATATCGCCACAGGGCGACGCAACGCCGCTGACCGTGCAAAGTGTCGGTGGCGTGACGGTGAATCAGCAACTGGCCGGTACCGGGGCGCATGCCAGTTCGACGGATACGATGGGCATCACCACCGAGTACTACGTCACCGACAACGTTGGTGTCGCCATGCTGTTTGGACTGCCACTGACAGTCAATCTGGTCGGTGACGGGACGTTGCAGAAGTATGGAACCCTCGGCACGACAAGGCCGATGCCGCCGGCCATCGAACTTCGATATCACCTGTTTTCGGCCACATCGAAATTCCGTCCATACGCGGGGCTTGGCGTGAACTACACGTGGTTCACTCAGGTTCGGGCGACCAATCTCCAGTTCGTCTCCGACAGCTTTGGGCCGGGCGGCTCGGTGCGCGCGACACTCAGCGCATCGTGGAACCCGGTGTTCGAGCTCGGGGCGAGTTACGCGATGACCAAACATTGGTCTGTCGGTACTTCCGTCGGCTACATGCCGGTGAAGACTCACCTCACGTTATACGGACGGACCGCGACCGGGACGCAGATCGTTTCCACATCGACGCTCCGACTCAATCCCGTCAACGTTTTCCTGAACGTCGCTTATACGTTCTAGCGGGTGCGCCCGGATGCCAGTGCCCCCGCATAGAAGCAACACTCTGGATCGAACGATGAAACGACAGGCTCTCAAGACCATTCTTTTTGCCTTGCCCAAGGTTCTGGACCTGACGGCGCGCCGCTTCCCCGCCTATCGCGATCGCCTCAAGGAGCGCAATCTCGTCGCGTGGATCGGGCTCACGGATCAAAGCATCGGTCGCGCCATCGAGTTCAAGAATGGCCGCATTCGGTCGCGCGCCGGCAAGCATCCGCGGCCCGACGTGCGCATGGCCTTCAAGGATGTCGCCACCGCGCTGAAGTTCCTTTCGCCCAACCCGGACCAGGGCGAAATCGTCCACGCTGCCAAGAACTTCAAGGTGGTCACCGAGGGCGAGGACGAACTGCTGGTCTGGCTCATGCAAACCCTGAGCATGATGCGCACCGTCGGCCTGCCGATGGGCACGCCCATGCGCGACGGCACCCGACGCTACACCACCTGTACCAATGGCGGGCCGTTGTTCGTCTACGTCAAGGATGGCCGCATCGTCCGCGTGACCCCCATCGAGCTGGACGATACGGATGCGAAAAGTTGGGTGATCGAGGCACGTGGGCGCCGCTTCAGCCCGCCACGGCGTGGATTGGTCGCGCCTCACGCGTTGACCCTCAAGTCGCTGGTCTACTCGGACAAGCGCATCCTTCACCCGATGAAACGGGTCGACTTCGACCCCGACGGCGCGCGCAATCCCCAGAACCGCGGCAAGTCCGGCTACGTACGTATCAGCTGGGACGAAGCCCTGGACATCGTCGCCAAGGAGATCAACCGGCAGAAGCGTGTTCACGGCCCCGGCTCCATCACTTTCCCGATGTCGTCCCACCACCAGTGGGGCAACGTCGGCTACTACCTCAGCGCGCTGACGCGATTCGCCAACCTGATCGGCTTCACCCGGGTCGCCGCGAATCCGGACAGCTGGGAAGGCTGGTACTGGGGCGCCATGCATCATTTCGGCAACTCGATGCGCGTCGGCGTGCCCTCCGGCTACGGCGGCCTCGAGGATGGTCTGAAGGAAGCCGAAATGATCGTCTTCTGGTCCTGCGACCCCGAAAGTACCAACGGGGCCTACGCAGGATTCGAGGGAACGCCACGCCGCCTGTGGGCCAAGGAACTCGGCATCGAGTTCGTTCATATCGACCCGCACTGCAATCCGACCGCACAGCTGCTGGGCGGCCGCTGGATCCCGGTCCGGCCGCAAACCGATGCCGCCCTGGCTACCGCCATCATGTACGTCTGGACCGTCGAGGGCCTGTACGACAAGGATTACGTCGCGACGCGCACGACCGGTTTCGACGATTGGAAAGCCTACCTGCTGGGCGAAACCGACGGTACCGCCAAGACTCCCGAGTGGCAGGAGAGCGAGACCGGCGTGCCGGCCAAGGACGCCCGCGCACTTGCGCGCCTATGGGGAAAGAAGAAGGTTCATCTCGCTGTCGGGATGACCGGTGCGGGATTCGGCGGTGCGGGCCGCGGGGCGACCGGGGCGCAATGGGCGCGCTGCATGATCATGATGATGTCCATGCAGGGCTGGGGCAAGCCGGGAGTGAATTTCGGCTGCCTCGAAATCGGCGCCCCGCACGATCTCCAGTTCTACTTCCCCGGCTACGCGGACGGCGGCATTTCAGGCGACCTGGCTTGGACCGCGAATGCGGTGGACAACTACCAGCGCATGCCGCACATCCTGACCATGAACCCCGTCAAGCAGATGGTGCCGCGACAGCAGATGCCCGATGCGATACTCAACGGTCACGCCACCGGCTATCTCTGGGACGGCATGTCCCAGGAAGCCCAGTTTGCACCGTTCACCTACCCGATGCCCGGCTATTCGCCGATCCACATGATCTATCGCTACGGCGGATCCGCGTTCAGTACCGTGACGAATTCCGGACGCTGGACGGAGGCCTACCGGCACTCGAGCATCGAGTTCGTCGTCAATCAGTCGATCTGGATGGAAGGCGAAGCCCAGTTCGCCGACCTCATCCTGCCCGCGTGCACTTCGCTGGAGCGTTGGGACATCGGAGAATGGGCGAATTCGGGCGGCTACGCCCACCATGGGTATGGCACGGTCAACCATCGCATGCTGACGCTGCAGCACAAGTGCATCGAGCCTTTGGGCGAGTCCCGCTCCGACTATGACATTTTCACCGCCATCCTGACTCGGTTGGGCCTGGGTGGCGTTTTCACCGAAGGCTGCGGCGATCTCGACTGGGTCAGGCGCGTCTTCGACTCGTCGGATCTGCCCGATCAC
Organism: Burkholderia pyrrocinia; assembly: GCF_022809715.1. Taxonomy (NCBI): domain Bacteria; kingdom Pseudomonadati; phylum Pseudomonadota; class Betaproteobacteria; order Burkholderiales; family Burkholderiaceae; genus Burkholderia; species Burkholderia pyrrocinia. The sequence continues at coordinate 593,922 of NZ_CP094461.1, forward strand.
ATTTCGTGGCGCGAATTCTGCCGCAAGGGCTACTTCGTCGTGCCGCCCGAAAAGCCCGAGCTGCGCCATCCCGTGGACATGCGTTGGTATGCGGAAGACAGGAGGAAGGACCTGCCGGAACCTCATCCGCTGCCGTCGCAGTTCTCGGAAAAGTTCGGCCGGGGCCTGCAGACGCCGAGCGGCAAGCTGGAGTTCGTGCCCGAGTTGCTGAAGCGGCACACTGCGGACAATCCCGAGCGGCCAGCGCTCAACCGCTATATCCCCTCCTGGGAGGGCTTGCGCTCGGACCTGGCTCGGCGCTACCCGCTGCAATTGATCGCCACTCACAGCCGCTACAGCTTTCATACCCATTGTGACGGCAAGAATTCCGCTGTGAACGGCATCGACGATCATCGCGCGCTGATCGCGGGGCACCGGTTCTGGCTGCTGAGGCTCAATCCGGCCGACGCCGCCATTCGACGCATTGCCCATCGCGATCTCGTCAAGGTGCACAACGACCGCGGCGCCGTGATCTGTGCCGCCGATGTCTCGCCCCTGGTAAATGCCGGAGTGGTGAAATCCTACGAGGCGAGCGCTGAATTTCAGCTGATCGAAATCGACGGCGAGCAAGTCGAGATTGGCGGTTGCATGAACATGCTTACCCCCGACCGGCCGCAGACCTCCGGCACCAGCAGCATGAGCCCGAATTCCTGCCTGGTGCAGGTCGAGAAATGGCGCGGTGCCGAGGCGTTCATGCTCGGTCGCGCAGCGTGAGGAATTTCAAATGAGCAAGTGGAACCTGATTATCAAAGTCGGGCGTTGCGAGAACTGCCAGAACTGCGTGATCGCCACGCGGGACGAACACGTCGGCAACGACTTCCCCGGTTACGCCGCACCCGCCGCGGCCAGCGCCGAGAGCCCCGTCCGCATCCTGCGTCGTGTACAGGGCGCTTCGCATATGGTCGAGACCACTTATCTGCCGGTCATGTGCAACCATTGCGACGACGCGCCCTGCATGCGTGTGGGCGGCAGCGCCGTTCGCAAGCGTGCCGACGGCATCGTCATCATCGATCCGGACAAGGCGCGAGGCCGAAAGGACATCGTCAAGGCCTGCCCCTACAAGGCAATCGTCTGGAACGAAGAGCTGCAACTGCCGCAGATCTGGATCTTCGATGCTCATTTGCTCGACCAGGGTTGGTCCCGCCCGCGTTGTCAGCAGTCGTGCCCCACCGATGTCTTCGAGACGGTCAAGCTCGACGACACGGCGATGGCCGAAAAGGCCCGACGCGAGGGACTCAAGGTATTGCGACCCAACCTGGGCACGAAGCCCCGCGTCTGGTATAGCGGCCTCGAGCGTTGGGAAACGTGCTTCGTCGGCGGAAGTGTCAGTGTCCAGGCAGGAGACGTGGTCGAGTGTGTCACGGATGCGGTCGTCGCCTTGTATGTAGGTAATCTGCAGGTAGCCGAAACCGTCTCGGACGGCTTCGGCGATTTCCGGTTCGACGGCCTGGCCGGGGGCAGCGGCCTCTACCGAGTCAAAATCCGACATGCCCTCGGCAACGCTTGGCGCGAGTGCGAATTGGGCGACAGCGCCTACTTGGGCGAGATCAGGCTCAGTCAGTCGACAAACGCCGTGGCGATCGAGTGCTCATGATCCGGGCAAGGCTGGCCGCTACAGCAGTCGCACCGATCTCCGTAGCACCGCCCTCGCGTTTCATGAGAACTTCACCGGCCACAGCCAGGCGGCTACCGTCTCCTGTGGCCGTGACCAAACTTCATTGAATCGGGAGTATCGGGATGACACTACTGCATGCCGATTCCAGCATCATCGGCGATCAATCGGTAAGCCGACTGCTCACGGCTTCGATCGTCGCATCTCACAAGAAGGTCAATCCTTCAATTGAAATTGCCTGCCATGACCTTGCTGCCGAGCCGCTCGACCATCTCGACGGTCCCGAGTTCGCCGTGGTACGAGACTCGGAGCCGATCGCTGGCCCCACTGTATCGCATAGTCAGCAAGTCCATGATTACTTTGACCATTAAATTTGGGCCTTGATGCAAAGTACCGCCAGGCTGAGGTGGATATAACCGGAAAATTGCATAGAAATCAAAGTCCCCCAAGATGCCGATGATTTGTTCTTCGGTGAATCGTTTTTCATTGCCGTTGCTCTCGGGAACGGACTCTACACTGTCACCGTACTAAACGCGGGGAGCAGGTCAAAAGGACACGACTGACGCGCTGGCAAAGTTAGTGAGCAAAGCTATCATTATTTGTCGCGCAACGGCAACGCCGTGACAAATGCACCATTTCCCCCAACCCCTTGAAACCAGGCGATTTTCGCTTGATCGCCGTTAGCATGATTACTGAGCGCCGCTAGCGCTTATCATGAACGCCTACAGCTGCCCGAATGCAGAATGACTGACAACTGATACGACGGTTCGCCCCGACGCGTGGCGATCGTCATCGACACCAAGGAAGCAAGATGCCGACATTGCAAGTGATGTTGAAGATGGCACTTTACGTTTCGCTGGTCCTGGCCACGCCAGGGCCGACAAATACCCTGCTGCTGTCCTCAGGGATCAAGGTCGGCTTCCGGCAATCGTCGCCTCTCCTGGTTGCAGAGGCATTGGGCTATGGCTTCGCGATATCACTGTGGGGTTTCTTCCTGGCGACATTCGCGGCCACACGGCCGTGGCTTTACGATGTGCTGAAGCTGGGGAGCTCGGCCTATATTTGCTATCTCGCCCTGCAGCTGTGGAAAAGCCCACGCTTTGAAGACATCCAGTCGGGTGCCATCGGCTTTCGCGACATGTTCGTCGCGACGACCATGAACCCGAAGGCGTTATTGTTCGCCACTGCGATCTTTCCCCCGCAGGCTTTCGTATCGGTTCCGTTCTATCTCTGCTCGATCGCGGTCTTCACGGCGCTCGCCGTGACGATCGGTTCGATGTGGCTCACCATCGGCGGCGTCTTGACGGCGCGCCGGTCTCTGGCCACACATACCGGAACGCTGCTTCGCGGTGCGTCGGTAGTGCTGTTGATGTTCGCGGGCACGCTGGCGTTTTCCGTACTCAACCGCTAGATCTTGTCAGCGGCAAAGTTCATAACACCCTATAAACGCGGGGAGCAGGTCAAGACCACCGAAATGCGCAAAGGTTGACATCTTTGTTTCAGAAATGGCGACGCCCCTATTTCCTTTCCGTTAATTCATTCGTTCATTTCGCATTTTTATACAATAACGGCGCGCGCACCAAAAATTAAAAAGGCGATTTGCTTTTAAAAAAGTAAATAGTTTTCCGGAAAATATTTCTCCGATATTTTCCGCATTGAGTATTTCTCTGGATCAATTGAGATTGATATGAAATTTTGCGAGCTGTGCCATCGTGAACACTGCTATGGTGTGTCGCAGAGGTTACGTGCATGGTATGGCAAGCCTCGGGAAGCTGACGTTGTCCGAGCATCTCGATGCGCTAATGGCGATTAGCCGCATCGGCAAGTCAATCTGTTGATTCGGTATCCATTACGCGGTGTGCCACCGATGCGATGGGCGCCTCGCATTGTTCGATTGTGCTTCCATTTGAATTGAGAAGAGAACAGCCTCGGATCAAACTCTGGGGACGCAAGGATGTCCGGATATTGCGTGGAGGGACGTCCTCCATTTTGCCGAACTTCGCTGCGATTCACCATGCCTTCCCGCTGTCATTTGTCGTGATGAGCCAGACACGTTATGACGCGTTACCGGACGAGTTGCGAGTTCAGCTCGACAAGGCGGCACTATCCATTCAGGTTTCAAATCCTATGAGAAGCGTGTCATGAGCAACCCGATCAAGAATATCGTCATCGTGGGCGGCGGCACCGCGGGCTGGATGGCCGCCTCGTACCTCGTCCGTGCGCTCCAGCAGCACACGAACATTACGCTCATCGAGTCTGCGGCGATCCCCCGGATCGGCGTGGGCGAGGCGACCATCCCGAGTTTGCAGAAGGTGTTCTTCGACTTCCTCGGGATACCGGAGCGGGAGTGGATGCCCCAGGTGAACGGTGCGTTCAAGGCCGCCATCAAGTTCGTGAACTGGAGGAAGTCGCCCGAGCGCTCGCGCGACGATCACTTCTACCATTTGTTCGGCAACGTGCCGAACTGCGACGGCGTGCCGCTTACCCACTACTGGCTGCGCAAGCGCGAACAGGGCTTCCAGCAGCCGATGGAGTACGCGTGCTACCCGCAGCCCGGGGCGCTCGACGGCAAGCTCGCACCGTGCCTGTCCGACGGCACCCGCCAGATGTCCCACGCGTGGCACTTCGACGCCCACCTGGTGGCCGACTTCCTGAAGCGCTGGGCCGTCGAACGCGGGGTGAAACGGGTGGTCGACGAGGTCGTGGAGGTTCGCCTGAACGACCGCGGCTACATCTCCAGCCTGTCCACCAAGGAGGGGCGCACGCTGGAGGCGGACCTGTTCATCGATTGCTCCGGCATGCGGGGGCTCCTGATCAACCAGGCCCTGAAGGAGCCCTTCATCGACATGTCCGACTACCTGCTGTGCGACAGCGCGGTCGCCAGCGCCGTGCCCAACGCCGACGCGCGCGTGGGGGTCGAGCCGTACACCTCCGCGATCGCCATGAATTCGGGGTGGACCTGGAAGATTCCGATGCTGGGCCGGTTCGGCAGCGGCTACGTCTTCTCGAGCAAGTTCACGTCGCGCGACCAGGCCACCGCCGACTTCCTCAACCTCTGGGGCCTCTCGGACAAGCAGCCGCTCAACCAGATCAAGTTCCGGGTCGGGCGCAACGGGCGGGCGTGGGTCAACAACTGCGTCGCTATCGGGCTGTCGTCGTGCTTTTTGGAGCCCCTGGAATCGACGGGAATCTACTTCATCTACGCGGCGCTTTACCAGCTCGTGAAGCACTTCCCCGATACCTCGTTCGACCCGCGGTTGGCGGACGCATTCAACGCCGAGATCGTCCACATGTTCGACGACTGCCGGGATTTCGTCCAGGCGCACTATTTCACCACGTCGCGCGACGACACGCCGTTCTGGCTCGCGAACCGGCACGACCTGCGGCTCTCGGACGCCATCAAGGAAAAGGTTCAGCGCTACAAGGCGGGGCTGCCGCTGACCACCACGTCGTTCGACGATTCCACGTACTACGAAACGTTTGACTACGAATTCAGGAACTTCTGGTTGAACGGAAACTACTACTGCATCTTTGCCGGCTTGGGCATGTTGCCCGACCGGTCGCTGCCGCTCTTGCGGCACCGACCGGAGTCGATCGACAAGGCCGAGGCGATGTTCGCCCGCATCCGGCGCGAGGCCGAGCGTCTGCGGACCAGCCTGCCGACGAACTACGACTACCTGCGGTCGCTGCGTGACGGCGACGCGGGGCTGTCTCGCAGCCAGCCCGGATCGACGCTCGCGGCGCCGGAAATCCTGTAGTGGAGCGCACCCTGGACCGGGTATGCGCATTCGAGGCCACGCACGCCGCGGTGGCGGCCTGCGATCCGCTGCGGGCGCGGGCACTCGTTCTGCAACTGCCTGACCTGAACCGTAAAAAGGACGTGCCCGGCATCGTCGGCCTGTTGCGCGAGTTCCTGCCGGCGCGCGGCGTGCCCTCCGGCTGGGGCTTCGTCGAAGCCGCCGCCGCGATGCGGGACATCGGGTTCTTCCTGGGGTCGCTCAAGCGGCACGGACACGAACCCGCGGACGTGGTGCCCGGGCTCGAGCCGGTGCTGCTCGACCTGGCGCGCGCGACCGACCTGCCGCCGCGCGAGACGCTCCTGCACGTGACGGTCTGGAACCCCGCGGCGGCCGACGCGCAGCGGAGCTACACCGGGCTGCGCGACGAAGGGCACCTGCTCGAGAGCGTGCGCATCTCGATGGCGGCCCTCGAGGCGGCCATCGAAGTGACCGTCGAGCTGTACGACGTACCCCTGCGGTCGCCCGCGTTCGCGCAAGGGTGCGACGAGCTGGCGGCCTATCTGCAGAAAATGGTCGAATCGATCGTTTACGCTTACCGCTTCATCTCGGTACAGGTCTTCTACAACGAGCTCCGCCCCTTCTACGAACCGATTCGAGTCGGGGGCCAGAGCTACCTCGGCCCCGGGGCCGTGGAAATGCCCCTCTTCGTGCTGGAGCACGTGCTGTGGGGCTCGCGATCGGACCACCCAGCTTATCGAGAATTCAAGGAGACGTACCTGCCCTACGTGCTTCCCGCGTACAGGGCGGTCTACGCCCGGTTCGCCGGGGAGCCGGCGCTCGTCGACCGCGTGCTCGGCGAGGCGCAAGCGGCCGGCGCGCGGGGCGAGCCCGTCAGGGCCGGGCTGGCGGCCCTCGACCGGGTCTTCGAGGTCCTGCTGCGCTTCCGGGCACCTCACCTCAAATTGGCGGAGCGGGCGTACGAAGCCGGGCAAAGCGGCCCCGCCATCGGCAGCGGGGGGTACGCGCCAAGCGCGCTCGTCGATCTGCTCACGCTCACGCGTGCCGCGCGGTCCCGCCTCCGCGCCGCGCTCGACGAGCCCTGACACCTGACGCCCGACGCGTGCGGCGATGTGTTCCATCTCACAAGGAGAGTATGCCCCCATGATTCAGAACAGCCCCGCGAACGGGCGCGACAGCAACCACTTCGACGTGATCATTCTCGGCTCGGGCATGTCCGGCACCCAGATGGGGGCCATCCTGGCCAATCAACAGTTTCGCGTGCTGATCATCGAGGAGTCGTCGCACCCGCGGTTCACGATCGGCGAATCGTCGATCCCCGAGACGTCTCTCATGAACCGCATCATCGCCGATCGCTACGGCATTCCGGAGCTCGACCGCATCACGTCGTTCTACTCGACGCAGCGTTACGTCGCGTCGAGCACGGGCATCAAGCGCAACTTCGGCTTCGTGTTCCACAAGCCCGGCCAGGAGCACGACCCGAAGGAGTTCACGCAGTGCGTCATTCCCGAACTGCCGTGGGGTCCGGAAAGCCATTATTATCGGCAGGACGTCGATGCCTACCTGTTGCAAGCCGCCATCAAATACGGCTGCACGGTCCGCCAGAAGACGAGCGTGACCGAATACCACGCCGACAAAGACGGCGTCGCGGTGACCACCGCCCAGGGCGAACGGTTCACCGGCCGGTACATGATCGACTGCGGAGGCCCCCGCGCGCCGCTCGCGACCAAGTTCAAGCTCCGCGAAGAGCCGTGTCGCTTCAAGACGCACTCGCGCAGCCTCTACACGCACATGCTCGGGGTCAAGCCGTTCGACGACATCTTCAAGGTCAAGGGGCAGCGCTGGCGCTGGCACGAGGGGACCTTGCACCACATGTTCGCGGGCGGCTGGCTGTGGGTGATTCCGTTCAACAACCACCCGCGGTCGACCAACAACCTGGTGAGCGTCGGCCTGCAGCTCGACCCGCGTGTCTATCCGAAAACGGACATCTCCGCGCAGCAGGAATTCGACGAGTTCCTCGCGCGGTTCCCGAGCATCGGCGCGCAGTTCCGGGACGCCGTGCCGGTGCGCGACTGGGTCAAGACCGACCGCCTGCAATTCTCGTCGACCGCCTGCGTCGGCGACCGCTACTGCCTGATGCTGCACGCGAACGGGTTCATCGACCCGCTCTTCTCCCGGGGGCTCGAGAACACCGCGGTGACCATCCACGCGCTCGCGGCGCGGCTCATCAAGGCGCTGCGCGACGACGACTTCTCCCCCGAGCGCTTCGAGTACATCGAGCGCCTGCAGCAGAAGCTTCTGGACCACAACGACGACTTCGTCAGCTGCTGCTACACGGCGTTCTCGGATTTCCGCCTGTGGGACGCGTTCCACAGGCTGTGGGCGGTCGGCACGATCCTCGGGCAGTTCCGGCTCGTGCAAGCCCACGCGAGGTTCCGCGCGTCGCGTGACGAGGGCGACCTCGATCACCTCGACAACGACCCACCGTACCTCGGATACCTGTGCGCGGACATGGAGGGGTACTACCAGTTGTTCAACGACGCCAAAGCCGAGGTCGAGGCCGTGAGCGCCGGGCGCAAGCGGGCCGAGGAGGCCGCGGCGCGGATTCACGCCCTCATCGACGAACGAGACTTCGCCAGGCCGATGTTCGGCTTCGGGTACTGCATCACCGGGGCCAAACCGCAGCTCAACAACTCGAAGTACAGCCTGCTGCCGGCGCTGAAGCTGATGCACTGGACGCAAACCAGCGCGCCGGCAGAAGTGAAAAAGTACTTCGACTACAACCCGATGTTCGCGCTGCTCAAGGCGTACATCACGACCCGCATCGGCTTGGCGCTGAAGTAGTCGGCCGACACCTACACGAAAACGATGAACGACGTTCAATTGGATCAAGCGGTCGCCAACGAGCATACCCCGGGGGCGTACGACGCGACCACGCGCCTGGCCGCGAGCTGGTACGTCGCGATGCGCTCGGACGACCTCAAGGACAAGCCGACGGAATTGACGCTCTTCGGCCGTCCGTGCGTGGCGTGGCGCGGCGCGACGGGGCGGGCCGTGGTGATGGACCGCCACTGCTCGCACCTCGGCGCGAACCTGGCTGACGGGCGGGTCAAGGACGGGTGCATCCAGTGCCCGTTTCACCACTGGCGGTACGACGAGCAGGGCCAGTGCGTTCACATCCCCGGCCACAGCCCGGCGGTGAGCCGGCTGGAGCCCGTCCCGCGCGGGGCGCGCCAGCCGACGTTGGTCACCGCCGAGCGATACGGCTACGTGTGGGTCTGGTACGGTTCCCCGCAGCCGCTGCATCCGCTGCCCGAAATCGCCGCGGCCGACGTCGACAACAACGACTTCATGCACCTGCACTTCGCGTTCGAGACGACGACGGCGGTCTTGCGGATCGTCGAGAACTTCTACGACGCGCAGCACGCGACCCCCGTGCACGCGCTCCCGATCTCGGCCTTCGAGCTCAAGCTCTTCGACGATTGGCGCCGGTGGCCGGAGGTCGAGTCGCTGGCCCGGGCGGGCGCGTGGTTCGGTGCCGGGATCGACTTCACCGTGGACCGGTACTTCGGGCCCCTCGGCATGCTGTCGCGCGCGCTCGGCCTGAACATGTCGCAGATGAACCTGCACTTCGATGGCTACCCCGGCGGGTGCGTCATGACCGTCGCGCTGGACGGAGACTTCAAATACAAGCTGCTCCAGTGTGTGACGCCGGTGAGCGACGGCAAAAACGTCATGCACATGCTCATCTCGATCAAGAAGGTGGGCGGCGCCCTGCGCCGCGCGACCGACTACGTGCTGTTCGGGTTGCAGACCAGACAGGCCGCGGGGTACGACGTCAAGATCTGGAACGGGATGAAGCCTGACGGCGGCGGCGCATACAGCAGGTACGACAAGCTCGTGCTCAAGTACCGCGCGTTCTACCGGGGCTGGGTCGACCGCGTCGCCGACGCGACTGCTCGACCGCACGTGCCCTCACCTTGGTCGCGATCGTAATCGAGTGTCATCTCGGGTCACCCATCCCTCGGGCGAAATCATGCGGCCGCACAGCAGCTCGGTGAAGCATGCCGGCGAACAAAGCGGCACGGCGATGAGCAGAACGTCGATCCATTCGCGAATGGTAAAACCGTGTGCGTTCAGTCACGGACATGGGCGATCGGCAGAGGACCAGAACCGATCCTCATGGGCCGCTGCGTTGCTTGCGCCAAACCGTCGCGCAAGCAACGCGGAGGCCTCACGACTGCCTGTTCATATCAAGATTTTTTCGAATTTCACACTGCTCCCCCTCATCGGGGTGCGGTGCTGCACGATCCTGTCGCAGACCGGTATTGGCGCTGATCACGCTCGTCGACTTCATCGGACGGACGCCAGTCCGCCAACGGTACCGATACGCCGCCCTTCTCTATCCTGCACGCCTCATGAACCCGTACCTCGTTGCCAGGGCGCGGCTTCCAGCAGGACATCGCCGTATTGATCGATGGGAAAGCTCAACGCGCCCCTGAAGTTCACGTGCGCAAAATGCGCAGGCCCCATCCGGCGCAACCACTCGTCGTCGACCCGTCGTCCTTTGCGTCGCCAGCCGTCGCCCGTCGCCTGCATGCGCTGCGTGTTCCAGGCGATCACAAGGTTCGTCAACATTTCATCGCGACGTCGACCGCGCTCGGGGGCCACTCTGCCGGTGTAGATCGCGAGCTGAAGCTGGTGGGCCGATGCACCGGGTCGCCGTCACGCGTCGAAACCATTCGCCGAGCCATACTTTCGGAACCACCCGAGTTGGTGCACGCCGCGTGCGCCGCGGCGTTAGTATGAGGGTGTCGTTCGGCGTCGAACGCAAACCCGCCACCGCCGCGTGACATCGACAGCGAGTTCTTACTGCCATCGCCCATGCCCAGGAAAAAGACCAACGTCTGGCTCAGCGGTCTCGATCTGCTCTCCAGCCTGACGGTCGCTCGGCCGAAGAAGAGGAAAAACGTCGCGCGCAAACCGCCGACGGTCAAGACCGCTCGTCCGGTCGCCACGAAGCGCGTCGGCAAACCGCGTACGGGCCGCCCTCCATCGATGCGAGCGGCCGGTCGGTGGATACGCTCGTTTCATTCCGCGCCGCCATTGGCCGGCCGGCTCGTCAACCATCTCACGTATGCGTTGTATCTGCCGGCTACTGCGGCGGTGCCGGCGGAGCTGCCCCTCGTCGTCATGCTGCATGGTTGCCGGCAGACTGTGGAGTCGTTCGCCGCCGGCACGCGCATTTGCCGGCTCGCCGATCGCGCCGGTTTTGCGGTGCTGCTTCCCGAGCAGGCGAAGACCGCGCACCCTCATCGATGCTGGCATTGGCACGAGAACCTGACGCACTCCGAGGCGCCTGCCGTCGCATCGCTCGTCGCGGCGATCGTCCGGGAACACGGCTTCAACCATCAGCGCGTCTATCTCGCGGGCATCTCGGCGGGAGCCGGCCTCGCCGCGGTTCTAGGGATTCACTACCCCGCGCTCTTTGCCGCCGTCGGTCTACACTCGGGCCCGGTGTTCGGTGTCACAAGTTCCGCCATGAGCGCCATGCGCGTCATGCGTAATGGCAGTCGTGAAGATCCGCTGCGCCTGATCGAGGCGTCGGTCGACGTCTCCAGCTATCCGGGCATGCCTGCCATCATCGTCCACGGTGAGCTCGATGCCGTTGTCGCGAAGCGCAACGCCGCACAGCTCGGCGTCGAATTTGCACGGCTCAACCAGCTGGTCGATGCCCAAGGCGCGTTACGCGTCGGCGAACAGCGCACATATACGCGCGATGCTGTCGACTACGTGGACTTTCTGAAGGCCGGCCGGCTCGTCGTGAGGATCTGTATCGTTCGAGGCCTCGGTCACGCTTGGAGCGGTGGCGACCCTCGCGAAGCGTTTCATTCCGACAAGGGTCCTGACGCGACGGCGAAGCTTTGGGATTTTTTTAGACGGCAGCGTCGCGGCGCCGCATGAAACGTGACCGCGCCTGTTTCGACGTTCGCCCAGCAGGATGGACTCAATAAATGCTGCCGATTTGCGAAAGTCATTAGTCGTGACGTGCCGACCCAGCTATTCAGCCTCTTGATTGCCGCACACGACGCGCCACACCGACCACTTCCGGCACTTTGAATTACCTATTCGTCAAAAAGTTGACAGGATTGGGTATAGTTACGCATCCGCCCCACGTAACGAGATCGCAACATTCCAAATGGGCTCTATCGCTCACCGCCGGCCGGAAAAAAAACGGACGAATCTGCTTTTTCGTCTTCCAGAATAACTAAATTCTTCCGATTATCGAGGGACTATGGATTTGCTTGCGGCCATGCGAATATTCGTGCGGGTTGTCGAGCGTGGCAATTTGTCGAGGGCCGCGAAAGATCTCGGCCTGGGCCAACCTACCGTTAGCGACCGCGTCGATCGGCTCGAACGGTTTCTCGGCGTCAAATTGCTGCTTCGGAACACGCGTGCGGTGTCGTGCACCGATGAAGGCATTCTGTTCTATCAGCGAAGCAAGATCGTGCTCGACGCGGCCGACGAGGCACGGGCCGTCGTCACGCTCGGCAACAAGATCGTGCGTGGGCGCATTCGCATTGCCGCGCCACATGGGTTGGGCGAAGTCGTGCTGCCGGAAATACTCACGGTAATCCGCGAACATAATCCGCAGCTCTATATCGATCTCGTCCTGAATGACGAAATCACCGACCCCGTCACCGAGGGCGTCGATATTTCATTGCGGCTCGGCCAGATCGGCGATGGCAATTTCGTCGCGCGTCGATTGGGTTATGTACGACGCGTACTGGTCGCGTCGCCGCTTTATATCGAAAAGCACGGGCTGCCGGAGGAACCGACCGACATCGTCGGGCACCCATTCATTCGCGTCACGGGGCTCTTCAACGACGGCCAGCTTCGCCTGATGTGCCCGTCTAAATCGGTGCGGCCGACGCCGATCAACGTCGTCATCAGCACCAGCCACTGGCGGCCGGTCTACGAGCTACTGCTGAACGGCGCGGGTATCGGCGTCCTTCAGGAACACGTCTGCATCGACGCCCTGGAATCCGGCCGGCTCGTCAGGCTGCTGCCGGATTACACGGTACCGGGATTCGACCTGCATGCGCTGCTGCCGGTCACGCGGCCCGTCCCTTCGAAGACACAGGTCGTCGTGAAGATCATCGAGGAGTATCTGCCGAAGGCGATGGCGCGGGCTGCGGACGGCGCGCTCGACATATAGCGCGCCGCGCCGGATCGATCGGCAGCGCATCGCGCGCGGCCGGCAGGCGGCGGCACCGACCGCGATTCCGCCGGGCGGATGCCGCAGCAAGGACGGTCAGGTTAGCTGACGGCATCGAACGGAGCGAGAGTCGATGAAGCCGATGCCGGATGCGCGCCCGAGACGGTGACGATCGACAAAACACATCCTCATCCGTGCATCAACGTTCGCATATTTCACTTTTCCCGCGCCCGGAAACGGGAGCGGGTCGGGTGGCCGCAAGCAGCGCGGCGCCGATGGCCATGATGGCCACCATCAACAGCAGGCACGCGCGGAAACTCCCGGTCGACGTCCGCAGCCAGCCGATCGCCGCCGGGCTGAAAAAGCCGCCCAACACGCCGATCGTATTGATCAGCGCGATGCCGCCCGCGGCGGCGGGTCCTTTCAGATAGGCGGATGGAATGGTCCAGAATACCGTGTAGGCCATCCACATCGCGGTCGTCGCAATCGTGATGCAAATCAGCGAAACATCGAGCCTGTCGCTCGACAAGGCAGTAGCGGCGAGCGAAATCGCGCTGACCAGCGCCGGAATCGCGCTGTGCCAGCGCCGCTCGTTGCGGCGATCGGAACTACGGCCGGCGACGATCATGCCGATGGTCGCGGCAACGAACGGAATCGACGAATAGAGGCCGATCTTCATCGGATCGGTGACGCCGCCGGCCGCCAGCAGGCCGGGCAGCCAGAAATTGATCAGGTAGATGCCGCAAATGACGCAGAAATAGGCGGCGCTCATCAAATAGACGTACGGGTCCTTCACGACTTCGGCGAAACCGTGCCGCTTCGCATGTTGAGGCTTCGCGGCCATGTCGACGAGTTCCTGCCGCTCCTCGGGTGACAGCCACGATGCCGTCTCGGGGCGATCGGCAAGCAGCACGCGGGCCATGATGCCGAGCGCGACGCACGGCAGCCCTTCGATCAGGTACATCCACTGCCAGCCGGACAGGCCGCCCAAGCCTGCGAAGGTCGTCATGATCCACATCGACAGCGGGCCGCCGAGCACGCCCGCAAGGGGGCCGCCGATCATCACTGCGGCGATGGCTTTCGCACGGCGGGATTCGGGATACCAGCAGGTCAGATAGAAGAGGATGCCCGGCGTGAATCCGGCCTCGAAGACGCCCAGGAGAAAGCGCAGCACATAGAACGTCGTCGCATCGCGCGTCGCGACCATGGCTGCGGACGTCAGGCCCCACAGCACCAGGATCCTGCTGATGGCCTTGCGTGCGCCGGTTTTCGGCAGCAGCAGGTTGGACGGCACCTCGAAGAGCGCGTATCCGATGAAGAATATGCCGGCGGCCAGCCCGTATTGCGCATCGGTCAAGCCGATGTCGGACTGCATGTGCAGCCGGGCGAAACCAACATTGAGCCGGTCAAGGCATGCAAACAAATAACAGATGAGCAGAAAGGAAAGCAGGCGGCGGTCGAGCCGGCGATACAGCGCCGACGTGCGATCGCCATTCTGGAGCGAGACGACAGTGGACATGCCGGTCCATATGAACGCATCCCGTTTGCAGCAGTTTTCATGTGTGTCGACAGGCAGGACGGGTTGCAGCGCTCCATATCGCCCGTTGTTCTCCTGGCGCAGGCATTCAGGTTTGGCGAACCCCGGTCCTGCCAGGCTTGTCATCACACTCGATTACTGTGCAACCTTTCGACGTTCACCCTGTATTGAACGTTGATCTTCTCGCTCGCGTGTGCCGTTCTGGCCGGTTTCACGCTAACGTAGCCTTTTCGGTACAACCTGTCGTGAGCCGGACGCCTTCGCACGAGTCAACACCGCTCGCGCGCCGTGCATCCGGTTTTCGATAGCGGCAATCCGCTCTCCCCGGCCGACCGTGGCGCTGCGCCCGGCATCGGACCGGGCGCAGTGGGGGCGCGGTTTGTCAGGCGACTTCGGACAATTCGGGCGCCTCCTCCTCCTGGTATTGCCTGACGCGCGCGCGGAACGTGTCCGAAAGCGGCACCGTCGATTCCGTCACGTAGTCGTAAGCGACGTGCGTCGACGCGCCTCGCGCGATCACGGTGTCGGCGTCGTTCGCGAGCGTGATCAGGTATTCGAGGTCGAAGCTCTTCGTGCCGAGACGCGTGATTCGCGCGCTCAATTCGAGCGATTCCCCCCATTTCGCGGAACGGACGTATTCGCACGACGTCTTCAGCATGATCTGCGGAATGCCCTGATCGAGCGGCACCTCCAGCAGTTCATGCGCGTAAGCCATGTATGCATTCAGCATGTACACGTAATACATCGTCGCGCTGACGTGGCCGGCGGGATCCTGGTCGCGATACGTGACGTCGAATTTCTGTGTGAAGGCTCGGGTCATCTTGGCACCTGTGGGTTGAGGTTGTGCCCGCCGGACTGCCCGGCGGGTCGGGTCAAGCAAACGTTGAATGCCCGATGGCATCCGCGCATCGCGCGAAAGCTTGCGGCGCGATGCCGGACGGGCCGGGGCATGCGCGTTACGACAGCACGCACTGGTCGAGGTAGGGTTTCCCGCCATGCGCGTGCACGATCGAGCCGCCGCGCATCTCGACGATCGGCAACTCGGCGAGGGCATTGACGACGTGCGCCATCGTCGGCAGGTCCGACCAGCTCGCGACGTTGAAGCGCACGCGCGCATCTCCGACGTGCCGCCTGTCGATCGTGACGTACGGGTCGTGAACCGGCGTCAGCGTGACCTGGCACAGCTCGGTCTCGCCCCAGTCGCCGGTGCGCGGCGTGTACTTCAGCATCAAGGTGCCGTCGGACCGGGCCGGCGGCGTGTCGGCGACCGGCTCCCGCAATCCCGTCACGCCGAGTTCGAGAAAGCGAAAGCCCATCCAGCTCGCTTCGCAATGCTGTTCGCCGTTGAACTGCCGCGGCGCCGCGACGTCGGCATAGAGCTTCGGATGACCGATCTCGTCGCGGCCGGTGATGATCGGATCCGCAAGGTTTTCCCATACCGCCGCGAGAAACTTTCCGGCGGCGCGGTCGCGCGTCCCCGCAAAGATCGCGGGCCAGCTCACGTGAACCATCGTGTAGCCGCGTCCGGCGAGCCAGTCGATGCCGGTCAGGTAATGGAACTCGACGGTCACGACGGGCTCGCCGGCGAGCGTGAAACGTTCCGGAAGATGCCGTTCCAGCCGGGCGGCGTCGGTGAGGAACGACGCGGATACCGTCATGCGCGTCGGATTGCGGTGCGGGTCGACTGCGAGCGCGTTCGGCACCTGCCGGGGGCCCGGTGCCGGTCCGAAGTGAGTGGGCATTCGATAGATGCGCCCCTTCTCGAACGTGTAAGCCAACGAACACCTCCTTCGTCTGTACGCGGGCCGGCCGCCGTGTGCGGCCGGCCCGCGCGTCGTTTTACCGATGGGATGCCAGACCCGCGCCGGCATAGATGATTTGCAGCTCCCCCTGGATTTCGCGCATGAGATTGCCCGAACTCGCGTTCTGCGGAAGGTTCTGCAGGCGGAACAGCACGAACGGCTCGGTGCCCGACGGGTTGCCGATGGCGTGATAGCCCCAGGCGGGCACGAACACCGTGTCGCCCGGCACGAGTCGCTCGCACGTCTGGTCTTCGCCGAACGCCATTTCTCCGGAGCCCGAATGAACGATGTACAGATGCCAGAATGAATGGCGATGCCGCTCCGTCATCTCGCCGGGCTTCAGTACCTGGATGACGAGTGACAGATCGGGGGCGACTGTCCCGTGCTCATCGACTCTGCCGCCTGACAGCGCAAGCGTGCCCTGCGGGTTGTGCGGGCGGCTGCGCGTCATTGACTCGATCGACTCCCACTTCCAGACCACAGGGTCGGCCGGGGGTTTCGACGTCAGTTCGAGATATTCCGAAAACGAGAGAATGTCGCCTTCGATCGTCTGCATGGTTACTCCTTGTTGTACGCAGGGTGGGATGAACAGGTATCCGGATGGGCATCGCGGAACGCCGCGAGCTGCATGCATGCGTCATGAATGCGCGATACGGTCGGATACGGCGCGATATCGATGTTGACGTTGCGGGCCGAGACGATTTGCGGCACCAGCGCGAGGTCCGCGAGCGACGGGCGATCGCCGTGACAGAACCGGCCTGTCTCGGCGCTGCCGGCGAGCATCGTCTCGAGCGCGCCCAGGCTCGTGGTGATCCAGTGCTGCTTCCAGCGGAGCACCACGCCGTCGTCGCAGCCGGTCGCCTCTTTCAGGTATTGGGCGACACGCATGGCCGTGATCGGGTGGGTGTCCGCCGCGACCGTCTGGAACAGCGCGCGCACGCGCGCGCGTTCCTGCGTGCCGGCAGGCAGCAGCGGCGGGTCCGGATATTCGTCGTCGAGATACTCGACGATCGCCGACGACTGGGTCAGCACGCGGTCGCCGATCCGCAGCGCGGGCAGCAGGCCTTGCGGATTGATCGACAGATACGGATCGGCGCGGTGGGCGCGCGCATCGAGATCCTGAACGACCGTCGTGTAGGCGACGCCCTTCAGATTGAGCGCGATACGCACGCGGAACGATGCCGACGAGCGGTGGAAATCGTGCAGGGTCAGCATGTTCAGTTACCCTCCAGCGCTGCTGTCAACGCGGCTTCGGGCGCGGCTGCGAGCGAATCGCGCGCCGCAGTGGTGTCGTCGCCCGGCACGCCGATGCGGGCCGGGCCGGTGGCCTGTTCGGCCGCGATCATGTCGAGCAGTTCGAGCACGCAGCGCTCGGCGTCGCGCGTCTGCCGCGACGCGATGCCCGGACGCGGCAGCGCATGCGTGTAGAAGTGCGCGCCTTCGATGGGAAAGCCGATGGCCCAGAGGCGCGACTGCGCTTCGCCGTCGCGGCCGAGCGGATGCATACCCGTATCGACGTCGAGTCCGCCCGGGTGGTAGTCGCCGTTCCGGTACGGGCGGACGATGCCGCGGCCGAGCAGTGCGGTCGAGAGCGGCGAACCGTCGGTGGCCGGCGAATACGGATCGAGCCGTGCGACGACGAGCACGTCCGCGTAGCGGCGCTCCACCCGCTCGCCGTATTGCGCCTCGATGCGGAAATGCGCGCACGTCTCGTCGGCGACAAGCCGCGCGCCGGGGCCGCCGGCGATGTCGAGCAAGCCGGCGCGATGCAGCGCGAGGTGCTCGCGATTGCGCCGCAGCGGCGGGCCGAACGACACGCGGTTGGTGATGGCGTTGAATTCGTCGACGAAGTAGCGATGCGAATCGGGCGTCAGTCCGCCGTATTCGACGGCCGCGCGCAACGCTTCGCGCGTATCGCGCAGCACGTCGGTCGCCGCCTTGACCGGGCTCGTCAGGTTGCCGAGCAGCGCGTGATGCAGGTCGTCGCGCATGAGCGCGAAAAAGAACGTGCGGAACGCGTCGAAGGATTCGAACGTCCTGCCCTCGAGCGGCCACAGAATCTGGCCGATCGCGTGCAGCTCATCCGGGCGCGGCTCGAACCCGTCGGCATCGACGTTGCCGCCTTGCAGCGCGAGCCTGTACGCGTAAGCCATTTCCTTGATAATCAGCGGCAGCACGTCAACGCGGAAATCGATCCGGCTGTTGCCCGTCGTGTCCAGCGCGGCCGCACGCAATGCCGCCACCGCGTCCGGCGTGAAAAAGCGCGGGCGATGGCGCCCCGTCAGCCCCTTCTGGTTGATCCCGCGCGCGGCGAACGGCAGGCAGTTGCGGGAGAACAGCAGGATCTGCGGTTCGAGCCCGGACTTCTGGTATTCGAGTTCGCCGTCGCGTTCGACGTAGCGTCCGCCACGGCCGATCGTCAACGCAGACACGACATCGTGTGCGGTCAGGCCGAACCCCTGTATGGCGACGGTCGCGGTGGGGGCGATATCGTTCAGCGTCTCGATCGGGTATGGCGACGGCACGTATGCGAGCTGCGCGTTGTTGGCCTGATGCCGCTCCGCGAACTGCGCGAGGCGCTGGTCGCTCTCGGTGGGCCGGCGCGTGCCGTGGCCCGTCGTCAGGAACACATAGTGCGCAAAGGCCGGCGCACTGTCGTCGACATGCAGTTCGTAGCCGCGCTTGGCCGGCACGAGATCGACCACGCGGGCGCGGCGATGCGTCACCGCGACGCTGCGCGGCAGCGCGGCGACGATCCGTGCATAAACCCAGGACAGGTATTCGCCGAGCAGGCTGCGCGGCAGATGGTCGGCATCGTCGAGCGGGCGGCCCGCATCGACCGACGTCTTCCGGAACGCGCCGTCGACGTAGCGATATCCGCTGTCATGCGCCCATTCGACGAGCGACGGCGCGCCGTGCCGGCCCAGCTCGCTCGACGGCGCGAACATCGTCACTTGCGACGCGACGGTGTTGATCATCAAGTGATCCGGCTGGCGCGACGGATGAGCGCCCTGCCCGCATTCGCCGGCGTCGAACACCGTGATGTCCAGCGCGACGCCGGCCGGAATATTGCGCGCGTGCTCGACGAGGCGCTCGAGCACGGTGACGCCGCGCGGCCCCAAGCCAATGATCGCAATCGAAATCGTGTTCGTCATTGCGTTTCTCCCGTTTCGAGTTGAACGTCGGCCGATGCTGTCGCCGGGTTCGATACCGCCGCGCGCGACGCATCGGCGGCGAGGTGCGCGTCGCTCAAGGGCGGCGCGTGCAGCGCCACGATGTCCGGATGCCCGTTCCAGCGCGGGAAGCGCTGGCGCACCGCCGGATCGTGGCCGGGAATGATGTGGTCGGGGCCGTCCGCCAGCGCTTCGATCACCGCATGCCCGTCGAGCATGCGCGCGACGTTGAAGACGATCGGGAACGGGCGCTTCGAGCGGATGTGGTCCCAGTAGTGCGCGGCGTCGCTGGCCAGCACGACATGGCCTCGCGCCGTGCGCACCCGCACCACCTGCAGGCCGGCCGTGTGGCCGCCGATCAGGTGCGTGTGGATGCCGGCTGCCACCTCGTGATCGCCGTCGGCGAATCGCACGCGGCCCGCGTGCAGCCGTTCGATCGCCGCGCACACGTCATGCGCCTCGAACGGCTTGCGAATCGCTTCGTGACACATGCAGCGCCCGGTGCAGTACGCCATCTCCGCATCCTGGATATGCAGCGTCGCCCCGGGAAACTCGCGGATGTTCCCCGCGTGGTCGTAGTGCATGTGCGTGATGATCACGTCGTCCACGTCTGCCGCGTCGATGCCGAGCTCGCCCAGCAGCGCCACCGGCGAATGCAGATAGCGGCGCTTGCGCCGGGCGGCCGTCGGCGCGTCGAACCCTGTGTCGACCAGCACCGTGCGGCCCATGCCGCGAATCACCCACACATAGAAGTCGAGCGGCATGGAGATGTCGTCGTGCGGATCGTCGCCGAGATAGTTCTCGCCGCTGCGCCGATCGTCGTGCGTCGCGTAACGCAGCGCAAAGACTTCGTACTCCGCGCTTTCCTGATCGAGAAGGCCGCTCATTCCACTGCCTCCAGCAAATCGGGGCGCACGGCGTCGCGATGGGCCACGGCGATGGTCCGGCCCGATCCGCCGGCGCCATGCTCCATCGCTGCCAGTTCGTCCTGGAAGAAGAAGGTTTTTTCGCCGAATGCGGGGACGAGCTCGTCGAACCAGGTCGCTTTCGGATCGAACTTCGCATAGAACGGCCGGCGCACCCATTCGGGGTTGCGGGCCTGCAGCAGTTGCAGCGCGAACACCTTCTCGCCGGCCAGCTCGACGATGCCGTCCACCATCACCTTGCCCGGGAACGCGCTCATCGATGGGCCGCGCACGGTGCGGGCGAGGCCCGATATCGAGCGGTAGGCGGCCTGGAAAATCTCGTATGCGCGCGCGAGCGGCAGCTTGAAATAGTCGCTCGGCCCGGTGTCGCGTTCGACGAACATGTAGTACGGGATCGCTCCGAGCCGCACGCCCGTCGTCCACAGCTCGGCCCAGGCGGCCGGGTCCTCGTTGATGTGCCGGATCAGCGGCGCCTGGATGCGTACGCTCGCGCCGGTGCCGATGATGCGCCGCATGGCCCGCTGCGCGATCGGATGCTGCAGTTCGCGCGGATGGTTGTAATGGCCCATGATCGCGAGATTGCGCCCGGACGCCACCACCCTTTCGAACACGCGCAGCAGGTCGTCCGAGTCCTTGTCGCTCACGAAGCGCTGCGGCCAATAGGCGACCGACTTCGTGCCGATCCGGATGTTCTGCAGATGGTCGAACTCCGGTGCGAGCAGCGGCTCGAGGTATTCGCCGAGCGCGCGGGCGCTCATCACGAGCGGATCGCCGCCCGTCACGAGAATGTCGGTAACTTCCGGATGACGCCGCAGATAGGCGGTGAGCTCCTGCGACGAACGAGCGTCGAACTTGAGCTCGTCCATGCCGACGAACTGCGGCCAACGGAAGCAGAACGTGCAATACGCATGGCAGGATTGCCCCGCACTCGGAAAGAACAGCACCGTCTCGCGATACTTGTGCTGCAGGCCGCTTAGCGGCACGCCGTCGAGATAGGGCACGTTGTGGGTCAGCTGCCCGGCGGGGTGCGGGTTCATCCGCAGGCGGATCCGGCGAACGACGGCTTCGATGCGCGCTTCGTCGGCACCTTCGTGGATGAGATCGCGGATCGCCACATACTCGTCGTCCTTCAGCATGTCGCGATGCGGGAACGTGAGCCGGTAGATCGGGTCGTCGGGAACCTTGTCCCAGTCGATCAGCTCGTTCAGCACATAGGGATTGACTCTAAACGGCAGCACGCGCGAAACGACGTCGACGGCTTCCTGAAGCTCGCCCGGCAACAGCTGCCATTGCGGCGATTGGGAAACGGTGTGCCTCGTATACGGCTTGAACTTCCACAGCTGATCCTGACTCATGACGGCCCTCTCCAGCAGATTAGATTTATGAATGTGACGACATCTGAATCAACTTCCTGGTGATAAAGGTGATGCATTAAGTACAGCGAAACAACTAAAGCAAATCGAAATCGATGGAACGGCGTGTTGCATTGCCGTTCGCCGCCGGTGCTCAGGACACGGCGCTTACATCGAGCGGCGCGCCCGTCTTCGCCTTGATCTCGCCGGCGCTCACACCGTCGGCGAGTTCGACGACCCTGAGACCGGCCGGCGTTACTTCGATCACGCCGAGATCGGTGATGATCAGGTCGACCACGCCGACACCCGTCAGCGGCAGGTTGCACTCGTCGAGAATCTTGTGCTGATCGCCCTTCGCGACGTGCTCCATCAGCACGACGACGCGCTTCACGCCCGCGACGAGGTCCATCGCGCCGCCCATCCCCTTGATCATCTTGCCCGGGATCATCCAGTTCGCGAGGTCGCCCTGCTTGCTGACCTGCATCGCACCGAGGATCGCGAGGTTGATATGGCCGCCGCGGATCATCGCGAACGCGTCGGCCGACGAGAAGATCGACGAACCCGGCAGCGTCGTGACGGTCTGCTTGCCGGCGTTGATGAGATCGGCATCAACTTCATCCTCGGTCGGCGACGGGCCGATGCCGAGCAGCCCGTTCTCCGACTGCAGCCACACCTCGACGCCTTCCGGCACGTGGTTCGCGACGAGCGTCGGCAGGCCGATGCCGAGGTTCACGTAGAAGCCGTCCTGCAGTTCCTGCGCCGCGCGCGCGCCATCTGGTCACGATTCCAGGCCATGTCAGTCTCCTTTCGCGCGTACGACGCGTTGTTCGATGCGTTTTTCCGGCGTCGCGTTCAGCACGATGCGCTGCACGAAAATCCCCGGCGTATGAACCTGGTCCGGATCGAGTGTGCCGTTCTCGACGATCTCCTCGACCTCCACCACGGTGATCTTGCCGGCCATCGCGCACATCGGGTTGAAGTTGCGCGCGGTGCGGCGATAGATCAGGTTGCCGGACTTGTCGGCCTTCCACGCCTTCACGAGCGCGACGTCGGCCGTCAGCGACGGCTCGAGCACATAGTGACGATCGCCGAACTGGCGCGTTTCCTTGCCTTCCGCGATCACGGTGCCGTAGCCGGTATTCGTGAAGAACGCGGGGATGCCCGCGCCGCCCGCGCGCAGCTTTTCCGCGAGCGTGCCCTGCGGCGTGAATTCGAGCTCGAGTTCGCCGGCCAGGTACTGGCGCTCGAACTCCTTGTTCTCGCCGACATACGACGAGATCATCTTCTTGATCTGGCGCGTTTCCAGCAGCAGGCCGAGACCGAAACCGTCGACGCCCGCGTTGTTGCTGATGCAGGTGATGCCCTTGACGCCTGAATCGCGCAATGCGCCGATCAGCGCCTCGGGAATGCCGCACAGGCCGAAGCCGCCGATCGCGAAGGTCTGGCCGTCGCGCACGATGTCCCGGAGCGCTGAAGCAGCGCTCGAATGAAGTTTACTCATACGTAATCCTTATTGAGATTCGCGCCCGTCGGACGCGAATCGCCGGTGTAGGAAACCGATTCAGCGGGAGGATGTCGCGGGGTCAGACTTCGGCCACACTTTCTGGAATGGAATGATCTTCAGTTACGCTGTCGAACAGGAATCCTTCGTAATCGCGTTCGATGATGCCTTCGCATACGGCGATGTAGGAATCGAATCCCTCGAGATCGAGCAGGACGGCACGCGGCTTGCCGGGCACGTTTGAGCCGACGTACCAGGAGTTGCTCTGATGGATCAGCGTCTTCTCCGCGATTGCCTGGATGCGTGCCGTCCACGCTTCTTGCGCCGCGCGAGTCGGCTCGACGGTAGCCGCATCGTGGTGCGCGGCGCGCTCGATCAGCTTCATCACGAGTTCGACCTGGTGCTCGTCGCACGGCACCGCGCTGCTCAGCGAGGCAGTGCTGCCGGGACCCGCGATGTTGAAGAGGTTGGGGAACGCCGCGCTCATGAGCCCCAGATACGTCTGCGGGCCGTTCTTCCACGCGGTGCGCAGCGATTCGCCGTCACGCCCGCGAATGTCCACGTTCAGCAGCGCGCCCGTCACCGCATCGAAGCCGGTTGCGAATACGATCATGTCGAGTTCGATCTCGCGGCCGGCTGCGACGATGCCGTTGCGGGTGATCGACTCGATCGGCGTTTCCTTCAGGTCGATCAGCGACACGTTGTCGCGATTGAAGGTTTCGAAATAGCCGCTGTCGGCGCACAGGCGCTTCGTCAGGATCGGATGGCCGCTCGGCGTGAGCTTGTCGGCCAGCACGGGATCGTCGATCTTCTCCCGGATCTTCGCGCGGACGAACGCCGTCAGCGTGTCGTTCGCGTCCTTGTTCGTCAGCAGATCGTTGTACGACGTGTAGAAGCACAGCCCGCCCGCGGCCCAGCGCGCTTCGTATTCGCGCAGGCGTTCTTCCGGCGTGACGGACAACGCCGAAATCCGCAGCGGTTGACGCGGTTCGCCGCCGACACAGACGAAGCCGCCGGGCGATTGCCATTCCATGCGGCGCAGTTCCGCGTAGTTCGCCTTCATTTGCTGCTCGTATTCCGCATCCATTGGACGGTTGCGCAGCGGGA
This sequence comes from Burkholderia pyrrocinia, assembly GCF_022809715.1. Lineage (NCBI taxonomy): Bacteria > Pseudomonadati > Pseudomonadota > Betaproteobacteria > Burkholderiales > Burkholderiaceae > Burkholderia > Burkholderia pyrrocinia. The sequence continues at coordinate 617,948 of NZ_CP094461.1, forward strand.
TGCTGTAGTTCGGCGTGCGCTGGAACACGGTGACGTGCGCCGCCGATTGCGCGGCGACCGGGATGAACTGAATCGCCGACGAGCCGGTGCCGATCACGCCGATGCGCTTGCCGGCAAGGTCGACCGTGCCGGTCGGCCAGCGCGACGTGAAGTAGGTTTCGCCGGCGAAGCTGCCGTATCCGGGGACGTCCGGCACCTTCGGCGCGGACAGGCAGCCGGTCGCCATCACGCAGTAGCGGGCATGCAGGCGTTCGCCGGCTTGAGTGACGAGCGTCCAGCGGGCGCGCGATTCGTCGAACGTTACGGCATCGATCCGCGTGCCGAGTCGGATGTGTTCATAGAGCCCGAAGCGGTGCGCGACGTGATCGAAATAGCGCAGGAGTTCGGGTTGCGATGCATAGCGTTCCGTCCAGCGCCATTCCTGCTCGAGTTCGCGCGAGAACGAGTACGAATACTCGAAGCTCTCGATGTCGACGCGTGCGCCGGGATAGCGATTCCAGAACCAGGTACCGCCGATGCCGTCCGCCGCGTCGACGAGCCGTACGGACAGGCCGGCTTCCTTGGCCCGATGCAGCATGTACAGGCCGGCTACGCCGGCGCCGACGATGACCATATCGAATGCGGCGTCCTCGTCTCTTGATGCGATATTCACCATGTCAGTCCTTCAATATGAACGTGTTGCTGGATTGATCGGGTACTTCCGTTTCGATACAGGGAGAGCACGCGCCGGCCTGGAATCCGGCTGGCGCCCGGGCGGCATCGCGGCAGCGATGCGCGCGCCGGGAGAAGACACATCAGTCGTAGGCGCGAGAACCGACGGACACGGTCGGCGCGGACCACTTTCGGCCATACGCCAGCATCATCACGAAGCTGAGGACGAAGCTCAGGCCGCCGACCATCAGCAGGCCGAGCTCGCCGAGCACGGGCAACAGGTTGGTGAGGAAGCCCGTCACGACCCAGGCGATCGCCATCACGGAGCCGGCGACGCCGAGCGCCCAGCCCTGACGGTCCTCGGCCACCGCGTCCGAATACGCGGTGTACATGGTGGTGTATGCAACCATGTCGAAGCAGCCGACCACCATGCCGAGCACCCAGAGCGTGTTTTCGTGCGGAAACAGCGCCGACAGCACTTGCCCGATGCCCGCGATCAGCAGGCCCGTCTTCGCGATGTCGACCACGCTCCAGATTTTCAGCATCAGCCGCACGATCACCATCAGCCCGAACACGAAGGACAGGCCGATCAGGCCGCTGAACAGGCCGAGCTGCGAGCTCGTGTACTGGAATTTCGTCTGCAGCACCAGCATGATCGTCTGAAGATACAGCCCGTAGCCGACCTGCATCAGGAAGAACACGATCGACAGGAACGCGATGCGGCGGTGCGTGCCGGCCTGGTAGATGATCCGCAGCGGCATCAGCAGGTCCACACGCGTGTTGCCGGTCGGCGCGACCGCGTTGCGATATGACCAGAACGTCCAGAGCCCGCAGACGACCGACAGCGCGGCGACCAGCAGGAACGGCGTGCCGTAGTTGAAGAACGGTGCGATCGTGCGGTCCGACGTGACGCCGCCGAGCACGGGGCCGACGATGACGCCCGCGCTGAACGCGATCGACATGATGCTCATGTTGTACGCCTTGGTTTCCGGCGTGCTCATGTCCGTGATCGCGGCCTGCGCGATCCCTTGGCAACCGGCCATCAGGCCGCTCAGGCCGCGTCCGACCAGCAACAGCGCGATACTCGGCAGCAGCGCGCCGAGCGCCATCAGGAAGTAGCTGAGAGCCAGGCCGAACACGCACAACAGCATGATCTTCCGCCGGCCGTAGCCGTCGGACAGCTCACCCATCAGCGAGGAGCCGAAGAACATGCAGAACGGGTAGACACCGTACCCGAGCCCCAGGTAGAAATTGCGAAGTTGCGGACTCGTATCGGCCCCGATGATGCCGGATTGGGGATCGGAGAAGATCGCCGCCATGATCGGGTACACGAGCCCGAACCCCATCGCGTCGATCGCAATGGCGAGCAGGCATGGACCCAGTAGTTTGATATTGAGTTTGGACATGTATGGCCTCGGTAGTAACGTGACAGCTACAGTAGTCGAAGGCCGGATTTGCGAGTAGAGACGTATCTGCAATAGAAATTATCGTAGTTACTGATAACCGACGACTTCCTTTCGGAAATGTAAGGAATGGCTGGTGGAGGCGGGTTTGCGGCCCGGCCGGGCGTTGGTGCACGGACGGGAATTCAATAGGACGACGTAATAGATGGACAGATCGACGAAGACTTTCCGGGACTCTGTCGCAATAGGGACGGCCGGCGATGCGGGGTGTCGGGAAGCTTATTGACGACTACGCGACGGTGCCTGCCGCCCTGAAGCCGTTCGAATCCGCGTCTTACCCCCGCAGCCGCCGGTGCCATTACACCGCCCCATCCCCGGCTCCTTTACGCCGCCCATCGACACGCCGAGCTGGCAACGCGGCGAGCCCGCGCACCGCCGCCGCGTTCTCGGCGTCATCCTCGCTGCGGCCGGCGATCTCGTCCAGCGCCCGGTTGTTGGTGTACGGCCCGAACACCCCAATCGACACCATCACGATCAGCATGCTGCCGCCGATCAGCACGAACACCGCGGACACCCCGGCGCGCTCGAGCAGCAGCGCGACGATGAAACTGCTCGCGATTCCCGTCAGGCGGCCGATCGAATGCACGAAGCCGAGCGCACGCCCGCGGATCTCGGTCGGAAACACTTCCGACTGGTACGCGGTGCCGTTGCTCGCGAGCACCGTGTTGGACAGCGTGACGAGCAGGCCGAACGCGATCACGAACGGCGCCTGCGCCGACATCGCGAACGCAGTGCCGAACAGCGCGACGCCGAACGCCGACGCGACGATCAGCCACTTGCGCTCGATCCGGTCGGCAAGCAGGCCGGCGACGAATGGCGACACCGGATACGCGAACGCGATCACGAACGCATACCAGAGGCTCTTCGTGACGGTCGCGCCCTGCGCGGCGAGCAGCGTCGGCAGCCACTGGCTGAAACCGAAGAAGCCGATGCTCAGGAATGCATTGAACACGATCAGCATCGCCGTGCGGCCGCGATGCTGCGCATCCCACATCGACGGCGCGCGCCGCGCGGCCGGCGCTGCGACGGCCGGCATCCGGACCGCGGGCAGCGGCCGGCCGGATTCCCGCTCGACTGCCTGCTCGAGCCGCTGCAGCACGGCTTCGGCCTCGGCCTCGCGGCCGGTGCGGGCGAGCCACCGCGGCGACTCCGGCAGCCGCGACTGCAGCCACCAGACGACGACCGCGCCGCTGCCGCCGAGCAGCACGACCCAGCGCCACCCGGACATGCCCAGCGGATCGTGAGGCACCCACAGCCACGACACCAGCGCGAGCACGGGCATCGCGAGATAGCCGACCGCGAAGCACAGCGCGAACGCACGGCCGCGCACGGCCTTCGGCACCAGCTCGGTCAGGAACGCGCCGATCGTGATCAGCTCCGCGCCGATGCCGCAGCCCGCGATGAAGCGGCACACGAGAATGCCGAGCGCATGGGTCTGCACGCACATCGCAAGGCTCGCCGCCGTGTAGAGCAGCAGCGCGCCGGTGAACAGCGCGCGCCGCCCGAAGCGGTCCGCGAGGCGCGACACGAACATCTCGCCGACGAACAATCCGGCGAACGTCGCCGCACCGAGCGCGCCCTGGTCCGACATGCCGAGCACGCCGTGCGAGCCCGCGTGAAAGATGCCGTCGCGAATCAGCCCCGGCGGCAAGTAGGTCATCTGGAACAGGTCGTAGACCTCGAAAAACCCGCCGACGCTCAGGAACAGCACGAGCATCCAGATGCTGGCCGTTGCGGGCAGGCGGTCGATGCGCGCGGCAATCGACGCCGCATGGGAATGGGACATGGCGACTCCTCGATGATCCGCCCGCGCAGCGTGCGCGAAGCGGCGGACAAGACGCCGGCGCGGCGTGCGCGCGGCGCCGGCGTTCAGACGGTGGCGACCGGATTGACCGGCGACCCGACGAGCCCGCGCAGGTGCAGCGGCGGCGCGGTCAGCAGAAAGCGGTTGCGCCGGTGCGCGCGCAACCAGTTGGCGAGCAGCGTCAGGTGCCACAGCTCGCCGAGATGAATGCCGAGCTTGAACAGGCACAGCTCGTGCAGCGGCATCAGCGCGCCGGGCCGCTCGCGCGCCGACGGATGGCGCGGGCGCTCCTCCACCGCGTGGTTGTCCGCCGCGAGCGCGGCGAGCCCCGATGCGTCGATCCATTCGAGCAGGCGCGGATCGTTGCCGTCCAGCACGCAGCACACGTCCGGCGCACCGGGCTCGCCGCGCGCGTCGGCGTCGAGCAGGCGATCGGCGAAGCCCGTATGCACGCACACGATGTCGCCGCGCTCGACGACCACGTCGTCCTCGCGCAGCACCGCCATCCATTCCGCGTAGCCGATCTTGCGCCGCTCGTCGCCGAAGTGGCGGCGCAGGTCGACCAGCACGCCGCGCCCCTGCACGCCGCTTTGCGCCATCACCTCGATGCCGAGCGCGCGCGCACCGCCGCGCGGCGCGCCCGCTTCGGGCACCTGGATGTGCTCGTCCATCCGGTAGCCGTTGTAGAACACGCGGGATCGCTCGCCGTCGCCCGCCGGATCGAACAGCGAGCCGACGTGCGACAGCGCATCCCATTGCGTCGAGAACTGCGAGTGCATGCAGAACGAATCGTCGCAGACCACGTCGGTTGCGTTGGCAACCTGTTCGTCCGCTCGATAGCCGAAGTACGGCTTGCCGCCGAGCAGCGCCGGCATGATCGCCGGCGGCCGGCGCCGCGCGTTCAGCCCACCGCCGCGCGGTACGTCGAGCGGCAGGCTCAGCGAAAACACTCGGCCTTCGCGCACCTCCGCGACGCCGCGCAGCACCGCGTCGGCCGTCAGCCAGTTCAAGCGCCCTTTCTGATCGTCCGGGCCGAAATCCCCCCAGTTCGAACCGGGCGGCCGATGGGTCCAGCGTGGCTTCATGGTGTCTCCTCCATGCAATGTCCAGGGTGCGGCGGCCGTCCTTCGCGGCCGCGTCGCACGTCGCGCCTAGCGCGTGCGGATCACGCCCAGCCCGGCGAGCCGCTCGTATTCGCGTTCGCCGAGCAGCGGCAGCAGAATCTCGCGATTGTTCTCGCCGAGCGCGGGCGCCGGCCGGCGGAACGTGCCGGGCGTGGCCGACAGGCGCGGCGTGATGTTGTGCATCGGCAGGCTGCCGACGTCGTCGTCCGGCAGCTCGACGAGCGCCTCGCGCTCGATCACATAGTGATCCTGAACGATCTGCGCGATGTCCTGGATCGGCCCGACCGTTACGCCGGCTTCCTCGAAGAACGCGAGATTGGCGTCGAGATCGCGCGCGGCGATGAATTCGCCGACGATCGTATCGAGCGCGTCCGCGTGCTGCACGCGCTGCACGTTGGTCGCATAGCGCGGATCGTCAATCAGGTCCGCGCGGCCGATCGCGCGGAACAGCCGCTCGGCCATCGCCTGCGTCGAACTCGACAGGCACAGCCACTTGCCGTCGCGGGTCCGATACGCATTGCGCGGCGCGGTGTTCGACGAGCGGCTGCCGGTGCGCGCCTTGATCTCGCCGGTCATCACGTAGTTCGCGGCGGCCGGCCCTAGGATCGACAGCAGCGGCTCGAACAGCGACACGTCGATCACCTGCCCCGCCGCGCCGCGCGCATCGCGCGCATGCAGCGCGACCAGCACGGCGATCGCGCCGGACAGCCCGGCCGTCATGTCGCCGAGGAACATCGGCGGCAGCACCGGCTCGCGGTCGGCGAAGCCGTTGATCGCCGCGAACCCCGCGTACCCTTCCGCGAGCGTGCCGAAGCCCGGCCTGTGGCGGTACGGCCCCGTCTGCCCCCAGCCGGAAATCCGCGCGATCACCAGTTCCGGCCGGATCGCGAGCAGGTCGTCCGGGCCGAGCCCCATCTTCTCGGCGACACCGGGCTTGAAGCTTTCGACGAACACGTCCGCGTCGCGCACCAGCCGGCGGACGATGTCGATCCCCTCGGGCGCGCGCAGGTCGACGCACACGCTGCGCTTGTTGCGCCCGTACACCTTCCAGTTCGTGCTGATCCCGCCCGCGCCGACCGCGCGCAGCGTATCGCCGCGCTCGCTCTCTACCTTCACGACGTCCGCGCCGAAATCGGCGAGCTGCACGCTCAGCATGTTGCCCGCCATCAGGCGCGACAGGTCGACGACGCGCACGCCCGCGAGCGGCCCCTGCGCGCCGGCGTCGAACGGTTTCGGATGGATCGGGCCGGTGGACGCGCGACGGCGCGCGCCGGCCGCGTGAGCGGCCTGCGGGTCGGGAACGAACATGCTTGTCTCCTGGTTGGTGTGTGTGTCGTTCGATGCGGAATGCCGGTCAGGCGCGCGCTCGGCCGCGCACCGCGTTACTCGAGCAGCACGCCGAGCTGGTCGGCCGCGCGGAACGCCGCGCCCGCGGCGGGCAGATCGCCGCCCAGCGCATGCGTCAGCTCGGCTGCGGCTGCCTGCACGCGCGGCAGGTAGTCGGCCAGCACCTTCTTGTTGAAGCGATAGCGCGGCACGCCGAGCGAGATCGCGCCGCTCAGCACGCGGCCGACGCCGAACGCCGGGCATGCGATCGCCGCGCTTTCAGGGTCGCGCTCGGCGATCGACACCGCGTAGCCCTGCTCGGCCGTCTTCTCGTAGTCGCCGCCGCGCGTGCCGCTGAACGCGAGCAGCACGCGCCCGGCCGCGCCGACGTCGAGCGGGAAGCGGTCGCCCTCGCGCAGGTGCGTGCGCACCGAGCGCTGCGCCTGGATGCGGAACAGACACACGCGCTGGTCGCCTTCGCGCACGTAGAACGCGGCCGTCTCGCCGGTTTCCGCCGACAGCTTCGACAGGATCGGCATCACGTACTCGCGCAGCTGGAACGACTCGCGATACATCATCCCGAGCTGGAACACGGCCGGCCCCAGCACGTAGCGCCCGTCCGGCAGGCGCTTGATGAAGCGGAACTGCTCGAGCGACTCGAACATCCGCAACAGCGTGCTCATGTTGAGCCCCGTCTCCTCGCTGACCTGCGCGAGCATCAGCCCGCCGGGCGCGTTGCCGAACGCCAGCAGCGCGGTCAGCGCGCGGTTGACCGCGGCCACGCCGCCCTCTGCGGGATTGCTTGTCTCCACCTTGTTCATGTCCACCTCGTGCGAGGCCGGCAGAGTCGTGCCGCGTCGCGGCTGCCGGCATCAAAAAATGAAAGTCACTTTCATTATACGCAGATCATCGATGACATCAACATGAATCCGCGCAGCTTCGGTCGCTCATCTTCTTGCAACATCCTTTGAAACTAGGCGTTAACGATAATCTTGACGAATGTCCTCATCCATCACAAAAATGAAAGTGACTTTCATTTTTAGAGATCAACGATGAATTCGTCGCCTCAACCCGTCTGGCGCTCGCTGCTGTACGTCCCCGCCCACGTCCCCCGTTTCGTCGCATCGGCCGTCGCGAGCGACGCCGACGCGCTGATCCTCGATCTCGAGGACAGCGTCCCGCCCGCGTGCAAGGAGGCCGCCCGCGACGGGCTGGCCGACGCCGTGCCGGCGCTGCGCGCGCCGGGCCGCGACGTGCTGGTGCGTGCCAACGGCCCGCTCGACCTGCTGGTGCCCGACCTGCGCGCGGCCGTCCGGGCCGGCGTGGACGGCGTCGTGCTGCCGAAGGTGCGCGGCGGCTCGCACGTCGAGGCGATCGACGAGCTGCTGGCTGCGCTCGAGGAGGAAACCGGCGCGCCGCCCGGCGGCACGCGGATCGTCGCGATCGTCGAGACGCCGCGCGCGTTCCAGGCGATGGACCGGATCGCGCGGGCGTCGCCGCGCGTCGTCGCGATGATGCTGGGCGGCGGCGACTTCGCGCTGAACTGCGAAAGCGGCGCAAGCGCCGACGTGCTGCGCGTGCCGAAGCAGCTGCTGATCATCGCCGCGCGCGCCGCCGGCATCCTGCCGCTCGGCCTCATCGGCGGCCTCGACGAGCTGCGCGATCTCGACGCGTTCGAGCGCCTCGCGCGCGCGTCCGCGGAGCTCGGCTATGCAGGCGCAACCTGCATCCATCCACGGCAGGTCGGCGCGCTCAACCGCGCGTTCCGGCCCGACGACGACGCGGTGCGTGACGCGAACGCGGTGCTGGCCGCCTACGACGACGCGCGTGCGAACGGGCGCGGCGCGCTGCGCGTCGACGGCAGGATGGTCGACGCGCCCGGCGTCGCCCGCGCGAAGCGTGTGCTCGCACGTCACGCGGCCGTGCAGGCGCGTGCCGACGGCGTGCCCCGGTGATGCGCGCGCCGCCCTTCATCGCCGTGCGTCATCCCTGCGCAAGCGCGCGGCGCGCGGTGCACGCGTGCGTTCCACCGCGCCGCTGCCCGTTCGCCGCCCGGCCCGGATAGCGTCGCCCCGCAGCACCGCCGCGCCGCTCGACCGGCTCGGCGCCGCATTCAAATAAATAACAAACCCTGGAAGGAGACAAGCCATGGGCAAGCGGATGTCCGCACTGTGCGGACTGGGCCTCGTATCGGCCGGCGCCTGCGCGCAGAGCACGATCACGCTGTACGGCGTGGCCGACATCTATACGGAATTCCTCACCCACCAGGCCGCGCCCGGAGACAAGTCGTCGGCATCGCTCGTGCGGATGGCGTCGGGCGGCAAGAGCGGCTCGCGCTGGGGCCTGAAAGGCGTCGAGGAGCTCGGCGGCGGCTGGCAGGCCGCGTTCCGGCTCGAAAGCGGCATCAACCTGAACAACGGCACCGGCACCGGCGCGGGCGGCTTCGACCGCTCCGCGTGGGTCGGGCTGCAGCACGAGCGCTGGGGCGCGCTGCGGCTCGGCCACCAGTACTCGACGCTGTTCGACGTGATGGAGCGCTATTCGCCGACGGGGGCGTACTCGACGCTGTACGAGCCGGCCGGCGCGATCGTCGGCGTCAACTTCCGCGAGAACAACGTCGCCAAGTACCTGGCGAAGATCGGCTCGCTGACGCTCGAAACGCACTATTCGTTCGGCGGCACGCCCGGCGCGTTCCAGTCGAACGCCGCCTACGGCGCCGGCTTCGACTATGCCGGCGGCGCCTTCTCGTTCGCTGCCGCGTTCGACAACGTCAACACGCCTCAGCCGGGCGGCTTCGCGCATTTCCGCCGCTACGCCGCCGCCGCGATCGTGTCCGTCGACCGCGCGCAGCTGCTGGCCGGCGTCACGCACGGCCAGAGCGGCGTCGCCGCGCCGTCGGTCGTGACGAACTACACGTTCTGGTGGGCCGGTGTGCGCTACATGATCACCCCTTATCTGCAGGCGATCGGCGCGTTCTATTACGAGGACATCCGCGCGCAGAATCCGCCGAACGCGCAGACGCCCGCGCCGCACCCGGCCAACCCGCAGCAGGTCACGCTGCAGTTGAACTACTTGCTGTCGAAAGCCGTCACGCTGTACCTGGCGGCCGGCTACGCGCGCCGCGCCGCGCTCGATTTCGACAATTACAACTACAACTTCCTCCACTACTCGCTGGCCGCCGACCGCGCCGGCAGCGCGGGCGCAGCACTCGGCCTGCGCAGGCTGTTCTGAACTCGCCTCTCCCCCAGTATCAGGAACCTTCGGAGTCCTCTCACCATGAACCGCCGCCACTTCCTTTCCACGCTGACCGGCGCGGCACTCGCGCTGCCGCTCGCCCACGCCCGCGCCGGCACGCTACCGGCCGCCGGCGCAACCGCCGACCGCCCGGATCTCGCGCAACAGCTCGCCGACTACGCGGCCGGGCTGCAGTATCGCGACCTCGACGCAGCGACGATCGACACGATCAAGGCGCACCTGATCGATGCGCTCGGCTGCGCGATCGCCGCGCACGACGAACGCCCGGTGCGGATCGCGCGCGACGCGGCGCTCGCGTCGCCGGGCGGCGTGTCGACGATCGTCGGCACGAACCGGCGCACGAGCCCCGATCTCGCCGCGTTCGCGACCGGCACCGCGCTGCGCTACTACGATTTCAACGACGCGTACGCCGGCAAGGAGACCGGCCATCCGAGCGACAACATGTCCGCGTGCCTCGCCGTCGCCGAAGCGCAGCATGCGAACGGCCGCGACTTGATCCTGTCGATCGCGATCGCGTACGAGATTTCGTGCCGGCTGATGGACGCCGCCGCGATCAGCCCGCGCGGCTGGGACCACACGTGCTACAGCCTGCCCGCGGTCGCGCTCGCTGCGGGCAAGCTGATGCGCATGCCCGCGCCGCAGCTGGTGCAGGCGGTGAACCTGTCGATCAACAGCCATCTCGCGCTGAACCAGACGCGCGTCCAGCAGCTGTCGAACTGGAAGGCGCTCGCCGATGCGGACGCGGCGCGCAACGCGGTGTTCTCGACGCAGCTCGCACGCGCCGGGCTGACCGGCCCGTCACCGATCTTCGAAGGCATGGCGGGGTTCTTTCCGCAGGTGTCCGGGCCGTTCGCCGTCGACACGCGCGAATTCGGCGGGCGCGGCGGCGCGTTCCGGATCGGCAAGTGCTTCGTGAAGTTCTATCCCGCGCAAGGGCTCACGCAAACCGCGATTCCGGCCGCGCTCGACGTCGCCGCGCAGGTCGGCGACCTGCGCCGCATCCGGCGCATCGAGATCCATACGACCGAAGTGGGCTACGTGACAGCCGGCCGCGACCGCGAGAAATGGGCGCCGTCGACCCACGAGACCGCCGATCACAGCCTGCCGTACATCGTGGCGCGCGCAATGCTCGACGGCGACATCACGACCGAGAGCTACCGGCACGACGCGCTGCGCGATCCGGCGCTGCGCGCGCTGATCGAGCGGATCACGGTGCACGAGGACCCGGCGCTGACCGCCCGCTATCCGGCGCAGGCGCCGAACCGGGTGACGGCCGTGTGCGAAGACGGCACGACCTGCGCGAAACAGGTGGACGACCTGCCCGGCTCGCCGACGCGGCCGATGCGGCGCGACGACTACGACGCGAAGTTCGCGAAGAACTGCCGGCGGCACTGGAGCCCGACGCAGATCCGCGCGGCGCTCGATTATCTGTGGCGGCTCGACGAGCAGCCCGACGTCGCGACGCTGCCGCCGCTGCTCGTCGTCGGCCGACTCGCATGAACGGCCGCGGGGCGGCTCACGCTAAGCCTCCGCCGCGACGCCGTGCCGCTCGAGCGCTTCCGCGACCTCGACGATGCGGCCGCGCAGCCACGCGTGCGCGTTGCTGCCGTCGTAGCGGCGGTGCCAGTACAGCGACCACGCGACGGGCTCCATCGCGAGCGGCAGTTCGCGGATCACGAGCCGCGCATCGTCGAGGCTGACCGCATGCCGCTCCGACATGATCACCGCGTACGGCAGCGCATCCAGCATGTTCGGCACGACGAGCCAGTGCGGCACGTTGAGCGCGATGCGCCGCGTACAGTTCATGTTCGCGAGCAGGTTGTCGACCAGGCTGTGGTCGACCGGGTTGATCGTCACGTTGAGGAAGTCGAGCGCGAGAAACCGTTCGAGCGTCAGCGGCCTGCCCGCGTCCGGATGACTGCGGCTCATCACGCAGACCATCCGGTCATGAAACACGGTTTGCGACGACAGCGTGCCCGAATGTTCGAGGCCCGCGCTGACCGCCAGGTCGAGCAGCCCCGATTCGAGCGCGTCGGCGGTCTTGGCGGCGCTCATGTGCACGACGTCCATGCCGATATTCGGGCTGGTCAGGCGCATGCAGCGCAGCAGGGCCGGCAGCAAAAGCAATTCGGTGAGATCCGACATGCGCACCGTAAAATGGCGCTCGGACGTAATAGGATTGAATTGATAATCCGATTCAAATAATTCCTCGATTTGTTGCATGATCTGTCGAATCGGCATGGCCAGCGCCTGCGCACGCGGCGTCAATTCCATGCCGACCGCGGTGCGCGCCAGGATCTCGTCCTTGAACACGAACCGCAGCCGCGCCAGCGCGTTGCTGACGGCCGGCTGCGTGAGGCCGACCTTCTGGCCGGCCCGCGTGACCTGTTTCTCCGTCAGCAGCGCATCGAGTATGACCAGCAGATTCAAATCGATCGAACGTAGATTCATGTTTGCGACCATCCACTAAACAGGTTAATCACCGCCTCCGATCGCGATTGCGAAATTCCGCAATCGGAGCAATCCCCTGATATTTAGTGCAATGCACAAGAATAGTCCAATCTTGACTTGTCGATATTTTTTAGATAACGGACGATATTATTTATGGTTTTAAATTAAATTGCCCGTTTCGCGTCGATTCTTCTGAATACCTTGTCAATCGGCAATTGAATTCGCACTTTGCGCAAGCCGGTCGCGCTGCAAAAAAAGTGCGGGCGGCCGCCGCCACGGCCGCCCGCACGCTCAAACGGTCGCGACGGGATTCACCGGCGCGCCGACCAGGCCGCGGATATGCAGTGGCGGCGCGGTCAGCAGAAACCGGTTCCGACGGTGCGCATGCAGCCAGTTCGCGAGCGGCGTCAGGTGCCACAGCTCGCCGAGGTGAATGCCGATCTTGAACAGGCACAGCTCGTGCAGCGGCATTAGTGCGCCCGGTTGCGCGAGCGGCTGCGCATGCTGCGGACGTTCCTCGATCGCATGGTTGTCGGCCACGAGCGCGGCCAGCCCCGATTCGTCGATCCATTGCAGCAGCCGCGCATCGCTGCTGTCCAGCACGCACGCGCTTGCAACCGTCGCCGGCGATCCGCCGTCGTCGTTCAGCAGCAGATCAGCGAAGCCGGTGTGAAGGCAGACGATGTCGCCGCGCTCGACCTGCACGCGGTCCGCGTCCATCACCTGCATCAGCTGCGCGAAGCCGACCTTCGTGCGCGCGTCGCCGAAATGACGCCGCAGGTCGATCAGCACGCCGCGCCCCTGCACGCCCGTCTGCGCCATCACCTCGATGCCGAGCGCGCGCGCGCCGCCCGTCGCGTCGCCTTCCTGCGGCACCCGCAGATGCTCGCCCATCCGGAAACCGTTGTAGAACACGATTTCAGGCACGCCGTCGTCGTCCGCGTCGAACAGGCCGCCCACGTGCGACAGGCCGTCCCACTGCGTCGAGAACTGCGAGTGCATGCAGAACGAATCGTCGCAGACCACATCGGTTGCGTTCGCAACCTGTTCGTCCGCGCGATAGCCGAAGTACGGCTTGCCGCCGAGCAGCGCCGGCATGATCGCCGGCGGCCGGCGCCGCGCGTTCAGCCCGCCGCCGCGCGGTACGTCGAGCGGCAGGCTCAGCGAGAACGACCGCCCTTCCCGGACCTCGGCTGCGCCCTGCCGCACCTTGTCCGGCGTCAGCCAGTTCAGCCGCCCCTTCTGATCGTCGGGACCGAAATCGCCCCAGTTCGAGCCGGGCGGCCGCTTTTTCCAGCGCGGTGCATTCAAGATCGGTGCCCTCCTTCAGTGTCTGACGTCAGCGCCGCGAGCGCGTCGAGCGGCGCATCGTCGGCGAGCGCCTGCACCGCGTCGCGCAGCGCGAGCGCGCGCGTCATGCCGAGCGCCGAACTCGCCGCCAGCACGAATTTCGCGGTGAGCTCCTGTTCGGTCAGCGGCCGCGAATTCGTGCCCTTGCTCGACTCGATCCGCGCCTCGCGCACCTGCCCGTCGCGCAACTCGACGCGCAGCACGGCCGGCAGGAAAGTCGGGAAGCGCGCGTCGCACCACGGATCGGCCACGCAGCGCACCTTCGCGGCCAGCGCGCGCCGGGCGGGGTCCCGCGCAAGCGCGTCGCCGAAATCGTCGAACCAGACGCCGAGCCCGCCGCCGCCGAGCAGCGCCGCCGCGACCGTGTACGGCCCCGAGAACGCCGCCGCATAACCGTTCGGCGGATTCGCCTTCAGCTCCGCCGGCTCGCCGATCGTGCGCAGCGTCGACGTCGCGACCCGCAGCTCGGCCGCCACCACGTCGTCCGCCGTCACGCCTTGCGCCTTCAGTTGCAGCGCCGCGTCGATGCCCGGATGCGTGAAGTGGTTGCACGGATACGGCTTGAAGATGATCCGGCTCGTCTCCCATTCGTCGCCCAGGTCGCGCAGCACCGCGTCGACGTCGGCGAGGTCGCCGCACCACGCGTAGAAGAAGCCGAAGCGGCCTTCGAGCGCGGTCGGCGGCGCGGTCACGCCCGCGCCTGCCAGTTCCGCCGCGCTCACGCCCGCGTGCGCCGCCCAGCCGCAGTGGATCCGCTTCACCGAGCCGCCGGTGCGGTTCGCTTCGAGCAGGCCCGCGCCCATGCTCGCGGCAATGCCGAGCGCCGCCGCGATCTGCGCGGCGTCGAGCCCGAGCAGCATCGCCGCGGCCGCCGCCGCGCCGACCGTGCCGCAGATCGACGTCGCGTGCTGGCCGCGCTCGAAGAACACCGAATTGCCGAGCCGCTCGTTGTAAGCGGCGACGCCGAGCCGGATGCATATCTCGGTGCCGACCGTGATCGCATCGAGCAGCGCCGCGCCCGACGCGCCGCTCGCCTGCGCGGCGGCGAGCGCGGCCGGAATCACGGACGCGCTCGGATGCAGCACCGACCGCATGTGCGAATCGTCGAAATCCATCGCATGCGCGAGCGTGCCGTTGACCAGCGCGGCGCTCGCGGCCGGCAGCCGATCGGGCGCGCCGATCACGCTCGCCGGGCCCGAGCCGGCCCAGCGCCGCGCGACCTGCAGCACCGACTGCGCGACCGGTTCGTCGTGCGCGATCAGGCTGTTGCCGACCACGTCGAGCACGCGCGCGGCGGCCTCGACGCGCAGCCTGCGATCCAGCCCTTCGGCGCGCACCTCCGCCGCGAAGCGGCCGAGCGCGCCGACGATGCCGTCGGGCGGCGCGGGCCGGTTCGGTGCGGCCGGATCAGCGGCCGCCGCCGGACCGGAAAGCGTGTCGGGTGTGCTCATGCCAGTGCTCCACTGAGTCGAAGATTGTTCGCGAGCGCGAGCGTGACGCGCGCGTTGGCGATCAGCGGCGGCGCGACCACGCGGCCGTCCGGCAGCACGAACACCGACGACGCCGAGGCCTTGCCCGCCGCCGCATCGACCGCCTCGAGCACGCGCTCGGCCGCGCGGATCTCGTCGTCCGACGGCGTGAACACCTCGTTGATCACCGAAAGCTGCGACGGATGGATCGCGAAACGGCCGAGGAACCCCATCGATTTCGCGCGCAGCGTCGACTCCTTCAGCCCGTCGAGATCGGGCAGCGTGTGATAGACGGTCTGGATCGGCCCGTTCAGCCCCGCCGCGCGCGACGCGACCACGCAGCGCGCACGGCACACCTCGAGCGTGAAGTTGTCGACGCCGATCTGCAGATCCGCGCGCAGGTCGCTCTCGCCGAGCCCGATCCGTTCGAGCCGCGGCGACGCGGTCGCGAGCTGGTAAGCCGTCTCGACGCCGTACGCCGACTCGATCAGGATCTGGATGCCCGCATCGCAGCCGAGCGCGTCGAGCCAGCCCGCGACTTCCTGGATTTGCTGCGGCAGGTCGCATTTCGGCAGGCGCAGCGCCTGCAGCGCGGGCTGCGCGATCGCTTCGACGTCGTCGCGGCACCACGGGCTGCCGATCGGGTTGATCCGCACGTACGTCGGCTTCGGCGGACCTTCCGCGAGAATCGCGGCGGCCGCCTCGCGTGCGTCGGCCTTGTGGCTGGCCGGCACGGCATCCTCGAGGTCGAGCACGACGGCATCGGCTTCGCTTGCATACGCCTTTTCCACCACCTGCGCCTTGTGCGCGGGCACGTAAAGGTAACTGCGGTAAGTTGCGCTGGTTTTCATATGATTCCCCGCTCGGTCAAATCGGCAATCTCGCGCCGCTCCAGTCCCAATGCGCCGAATACTTCGTCGTTGTGCGTGCCGCGCGCAGGCCCGCCCCAACGGATCGCGCCGGGCGTGTCGGACAGCCGGAACGGCACGTTGTGCGTGCGGAACGCGCCGAGCTCCGCGTCGGGCACCGACACGATCGAGCCGAGCGCCGCGTACTGCGGATCGCGCAGCACGTCGGCGACGTCGTAGATCGGCGCGACCGCCGCCTGCGCGCGCTCGAATTCGGCGATCACGTCGTCGCGCGTGCGCTGCCCGATCCAGCCGCCGACCGCCGCATCCAGCTCGTCCGCATGCTTCGCGCGCTCGGCGCCGTTCGCGAACCAGGGTTCGTCGATCAGGTCCGCGCGGCCGACGAGGCGCATCACGCGCTCGGCGATGCTGTGCGCCGACGTCGACAGCGCGACCCATTTACCGTCCGACGTGCGGTAGACGCCGCGCGGCGAATTGTTCGGCGAGCGATTGCCGGTGCGCTCGGGCACCCGGCCCGTCTGGTCGTAGCTTGCGACCTGCGCGCCCATCGCCGCGAGCATCGTCTCGATGATCGCGAGATCGACGACCTGGCCGCGCCCGGTGCGCTCGCGCGCCTTCAGCGCGGTCATGATCGCAAACGCGGCGGTCAGCCCCGCGACCGTGTCGGCGAGCGGGAACGACGGCAGCAGCGGCGGCCCGTCCGCGTCGCCGGTGATCGACGCGAGCCCGCTCATCGCCTCGGCCAGCGTGCCGAAGCCCGGACGGCTCGCATACGGGCCGAACTGGCCGAAGCCCGTCACCCGCACGAGCACGAGCCGCGGGTTGAGCGCGGACAGCACGTCGTAGCCGAGCCCCCAGCGTTCGAGCGTGCCGGGCCGGAAATTCTCGACGACCACGTCCGCCTGCGCCGCCAGCTCGCGAAAGATCCGCTGGCCGTCGGCCGTGCCGAGATTCAGCGTGACCGCCCGCTTGTTGCGCGCGAGCACCTTCCACCACAACGGCACGTCGTCGCGCCGCGCGCCGTACTTGCGCGCCGGATCGCCGTCCGGATGCTCGACCTTGATCACGTCGGCGCCGTAGTCCGCGAGCATCGTCGCCGCGAGCGGGCCCGCGAACAGCGTCGCGGCGTCGATCACGCGAATGCCGTCGAGCGGCGCCGGTTTGGACGCGTCCGGCGCCGCGCCGGCGTCGACGTCCCCGATTTCCACAGTGGCCATGCCGTTCTCCAGTCAGATGGATTGCACGGCGCGCCGCGCGCCGACATCGTCTGCATGACTAATCGTCGTGCAGCGATGCGGGCGCGGCGCGCAACCTGCCGCTCAGACGGCGTTGATCCGGTAGATCGGGAAATACGTCTGGATCTTTCCGTTCAGGTAGTCGGACGCGAGCTTCGGCACCTCGTCGAAATCGAAGATCTCGGTCGGCTCCTGGCCGATCCAGCCGCTCGTTTCCTGGAAGTCGCGGATCGTGATGCTGTCGTCGTAGCGCCACGCATGCGTGTGGATGTGCAGGCGGCGGTTGATGCATTCCGTCGCGCGCAGGTTCCACAGGCGCATCCCGGTCTTCCAGCCGACCGTCGTGACGATGCCGGTGCGGCCGACCACGCGCATCGTCGCGCGATACAGTGCGCCGCCGAGGTTGTCGAGGAAGATCGCGACGCCGCGGCCGCCGCTCAGTTCCGCGATCGTCTCCGCGAACACGCGCTCAGACTCGCGATAGCTCGCCTGGTACTCGGGATCGGTCTTGTAGCGCTCGTCGTCATACGCGAGATTCGGGAACTTGCGGCGATCGACCGGCGTGATGCCGAGTTTCGCGAGATCCTCCAGGCGCCGGTCGTTGCTCGCCGTCATCGCGACGCGAAAACCCTCGCGCTTCGCGAGTTGCAGTTCGGCGAGCGTCGTGCCGCCGCCCCAGCCGAACACCAGGTAGTCGGCCGGATCGACGTCCGGCAGCTGCGAGCGCCAGCACGCCGACGCCACCTTCCAGTTGTCCCACGCGGTGAAGTAGCGGCCGTACGTCGCCCATTGCAGCAGCGAATGCCGGCTGTCCGTCGGCACCGCCACGAGGTTGTCGGCGCGCATCTTGGTCCGCTGCGCCATCACGCCGATCGTGCCCGGCGCGTCGTACGCATAGACGAGCTCGGCGAATCCGTATTCGTCGCGCTTGCCGAACGGCATCACCATGCAGATCTCGCCTTCCTTCAGCGTCTTCACGCCGCTGCCGCGCTCGACGATGCGCACCAGCGCACCGTTGCCGAGCACGATCTTGTCCTCGCGGCGCTGCCGGCAGATGTCGACCGGATTGCGCGACAGCGCGTGGTCGAGGTTCGCTTCCCACGATCCGTACAGCGGCTCGACCAGCACCTCGTCGGCCTCCAGATCGGAGAATTCGAAGGTTTCGCGACGCAGCTCGCCCGCCACGGGCGCCTGCTTCCTGCTCGGTTCCGGTCCTGCGTAGAGAACCCATGCATCGGTCTTGATCATCGTCATGCCTCGTTAAATGACTCTGTATGAATGTGCACGCCGAACCCGCCGCCTCGTTCAGCGCGAATACGCCTGCTCCAGTGCCGCCTCCACGTCGGCCGTCGCGGCGACCTGCCCGAGCTTCGGGAAGATCTGCGTCAGCGCGAAGTGCTGCGCGTCGGCGGACGATGTGCTGACCGCGTCGCTGACGACGACGACGTTGTAGTTGTTCTCGTATGCCTGGCGCGCCGTCGATTCGACGCCGATGTTGGTCGCGATTCCGGTCAGCACGATGTCCGTGATGCCGCGCCGGCGCAGCTGCACGTCGAGATCGGTGCCGGTGAACGCGCCCCACTGGTGCTTCGTCACGACGAGGTCGGACGGCCCCACGCCGAGCGCCGGCGCGAACGCGCTCCATTCGGGATCGAGATTCGGCGGCGCCGACGGCGCATCCGTCCTGACCTTCAGCGCCACGCCGCCGTCCGGCTGGTAGCTCGTGTGCACGTAGATGACGGGCAGCTGCAGCGCGCGGAACGCGGTCGCGAGCTCGACCGTCTTCGCCACGACCTGCGCGCCGGTGTAGGGCACGACCGGCAGCGACACGATGCCGTTCTGCAGATCGATGGCGACCAGCGCGACCGTGCGATTGAGCGTCGGAATGGACATGTAGAAACCTCACTTCTGTTGGGAGATGGAAGAAGCGGCGGCATCCAGGTGCCGGCTCGATGCCGCGTTGAGCAGCAGCAGCACGCTGATGACCGCCAGGACGATGGCCAGCTCGCGCAGGCCGCGATCGCTCGCCGGATGACCGAGCGCCAGCCCGACGAGCGCAAACGACAGGCTGCCGCCGACGTACTGCGCGGTGCGGTACAGCCCCGAGGCCGTGCCGATCCGGTCGTGCGGCGCGCTCTGGTAGAGCGCTGCCTGGTTGCCGAGATTGTTGAAGCCGTTCGGCACGCCGAACACGATCGACAGCAGCACGATCGACCAGACCGGCATCGCGCTGGTGAGCAGGCTCATCACGACGCTGCCGATGCACAGCATCGCGGAGCCGATGATCAGCACCGGCCGCGAGCCGTGACGGTGCGCGACGCGGGTCGCAAGCATCGTCGCCACCGTGCCGACCGCGGCGATCGGCAGCATCACGAGGCCGGCATCGGCGGCGGACAGGCGCTTGGCCTCCTGCAGCCACATCGGCAGTGCATAGAAGATCGCGTAGAACACCGCGTAGGTGCCGACGCAGCGCAGGTACGTGCTCGTGAGCGCACGGTTGTCGCTCAGCATGCGGATGTCGATCAGCGGCGTTGCGGCCAGCCGCTCGCGCCGGACCAGCAACGGGCACAGCACCAGCGTCGCGACGAGCAGCAGCCAGTCGGGCTCGCGCGACACCGATTGCAGGAACAGCAGCAGGCTCGTGAGCGTCAGGATGAACAGCGCGACGCCCGGCAGGTCCAGCTCCATCAGCGTGCCCCGCAGCGTGCGGCGTTGCTGCGCGCCGCGCGGGACGACATCGGCCGGAATCCACAGCCATGCCAGCACGAAGGCCAGCAGCACGATCGGCACGTTGATCCAGAAGATCGCACGCCAGCCGGCGAACTGCACGAGCGCGCCGCCGAGCGGCGGCCCGAACGCGACGGCCACCTGCGCCGCGACCGAGATCGCGCCGAGGCCGCCCGTCGGCGTCGCGCCGTTCGCATGCCGCTGCGACCACGTGCGGATCATCGCCATGCCGGCAGGATACGCGGCGGACGTGCCGATGCCGAGCGCGATGCGTGACGCGATCAACCACCCGAGCGACGGCGCGAACGGCGCGAGCGCGGACGCGATCAAGACGATCGTGAGGCCGATGCAGAAGATCCGCTTCGCGCCGAACCGGTCGGCGAGCCGCCCCATCGTCGGCTGGCCGACGGCCGTCGCGAGATAAAGGCCCGACACGAGCCACATCGTGTCGATGCGTTCATGCGCGGCGCCCTGCGGGTTGAACGCCTGCTGGATGCTGACGAGCGCGACCGCGATCATCGACGAGTTCAGCGCGTTGAGTAGCGTGCCGAGCACGATCGGGCCCACCAGCCTGCCCGGCAGGCGCAGGCCCGTCGCGCGCGCATTGCCGCCGGGGGACGAAGGTGTTGCTTGCGCAGGTCGATCGTGGTTCGTCTTCATGGCATCGTCACGTGGTGGATTCGCATCGCCCGATCAAATTCGAACGTGCGTTCACCTTACCGTTACGATTGCCGTGAATGAAATGGATTGTTGCGATGCACACATTCGTCGCTTGAATGCAGATCGCGAGCCGGATGCGCGAAAGCGGCCCCGGCAAACCTGGAATGACATCGGCAAACAAACCGCGTCCCTTGCCGGACGGGCGCATCCCGGGAGCGCGGCGGATCTTGCGGAGTGCCTACGAAATTATTTGCGCCGTATGCCTCCACCGGCCGACGGCTGTTTTATGCGGCGGTGCAATGGGGATTCAGAGCGAGGGCTCTAGACCGGCATGACGGTTCTGCATTGCAGCTCGTCCTGACCGCGCTGAAGCACCGATCAACCACGCGCTGTCGACCGTTATCGACGACGCGTTGCGGAAATCGCGCGATACACGACGATCCGCTCGATCGCGCCTGGATCTATTGCGTGCGCGTCGACGCGCTGCCGCGATCGAGCGACGCCGCACGCAGCGCCTCCCCCGGCTCCGTAAAGTAGCGCTGCCGCAGCTGCGCGATCTGCGCATCGCGATCCTGTGTCGACAGGTTCTGCGCATCGATCTGCGCGCGCTGTGCCGCATATTCGCTGTACTTCGCATGCCACGCGTTGTCCGCCTGCTGCATCTTCGCGGCTCGCTCGGCAGCCTCCGGCCCGAGCGTTTGCGCGAGCTGCGCGCGCATTTCATCGGGCGTCGCGTTTGATTTCTGCACTTTGTCGATCTGCGCGATCGCGTTGTTTTGCTCCTTTTGTTGCTCCAGCTCGGCGCGCCGATCGGGCGGCAGTTGCTGATCGAGCGCGGCAAGACCCGCCGCCTTCTGGTTTTCGGTCAGCGACGGATCGCGGATGATCTTCAATCGCGCGAGATCGTCACGCTGCAACTGCTGCTCCGCGCCGAAGAACGGTTCGCTCCAGTCGCCAAGCGTGCGGCTCGCGATCGTCGCGCGCCGGTCGAGTGCGAGCTGCAATGCCGGGAGGTCGAGCTTGTCGTCCGCCGCGCCGCCGCCCGGCAGCTTCGCGAGTTCGGCGAAATACGCGCGGTAGCGCTGCCAGACCTCGAGCGCCTCGCGTTGCGCAACCGTACCGTCGAGCTGCGCGGCGATCGCGCGCGCGACGAGCGCATCGAGTTCCGCGGCGCGCACCTGGTTTTGCGCGGTCAGGAAATAGTCGAAGAAGCCGCGCACGGCCACGACCTTGGCGAGATGGCCGTGCGCATCGAGCGGCAGGCGCGGCGCAGTCGAGCCGGCGAGTGCCGGGGGCAGCCCGCTTGCGCCGAAACCGGGTACGGGGCTCGCCGCCGTGCCGCCTGCCGCCGCGGACGCGGACAACATGGCCCCGGCAGGCGCGACACCGGACACGCCGGCGTCGCGCGTCTTCCGAGCGTCGATCCCGTACCAGGCTGCGCCGGCCGCAACGACGCCCGCTACCCCGTAAAGCACGATGCGTCGCGCAATGCCGCTCTTGCTACCTGTCATCGATTACACGCCTTGCGTTTTCAGCCGGTTCGCGTGCGTGCGGATCGCCGCCACCGGATCCTCCACATTCGCGCCGTGCACGCCGAGAATCTGGTTGATCGCATCGGTGTGATTCCAGTGATACGTACCAAGCACCTGGCCAAACAGCGCGCTGCATTGCGACACGACGCCGTCGTTCGGACCGGAGCCGCGATTGATCATCACCGTGCCGCTGCCGAGCAGCGCCAGCGTTGCCGGATTGAGCACGTTCGCCGGATCGGTGGCCCCGCTCACGCTCGTATCGACGGCACCCGTCACGCCGGCCACCGTCGTCGTCGGCTGGATCGCCGTGCCGCCCCATGAATAAAGCAGGTGCGTATTGCCGTTGACCGTCTCGGTCGACGCGCCCGCACGACACGAGCCCGGCGCACCGAGACCCGCGCTCGGAAATTTCTGGTTGTATTCGGCGGCCTTCGCCGTCGTCAGCACCGACAGCGCCTGGATCGCATTCTGGTTCGTATTGAAGTTGCTGCTCGTCAACGTGCCGAGCGCATTCGCGAACGCGCTGAGCACGGCGGACGACAGGCCGGTCGGGTCCGCCTGCAACAGCTGCTGGACGAAGTCCGCGAATTGCGAACCCCAGTGCGGCGTGCTGATCGTCGTCACCGATGCGACCAGCTCCGGCGCGACGGATGCAACGTAGCGCGACGACAAGCCGCCCTGGCTATGGCCGATCAGATTCACTTTCTGCGCGCCCGTCGCCGCCAGCACCTGCTTCACGTATGCAAGCAATTGCTCGCCGCGCCCGTTCGGGCCATCGTCGCTCTGATAGCCGGACAGATTCGCAACGTACACCTTCGCGCCATGCGCCTGCAGGTCCGCCGGAACGTGATACCAGTACTCGACGAGGCCGCCGTACTTGTCGGTGCCGGTCAGCCCGTGCACGAGAATGATCGGGTACCTGGTCGCCGCATAATCGTCGACGGCGGTCGTCGCGGCGGAAGCGGCCTGCGCGCCGGCCAGCGACAGAAAGGTTCCAACACTAGCGGCGGGTGCCGCGCTCATTGCGAATGCGACCACGGCCGCCGCTGTCTTCGCTCGTATCGATCTGCTCATCTTGCTCTCCATTTTTACGTGCATGTCAGTTGCTTGAGGATGAGGACGCGAGAATCGCTGATGCAGCGACGCTTCCGGCACTGCAGCGTCGCCCGCGCGCGGGATGTCGGCCGTACCGGCCTCGACGGCTTGGCACGACACACACCGATGCCCGAAAACGAATAAAAACGAACACAAACGAACGTTTTCGCACCAGCAGGCGAAGTGAATCACGTTCGACAAGACTGCGCAGACGGTTAGACAGGGCCCTCCAGTCAGTTGACAACGGGTGCGTCAACCGCTAAATCCGGCGTTCTTCCTCGATGTCTTGCGATCCCGGCCGTTGCGGCTTTGCGCGGACGCGCACGAAATCAATCGCGCCCGGGTGACTTGCGCTGGAATGTTCGGAACTGGCGGCAGCATGTCGGCGGCCTGGCGGCGGCCGGCGTCAAGCGGCTCGAGCAACTCGGGCAACTCGAGCAGAAGAACGCGCGGCGGAAGAGGATGCTGGCGGAGCGTGCGCTGAAGCGGGCCGCGCACAACGGCGTGGAGATGGCGCTCGACGAGCCCGGCAAGCCCTGGCAGAACGGCGCCGACGCAGAAGAAAGCTTCAACGGCAAGTTCCGGGATGAATCAAGCCCCCCTACACCCGCCCCGCCAGATGAAACCGCGACGCCGGATGCCACAACCGCACCGACGTCGCGATGTGCTCGCCGACCCACGTGCGGCGGCTCAACAACAGACACGGCTCGCCGATTTCCATCACGAGATGCCGGCGCACCTGCGCATTGGGTTTTTCCGCGTAGATCCGGAACTCCGCGCGCTGGATCGGCGCGAGCCGCACCATGTAGTGATTCGGCGTCTCGACCGTGAAGTCCTGTTCCAGATACGCGGGAAACAGCGCCGGATTGACGTAGCGATCCTCGAACTGAATCGGCTCGCCTTCCTCGTAATGCACGATGTGCGAATGGAACACGGGCCCCGAACGCAGCCCGAGCGCTTCGACCGCCTCCTGATCGTCGCTGCTTTCGAGCAGCAATACGCGCGCGCTGTGCCGATGGCCGCGCTCCGCGATCTCGTCCGCGATGTTGCGGATTTCCAGCACCGTCGATTCGTAATGCCGCCGTTCGACGAACGTGCCGGCGCCCTGGATGCGCGTCAGCACCCGCTCGGCGGTCAGCTCGCGCAGTGCGCGCGACACCGTCATCCGCGCGACGCCGAATTCCTTGACCAGTTCGGCCTCGGTCGGAATCGCGCCGCCGGGCTTCCAGTCGCCGTTCGCGATCCGCTCGACGACGTAGCGCTTGATCTGCTGGTAGGCCGGCAATGCGCGCGCCGGCACGTCGCCACCCGGTGCGCCCGGTGCGCCCCCCATCCGGCCGGCAAGTTGTCGTTGCGTTTCGTTCATGCGCCCTCGATCGAATGAATGATGGATCGTCCGCCGTCCGTCGCGTCGCTCGGCGGCCGGCCTCCGGCCGTTACATCACGGGCGGCGGCACGCTCGCGACGATGCCGGCGGCGATCGCGATGTCGTCCGCGAGCGGCCGGTCGTCCCGGTACACCGGCACGCGTTCGCGCACATGCCGCCACAGCGCGTCGGTGGGTGCGGCCCGCGATGCGCCGTCCGCCTGCAGATCGTAGGCCTGTGCGGCGGCCAGCAGTTCGATCGCCAGCACGCGCGTCGTGTTCTCGATGATGTCGAGCGCTTTCAGCGCCGCCGGCGTCGCATGGCACAGATGATCTTCCTGCAGGCCCGACGTGATGCCGCCGTCGAGGCTCGCCGGCGCCGCGAGCCGCTGGTTCTGCGCGACGAGCGCGACCGCCGTGTACTGCGCGATCATGAAGCCCGAACAGGTGCCGCCCGGCGTGGCGAGAAACGCCGGCAGCCCGCTCACGAGCGGATTGACGAGCCGGTCGAGACGCCGTTCGGCGATTGCCGCGACCTGGGCCATCGCCGCCGCGAGGCTGTCCATCGCCAGCGCGATGCCCGCGCCGACCGCATGCGCCTGCGAATGGACGGTCGGCGCGTCGCGCGTGCCGGCCACGATCGGATTGTCGGTCACCGACGCCAGTTCGCGATCGACCACCTCCGCCGTCACGTCGAACACGTCGCGCGCCGCGCCGTGCACGTGCGGAATCGTGCGCAGGCTGAGCGGATCCTGCGTATGCCGGCCGCTTGCCGCGGCGAGCATCCCGCTGTCGGCGAGCAGCGCACGCAACCGCGCGCCGACGTGCCCGATGCCGGGCGAAATCCGCAACGCAAGCGACGCCGGATCGAAGGCGGCGAGCTGCCCGCCGAGGTTCTCGAAGCTCGTCGCCGCCACCCAGTCGGCCCAGTCGAGCAGCCGCTCCGCGCGCGCGAGCGCGAGCGCGGCCAGCCCCGTCACGCACGGCGTGCCGTTGACGAGACTCAGCCCTTCCTTCGCGCCGAGCACGAGCGGCTCGCGGCCGATGCGGCGCAACGCCTCGTCGCCGCGAATCCGCTCGCCGCGATGGCGCGCATGACCATGGCCGATGCAGACGAGCGCGACGTGCGCCATGTGGGTCAGATAACCGACGGAGCCGTGCGCCGGCACTTCCGGCAGGCAATCGTGTTCCAGCAACGCGACGAGCTGGTCGACGACGTCGGCGCGCACGCCCGAATGCCCGTGCGCGTAGTTGTTGATCGCCGCGGCCATGATCGCGCGCGTTTCCGCCGCGCCGAGCGGTGCGCCCACGCCGACGGCGTGGCTCATCAGGATGTTGCGCGACAGCGTGCTCTGCTGCGCCGGCGACACGATCACGTCGCACAGCGCGCCGACGCCCGTATTGACGCCATACGCGCGGATGCCGCGCGCGACGATTTCGTCGACGAGCTCACGGGCCGCGACGACGCGTACGCGCGCCTCATCGGCCAGCGCGAGCGGCTCGCCGGCGGCCACTGCCGCGACCTGCCGCCAGTCAAGCGGTTTTGCCGAACGGAATACGGTCATGGCAGCCTCAGTTCGCGGAACGGTCGTGATGGCTCGACACGAACTGCCGGAAGCGCTCCGAGCACTGGCCGCCGAACAGATCGCCGGGCGTGCCGTCCGAATCGACTTCGCCCTGATGCAGGAACATCACGCGGTTCGACACGTGCCGTGCAAAACCCATCTCGTGCGTGACGACCAGCATCGTGCGCCCTTCCTCCGCGAGCGAGCGCATCACGCGCAGTACCTCGCCGACCAGTTCCGGATCGAGCGCCGACGTCGGTTCGTCGAACAGCATCACCTTCGGATGCATCGCGAGCGCACGGGCGATCGCGACGCGCTGCTGCTGGCCGCCCGACAGGTGCGCCGGATAATAGCCGCGCTTGTCCGCGAGGCCGACGCGCGCGAGCAGCGCCTCGGCTTCCTCGACCGCTTCCGCGCGGCTGCGCTTCTGCACGCGCAACGGGCCTTCGACGAGGTTGTCGAGCACCGTCATGTGCGACCACAGGTTGAAGTTCTGGAACACCATGCCGAGCTGCGAACGGATCCGGTCGACCTGACGCCGGTCGCCCGGATGCAGCTTGCCGTCGCGCGTGCGCTTCATCTTCAGTTCCTCGCCGGCGAGCGCGACGGTGCCGTCGTCGGGCGTCTCGAGCAGGTTCAGGCAGCGCAGGAACGTGCTCTTGCCCGAGCCGCTGGCGCCGAGGATCGAGATGACGTCGCCCTCGTGCGCATCGAGCGAAATGCCCTTCAGCACGTGGTGATCGCCGAACGACTTGTGGATGTTCCTGACCGACAGGGCAACGGGAGCAGCGGTGTTCATCGGATTCTCCGGGAAGGATGGATACGCTCAGGGCGCGACGCGCCGGGCATTGCGTGCCGCCGCGGCGGGCACGCCGGCCGGCTTCGGCGCGCGCAGGTGGGCCGACAGCCGCCATTCGAGCGCGCCGAGCACGCGTACGACGATGAAGTTCAGCGCGAGGTAGATGAGGGCCGCGCACACGAACACCTCGGTCGTGCGGTAGGTCTGCTGGATGATCTGCTGCGCGACGCCCGTCACTTCCCACACCGTGACGAGGCTGGCCAGCGCGGTCGACTTGACGAGCAGCACGGCTTCGGTCGAATACGCGGGCAGGCACTGGCGCAGCGCGATCGGGCCGATCACGCGCCGCAGCAGCGCGAAGCCCGACAGGCCGATCGAATAACCGGCCTCGATCTGCCCGACCGGCACGGCCATCAGCCCGCCGCGCACGATCTCGGCCGTATAGCCGGCCGTGCACAACGCCAGCGACAGCACCGCGCACACATACGGTTCGCGCAGCAGCGGCCACACGAAGCTCTCGCGAATCACGCCGAACTGGCCGAGCCCGTAATACACGAGAAACATCTGGATCAGCAGCGGCGAACCGCGAAACACCAGGATGTACGCGCGCGCGAAGCGGTTCGGCAGCCAGCGCGGCGACACGCGCATCGTGACGATCACGAGCGACAGCAGGCCGCCGAGCACGAGCGACGCGAAGAACAGGCCGAGCGTGGTCGGCACGGCCGCGAGCAACTGGCGCAGCGTGTCGATGAGGAAGTCGAAATCGATGGACATGCGTGCTCTCCGTCAGTTGCGCGCGAAATTGCGGCGGAACGAGCGGCCGACGATCGCTTCCGCCCGGTTGAACACGCGGTTCGACAGGCCCGTCATCACGAGGTAGAGCGCGCCGCCCGCGACGAAGAACACGAAGTACTGGTGCGTCGAGTTCGCGGCGATCTGGCTCGTGCGCAGCAGCTCGGCGAGCCCGGTGACCGAGATCAATGCGGAGTCCTTCAGGCTCAGTTGCCACACGTTGCCGATGCCGGGTAGCGCGAAGCGCAGCACCTGCGGAATCAGGATGCGGCGCAGCACCATGCCGCTCGACATGCCGACCGAGCGCGCCGCTTCGAGCTCGCCCTTCGACACGGCCAGCACGGCCGCGCGGTAGACCTCCGCCTGATACGCGCCCGAGATCATCCCGACCGCCAGCGCGCCGATCACGAACGGCGGCACGCCGATGAAGCCTTCCGCGCCGAACCACTGGCCGATGGTCGTGACGAGCGTCGAGCCGCCGAAATAGAACAGGTAGATGACGAGCAGTTCGGGCACGCCGCGAAACACCGTCGTGTAGAGATCGCCGAGCAGGCGTGCGCTGCGGTGGCGCGACAGTTTCGCGGCCGCGATCGCGGCGCCGATCACCGCGCCGACCGCGAGCGCGGCGAGCGTCAGCGCGACCGTCATCAGTGCGGCAAGCAGCAGCACGCCGCCCCAGCCTTCGGTTCCGAAGCCGAGCATTTCAAGAATCGCCATGCGTGTCTCCCGGCATGCGTTGAGTGAATCTGCAGGATGCGCGCCGCCGCGCGTCGCCGTGTCGTTGCGTCGTGACGTCAACTACGCGGCGGCGGCCGAACGCGCGCTTACGGCGTGACGTCGGTCTTGAACCACTTGTCGGCGAGCTTCTTCACGGTGCCGTCCGCGAGCGCAGCACCGATCGCCGCATCGAACTTGGTCTTCAGGTCGGCATCCTGCTTGCGGAACGCGAGACCTTCGCCCGGCCCCCAGATCGGCCCGCCGAGCTTCGGGCCCGCGAGCACGATCGACGCGTTTTCCTTCTTCTCGATGTTCGCCGCGTAGTACGTGACGTCGTCGAACGACGCATCGATGCGCCCGGCGACGAGGTCGAGATCGCGCTCGGGCGAGGTCTTGTACACGCGGATCGACGCGATGTCCTTGAAGCTGTCGTTGATGAATTTCGTATAGACGGTGCCCGACTGGATGCCGATCGTCTTGCCCTTCAACTGCTTGCGCAGCGCGTCGACGGTCGGCTTGTCGGCGTTCGCGTCGCCGGTCAGCTTGACGGCCGGCGCGCCGGGCGCGGCCTTCGGCAGGATCTTCGTGTCGGTGACGGCGAACGTCGCCGGCGTGGCCGCATAGGGGCGCGAGAACAGCAGGATCTTCTCGCGCTCCGGCGTGATCGAGATCGCATCCATCAGGACATCGAACTTGCCGGCCTGCAGGCCGGGAATCATCCCGTCCCAGTCCTGCGCGACCATGTTGCACTGGACCTTGATCCGGCCGCACACGTTGGCGAGCAGTTCCGGTTCGAAGCCGCCGAGCTTGCCGCCCGGCAGCGTGAGGTTCCACGGTGCGTAGCCGCCTTCGAGCGCCACCGTCACCGTCTTCCATTCCTTTGCCTGCACCGGCGCGGCAAGCGTTGCCGCTGCAGCCGCGATGACGCCGATCGTCCTGATTGCCCACTTGATGCGCTTGCCGTTCACGAGATTTCTCCTTGCGTTGAAGTTCGACATCCCCTCGGTCATGCAAGTCGCCTCAGGAATTTGTCTATACAAGCATGCAAGAAGAAAAACCACGGGACAAGCGCTGATCAAAAAAAACCGCGTAAACGCGGGAAATCCCCTAAATACAGGGCTCCAGCGCGCCTCATTGCGGGGAATCCGGGCACGGATTTGGTGCAACGGACTTGGACAAATCCCAAGGATGACTAGACAAATTTTGAATTCGATCGCCTGGGTGCCGACCATTCGACACGCGGAGACAGGCAGGTCGGACTGACCGGCATAAGGTCTGCGGATTGGATTTCCCGGCGAGGCTCGATCGAGTATTCCGGGCCACGCTTCGACATCGCGCGCGCCCGGTATGGCCGCGCGTTCGCGTTCTCCGGCAGTCGACGCGAGCGCGACCGATCGGATCGGGGAACATGTCGACGATCGTCCGTGCGCGCCGCTGCGGGCGGCCAGCGGATCGGTGTCTTGAAGCAGAACGAGGAAATCGTGCCGGACGGCGTAAGGACGAACTGAGACAGGGGCCGACCGGGTGTCGGCGTCACATCGAAGACACCTGCTTCGACTTGCCGCCGCCAGACCTCGCGACAAAGCGGTCGGTGAAACGGTTGAAATCGCCGGGGGCGACGGACACGAGCGTCGTGTCGTATTGCAGACCTGCCGCGAGCGCACGTGCAAGCGTAGCGGCGGGTCCGGGAGGCGTTGCGAACGGATCTGGAGCGGCAACGAAGCCGTCCGCCAGCATCAGCCAAGCAATGCTGCACGAACGGGTCCCAAGATTGAATTTTCTTCCTGCTTCAACGCGCCTAAAAAAAGCTCAGGCGCGACCGCCCCCCTTCCCCGCGTTGAACATCGCCAAGCATGGTGACGAGGACGAGCGCGGCGATCAGCCCCAGGTGCTCGAAGAAGCTGTTGAGCGCCATGAAGCGCGCCACGCCCGCCTTGTTCCAGAAGTCGTTCGCCACCAGCATCGCGACGACGGTCAGCACACCGAGCCCACCCGCGCCAATCCAGGTGAACCGGCGAAATACCACGCACAGCGAACCGCCGATCTCGACCACAACCGCCAGTGCAGCCCAGAACGCGGGCGGATGGAGGCCGAAATGCGCCTGCTCCGCGATCGCATCGTCGAAGTGCAGCGCCTTGTCGACGCCTCCGATCAGAAAGGCGGAAACCAGCGCAAGTCGCACCAGCGCGCCGACCCACGGCTGCGCCAGCAGGACGCGAATCCACCCGGGGCTGTACCGGCCGGTTGTCGTCGACATGTCAGATCGCCCAGCAGGAACAACCGAACGCGCCCCAGAAGCCCTTCGCGTCCGACGTCGGCAATGCACTGCCCCACGCGCTCGCGTGCGCATGCGCGTGCACGTTGCATGCACTCGCGCAGCCGCACATCGCAGCGGCCGCCGCACGCTGCAGCGGTGCGCCGTTGCGCTGCGTCGCGCCCCAGCCGCCGTAGCCGCCGTACTCGCGCACCGGCGACCAGTCCGGCATCGCCGGCGGAATCGGCGCGTCGTGCGACGCGAACGGCCCCGCGCCCCATACGATCTTGCCGCCGACCACCGTCAGCAAGGCGGTCGTGCCCGCGATATCGTCCTCCGCGCATGCGAAGAAATCGCGATCCGGGACCACCAGGTCGGCGAGCTGCCCGACCGCTACACGCCCTTTCTTCCCTTCCTCGTTCGAGAACCAGGTCACGTACTCGGTCCACATGCGAAGCGCGGTTTCGCGATCGAGCAGGTTGCGCTGCGGATACATCCGCAAGCCGCCGACCGTCTTGCCCGTCACGAGCCATGCAAGCGACACCCACGGGTTATACGAGGCAACACGCGTCGCGTCGGTGCCGGCCGACACCTTGATGCCCTTCGAGAGCATCTTCGCGACGGGCGGCGTCGCCTCGGCTGCTTGTGCGCCATAACGCTCGACGAAGTATTCCCCCTGGTACGCCATCCGGTGCTGCACCGCGATGCCGCCGCCCAGCGCCGCGATTCGATCCATCGATTTTTCGGTAATGGTTTCCGCGTGATCGAAGAACCAGTTCAGGCCTTCGAGCGGGATGTCCTTGTTGACCTTCTCGAACACGTCGAGCGCGCGGCTGATCGTTTCGTCGTAGGTCGCATGCATGCGCCACGGCCAGCGGTTCTGTGCGAGCACGCGCACGACGCCTTCGAGATCGTCTTCCATCTGCGCCGGCAGATCGGGACGCGCGACGCGGAAGTCCTCGAAATCCGCTGCCGAAAACACCAGCATCTCGCCCGCGCCGTTGTTGCGGAAATAGTCGGTGCCGTCGTGATACTTGACGCTCTTGGTCCAGTTCACGAAGTCTTCCTTCTCGGCGTTCGGCTTCTGCGTGAACAGGTTGTACGCGATCCGGATCGTCATCTCGCCCGCGTCGTGCAGCTTGCGGATCACTTCGTAATCGTCGGGATAATTCTGCGAACCGCCGCCCGCATCGATCACGCCTGTCACGCCGAGACGGTTCAGTTCGCGCATGAAGTGGCGCGTCGAGTTGTACTGGTATTCGAACGGCAGCTTCGGCCCCTTCGCGAGCGTCGCGTAGAGAATCGTCGCGTTCGGGTTCGCGAGCAGCAGCCCGGTCGGGTTGCCCGCGGCGTCGCGCAGGATCGTGCCGCCCGGCGGCTCGGGCGTGTCCTTCGTGTAGCCGACCACGCGCAGCGCGGCCGCGTTCAGCAGCGCACGGTCGTACAGATGCAGGATGAACACCGGCGTATCGGGCGCGGCGGCGTTGAGCTCCTCGATCGTCGGCAGGCGCTTCTCGGCGAACTGGTGCTCGGTGAAGCCGCCGACCACGCGCACCCATTGCGGCGCGGGCGTGATCGCGACCTGCCGCTTGAGCATGTCCATCGCGACTGCGAGCGACGGCACACCGTCCCAGCGCAGTTCCATGTTGTAGTTCAGGCCACCGCGAATCACGTGGCAGTGGTTGTCGATCAGGCCCGGCAGCACGGCGCGGCCTTCGAGGTCGACGACCTTCGTCGCGCGCCCGGCGAGCCGCATGACATCCGCTTCATTGCCGACCGCAACGAAGCGGCCGGCGGCTATCGCCACCGCCGTCGCGGTGGGGTTTGCGCGGTCGAGGGTCGTGAACCTTCCGTTGTGAAGGATCAGATCCGGTTGGGACTCGGTTGCGGTCATATACGTCACCTCGTTTCGATCAGAAGCCAAAAAGCTGTTTGAGGGTGGGGATGGCCTGCACGCCGATCAACATGCCGAGCAACCCGACAAGCGCAATCAGCGGCGGTGCCGGCGAGCGCACCTTGATCGCGCTGTAAATGACACCGATCAGCAAGCCCGCACCAAGGGAAACCAGATAAGGTTCCATACGATCAATTTCTCGGACAGGTTGGAATGCAGGTCGTACGTCCTGGCAAACACGCTGCGGGCGGCATCCGTGAATCGACCACGTACGCCGCCCGCGATTTCATATTGCCGATGCCGCGTGTTCGCACGAAACACGCCGCATCAGCATCGACAGTCGCGACTGCCTGCGGTTACTTCGCCGGCACGGGCGGGATCGACTCGTGCGGCGTCAGCGTACGCTCGGCCGCCTTGTGGACCATCGTGTACGCGTAATCGACGCCCATCCCGTACGCGCCCGAATGCTCCTTCGCGATCGCCATCACCGCGTCGTAGCTCTCGCGGCGCGCCCAGTCGCGCTGCCACTCGAGCAGCACCTGCTGCCACGTGACCGGCACCACGCCCGCCTGCACCATCCGCTGCATCGCGAAGTCGTGCGCAGCCTGCGACGTGCCGCCCGATGCGTCGGCGACCATGTAGATTTCGTAGTCGCCTTCGAGCATCGCGCACAGCGCGAACGTCGTGTTGCAGACCTCCGTCCACAGGCCCGACACGACCACCTTCTTGCGACCATTCGCGGCCAGCGCGTCGCGCACCTTCTGGTCGTCCCACGAGTTCATCGACGTGCGTTCGAGCGTCTTCTGGTTCGGGAACACGTCGAGCAGCTCGGGATAGGTGTGGCCCGAGAAGCTGTCGGATTCCACCGTCGTGATCGTGGTCGGGATGTTGAACACCTTCGCGGCCTTCGCGAGCCCGACGACGTTGTTCTTCAGCGCCTGACGATCGATCGACTGCACGCCGAACGCCATCTGCGGCTGCTGGTCGATGAAGATCAGCTGGCTGTTCTGCGGAGTCAGTACTTCAAGTTTCGGATTGCTCATGGCGGTCATGTCCTTTGACGCGGAGAAAAAAGAGGGTCTGCCTCGCCGGCAAGCCGGGGGCGCCCAATACGCTGTGCCGGCAGGTTCGCCTGCCAGCCGGTGTCATTCAACACGCGATTTCATGGTAACGCCACTTAATCAAATCGATTAATAAAATCCCTAAAACCAGGCCTTAAAAGATCTTAAAACCACCGAATTGAATGATCACATCAAAAAAGACCTGCTACGCTATCGAATAAATACAGGATCGTCCGCGGATCAGTAGTTATCCGTATTTTTCACACGGTTGTCATTCACTTATAGCCGAATCATGAAGCCGTATATTTCATCGCTGCTTGCCGGGATTCTCGCCGGCGTTGTCTACTTCCTGATCGGCGTGCAATCGCCCGCTC
The DNA here is from genome assembly GCF_022809715.1 of Burkholderia pyrrocinia. Classification (NCBI taxonomy): domain Bacteria; kingdom Pseudomonadati; phylum Pseudomonadota; class Betaproteobacteria; order Burkholderiales; family Burkholderiaceae; genus Burkholderia; species Burkholderia pyrrocinia. The sequence goes on from NZ_CP094461.1 coordinate 651,780, forward strand.
CGCCGACGATCGCACTGGCCGGCCTGCTGGGCATCCTTGCCGGCGAACAGATCCTGCCGATCGCACGGAGGATGCTTGCGGGGATTCATCTGAAAACCGCGTGGAGCGACGCGAAGTGCAGCCAGCACATGTTCGGCTCCCTGCCCGGCGCCCAGGCATCCGATGCCGCCGCGAAGAAACGTTAATCGACGCCGTCGTGATACGCGTTGATTGACCACGTTCGGGGATGCCGATCGGCGGGTCAGCCAATCTCCCGACGCCCGCGGCACGCGAGCAAGCCGGAACGCGCCCCCCCCGAGAAACCCGAGCCCATTCGGCACGGCTCCCCCGCGCGCTGACGCTCCGGAAATGGCGCGCATCGCCAATACCGAGCGGACGCTGAAATTCGCGCGAGGCAATCCTCGCCGGAAAAAAGATAGCGCCCCCCGCTCCGGTAACCGGATTAATTGTTCTGAATCGTGTTGGCCTCCGCGATGCTTGGCGATAACATGACAGCCCGACGCCCGCGTGGAATCCATCATGAAGCTGTCATTCGAAGCGCTCGAAGCACTGGACGCGATCGATCGCACCGGCACGTTCGCCGAAGCCGCGGAGCTCCTGCACCGCGTACCGTCTGCGCTGACCTATCTCGTACAAAAGCTCGAAAGCGACCTCGACGTCGCACTGTTCGACCGCAGCGGGCGCCGTGCGAAGCTCACGCACGCGGGCCGCGTGGTCGTCGAAGAGGGCCGCCGGCTGCTGCATGCCGCCCAACAGCTCGAACTCAAGGCGCTGCGTGCACAGCAAGGCTGGGAAACCGAGGTTCGCATCTGTATCGACGAGATCCTGCCGTTCGACGCGTTGTGGCCGTACGTGCATACGTTCTACGGACTCGAGATGAACACGCGGCTGCGCCTGTCCACTGAAGTGCTCGGCGGCACCTGGGATGCGCTGATTTCGCGCCGCGCGGATCTCGTCGTCGGCGCGGTGGGCGAGCCGCCGGAGCTGCCGAATATCGTCGCGCGGCCGATCGGCACGCTCAGGCACGTGTTCGCCGTCGCCCCCACCCATCCGCTCGCGGCGTTGCCCGAACCGCTGTCGATGGCGTCGGTCGTCGAGTATCGCGGCGCCGTCATCAGCGATACCTCGCGCGAACTGCAGCCGCGCTCGGTCAACGTCGATGCCGGGCAGCCGTATCTCGCGGTCCCCACGCTCGCCGCAAAACTGGCCGCGCAGTGCGAAGGACTCGCGGTGGGCACGCTGCCGGATTGCGTCGCGGCACGCGCGATCGCGCAGGGCAAGCTCGTCGCACGCCAGGTGACCGGCATGCGCGACACGACACAGTGCTATATCGCGTGGCGCGGCGACGAAGCCGGACGCGCGCTGCACTGGTGGGTCGAGCAGCTCGACCACCCCGATCTCGTCGACCGGTTCACCGCGCTCGCCTGATTCCGCCGCACGCCGGCCGCACCGCTCGATCGGCCTGTTCCCGCGATCTCCCGCCACCGCCACGTCAGCCGAACGAATCGTGAAGGCGCTTCATCTCCTTCTCGAGCCATTCGATCAGGTTGAACGACGCATGCGCGGTCGCGGCCGGCGGGATCATCATCCTCTCCTCGGTCGCGATGTGTTCGTTGAGGGATTCGCACATCAACCGTCCGAGTTCGGGTTTCCTCGCGAGCAGCGGCGACAGGTCGCGGCTGCTCAACTGAAAGGCCGTCACGGCCGTCACCGCGTAGACACTGGCATGAAGTTGCGTGCCGGCCAGCACGACGGACTGGCCGATCGCGTCGCCGGGCACCATCCGCCTGACCTCGATGTCGCCGGTCGCGCCCGGCACGAACACCGACGCGACACCGGACCCGACGATCGTCAGCAGACGCGTATCGGAATTCGACGCGTAGATCACGTCCCCTTTGTGGAAGATGCGCGACGCCAGCGCATCGGCCAGCACCGCCAGATCCTCGTCGTCGAGTTGCCTGAAGAGTTCGACCGCGCGCAGCAGCCGTTGACCGCTCGAAGCCGGCCGGTGCGCCGCGGCCGTCCCGCCGAGCGGGCGCAGCGCGATGTCCGCGGCGGCGAGATGCCGGTGGGCCAGATCGTAGAGCCGGTTACGCACCGCCACCTTTTTTTGCAGCGCGTCGACGTAGCAGACGAGTTCGTATTCGACGGAATTGGTCCTGAAGGCCTTGACGACCGAGATCGGCGCGGGACTGGCCAGCACGTCCAGCGAACTGGCGGCAGCGCGGTCGAGCGCATCGACGACGACGGCCGGCCTAACTGCCGGATCGATCTCGATCGTCAATGTCACGCCGTGCACGCTCGCGGGTTCGCTCAGGTTGACGATCGTCGCCTTCGCCGCCGTGCTGTTCGGCACGACGACCAGGTTGCCGAGGCTGTTGATCATCTTTGTCGCGCGCCAGTTGCTTTCGACTATCCGCCCTTCCAGTTCGCCGATGGCCACCGTATCGCCCAGGCGAAACGGCTGGGTGGTATTCAGCACGAGGCCCGAGAACACATCGTTCAGCGTGTTCTGGACGGCCAGGCCGAGGATCACGGCCACGGCGCCCGAGGTCGCGACCAGGCCGCTCAGCGGCAGGCCCAGTACGTAGCCCAGCGCAGCTACCGCGGCCGCACCGAACACGGCGCCCGCGGCGATGTCGTGAAACAGCCGCTGGTTGCGCCACGCGCGCGGCAGCAGCAAATGGTCGAGCATCAGGCTGAACACCAGCGCGCACTGCAGCCACCATGCGACGCCGATCGCCTGGATCGCAAGCCGGTCGAACCGGTCGGGCGACGGTGGCACCGCGAGCGGGCTCACGCCGGTGGCGAACAACACATAGGTCAGCGCGGCGAACGACGCGCAGCGCCAGACCGCTTTCGCCGTCGAACGGCCAGGCCCGAGCAACCGCCACGCAACGAGGTCGGCAACGACGATCGGCGCGCCGTAGGCGACCGTGACGGACAGGTTCAGCATGCTGGAATGGGCCGCGTGCGCGCGTTGCGATTGGCGGGGAACCCGTGCGACCGCATGGCTCGCGCTACCCGATCCGGCGAGCGGCCGCCGGCAGCGAATCGTGGCGTGAAAGGTCGGACGGGACAGGTTTCATGCGGTAGTCGTTCGATGACGCGCGAAGTCGCCGCGGCACGACACGTGCCGACGCCGCCCCACGCTGGCATTCAGTGGCGTCGGGATATCGACAAGCGGCGGTGCGAGCCGGTCTGCTGCCCGCCCGCGAATCGCCGACGATCTCCATGCATGCAATGTAGACGCACCGGCCGGCCAAGTCCTGAGTTCAGGCTGAAACGTTCTGAATTCGGCAGCGGCGCGCGCCGTTACGGTTCGCGCGCCGGCAACCCGGCCTCGTCCGCGTCGACCCCGAGCGCGTGCAGTTCGGACCAGGCGTCGTGCACGACCTGCGTCGCCCCCGACGTATGGGCGAGCGCGGCGGCATAGGCGGCCAGCAGGCGCACGCGCGCATCCTCGCGCGCCCGGGTCTCGTCCATATTCCGCATGGCATCGAGCGCCGCGCGCGCCCGTTCGCGACATTCGTCCACCAGCGACAGGTCGAACAGGCACGGGACCGCGACAGCCGCCAGCGCGATGCCGACCTCCGCATCGCCGTTCGGCGAAAACGCCCAGTCGAGCGCCGCGCGCAGATTGCCGAGTTCGCGCCGGATCACGTCGAGCCGCGATTCGGCCCGCGGCCCGTCGTCGCCACCGGGCGCAAGCCTGAACAACCGATGGAAGTAGTTCGCATGCGCGAGTGCCGCGGCCGCGCATTCGCCGTTGTTCGCGAGCTGCTGCAGCGCATACGCGCGCGTCGTGGTCAGCAGCCGGTAGCGCGGCGCGCCGTGCGCGCTCTCGAGGCTCAGCAGCGACTTCGACACGAGGCCGGCGATCGTGTCGAGCAGGTCCGCATCGGCCAGCCCCTTCGGGCCGACGATCTCCCGCACCGCGTCGATCGAGAAGCTGTCGCGGAACACGCCGAGCCACCGCAACAACAGGCGCTCCGCGTCCCCGAGCAGGCGGTAGCTCCAGTCGTACATCGCCTGCAGCGTCTGATGACGCGGCAAGGCCGTCCGAAAACCGCCGGTCAGCAACCTGAAATGATCGTCGAGATGCGCGGCCAGCATATCGATGCCGAGCACGGCCGCTCGCGCCGCTGCCAGTTCGATCGCGAGCGGGAGACCGTCGAGACGCCGGCACACCGACGCCATCAGCGACACACTGCGTCCGTCGAGCGGAAAGCGGGGATCGGAGGCGCACACGCGCGCCGAGAACAGTTGCACCGCGCTTGCGCGCAGGATCTCGGCATCGTCGGCGCCTTCGCCGGGCACATCGAGCGGCGGAACCGGACACAGCCGCTCGCCCTGGATACGCAGCGCCTCGCGGCTGGTCGCGAGGACGCACAATCCGGTGTCCGACTCGGTCAATGCAGTCGCGATCTGCGCGGCGGCGTCGAGCAGATGTTCGCAATTGTCGAGCACCAGCAGCATCCGGCGGTTCGCCACGCTGGCCAGCACCGCTTCGAGCGTCAGCGACCCGGCCGGCTGCACGATGCCGAACGCACCGGCCAGCGCGGCGGGCACGAATTGCGGACACGCAACCGTGGCCAGCGACACGAACGCGGCACCATCCGGAAAGCTCGCCTCGGCCCGCATGGCCGCTTCGAGCGCGACCCGCGTCTTACCGATGCCGCCTGCCCCGACCAGCGTCACGACGCGCGCGGTGTCGAGCGCCGCGAGGACGTCGGCGACGGTCTGCTCGCGGCCGATGAGCGCGGTCGGCGCGGCGGTCAGCCGCGACGCCGCGGGACGCACGGCCGCCACGCCTTCGGCCTGGGCGCCGACCAGCCGATAGCCGCGCCCCGGCACCGTGACGATCAGGTTCCGGTCGCCGGCCAGCGCCTTGCGCAGCGCGGCGATATGCACCTGCAGGTTGTTTTCCTCCACGATCGTGTGCGGCCACACGCGCTGCATGATCTCGTCTTTCGACACCAATGCGCCGTTCGCCCGAATCAGGAGTTCGAGAATTTCGAATGCACGGCTGCCGATGCGCAGCAGTTTGCCGTTCGAGCGAATTTCACGCCTGTCGAGAAAAACGTGAAGCGTTCCAATCCTGATCATGGGAATTCTTAATCGATTTCTTTCATTGATGCCCTGTCAGAAATGACACCGGTTCGACGCCATGCTACGGCATTTGCGTCGCGAAATGATTCAAATTATCAGAACAGGAAGAGCAAAATTTTTGAATCGACGAGAACCACGATCGCCGCGACGCCCCGGCATGCGCCGTGTCCCGCCCGGCGCGACGCATCACGGCGTCCTGCATTTTCAATGTGTGAAACAGTCGTTCACCCGTGAACCAGTTTCGCAGGATAAAACGGCCGATATGCCGAAATCAATTTCGTGATCCCGTTAATTGAAATCGCAGTTCGCATGACTTGCGAAAAAAACCTGGTAAAAGCGACGTGCGAAGCGCAGCAAAATCGATTCCGGGCGTGAGAACCGGTCGGATTTTCCGTTCAGAACGATTCAGGCGCCGCTCAGGACATTCAGCGGCGCGGCGCGCGACGATGGTTCGATGGCGCCAGCGTCGAGCGACCGCCGTCACGCCGCGAGGAACACGACCATGGGCAACCGTATCGCCGGCATCCGGATTCCCGACGGCCCGATCGCACGGGAGGCCGCCGCGACCGTGCGCGCCGGCGCACCGGAACTCCTGTTCCGGCACGCGATGCGCGTGTTCGCGTTTGCGTCGATCATCGGCCTGCGTCGCGGCATCGCGTTCGACGCCGAGCTGCTGTACGTCGCCGCACTGTTCCATCACTTCGGGCTGACGGAGCGCTACCGGCATTCGCGCCGGCGCTTCGAAATCGACGGCGCGAATGCCGCACACGCGTTCCTCGGCGGATACGGCGTCGCCGCCGACGATGCGGAGGAGGTCTGGCGTGCGATCGCGCTGCACACGAGCTTCGGCATTCACCCGTACATGACGCCGTTGACGGCGTTGCTCGGCGCGGGTATCGAGACGGATCTCTTTGCGCGTCATTTCGACGACGTGTGCCGATCCGAACGCGACGAGATCCTGAACGCGTGGCCGCGCGGCCCGGGTTTCAAGGAGCTGTTCCTCGAGGCGCTCGCCGCGGGCACCGCGCATCGCCCTGCCACTGCGTTCGGCAACGTCGGCGCCGACGTGCTCGAGCGTTGCGACCCGGACTATCGTCGTACGAATTTCTGCGGCCTGGTGCTCGGGTCGAAATGGACGGAGTGAGCCGTCCGGTCGGCCAGGCCCGCTCCGCCACGTCATGGCCGCGGCCGTGTCATGCGCGGGCGAACGCCAGCAGTTCGTCGTTCAATCGTTGCGCATGCGTCAGATACAGCGCGTGCGGCCCGCCCTCGTAGACGCTCAGCGTCGCGTGCGGCACGCGCTTCGCCGTGGCGGCGCCCGTGAGCGCGAGCGGCACCGTCTGGTCGTCGTCGCCGTGAATCACGAGCGTCGGCACGTCGAACTTGTCGAGATCCGCCCTGAAATCGGTTTCGGAGAACGCGCCGACGCAATCGAGCGTGCCCTTCAATCCGGCCTGCAGCGCCATGAACGAGGTCCAGTCGAGCGCGGCGCGCGAGATCGTCGAAGCGGCCCGGTTCGAACCGGTGAACAGCGGCCAGAATTGCTCGAAGAATGCCGCGCGGTCGGCCACGATGCCCGCGCGAATACCGTCGAACACGGCCACGTCGACGCCGTCCGGATGGTCGTCGCGTCGCGCGACCAGCGGCGTCACCGACCCCATCAGCACGGCCTTCGCGATGTGTCGCGTGCCGTGCCGGCCGATGTAGCGGGCCACTTCGCCGCCGCCCATCGAAAAGCCGACGAGCGTCACGTCGCGCAGCGCGAGCGTCTCGATCAGCGTCGCGAGATCGTCCGCCAGCGTGTCGTAGTCGTACCCCGTCCACGGCTGGCCGGATCGGCCGAAGCCGCGCCGGTCGTAGGCGATGCAGCGAAAACCGTGCGATGCGAGATGATGCATCTGGACGTCCCACATGTCCGCATTCAGCGGCCAGCCGTGAATGAACACGACCGGGCGCCCTGCACCCCAGTCCTTGTAGTGGATCGAAACGCCGTCGCGTGTCGTGAACGTGCTCATGAAGATTCCTTAGCGGTGAAAATGCAGCGGCCGCCAGCGATGGCCGACGGACTGCGCGCACCGTCCCGTGTCATGAACGGGACAGCCTGACGATGAACCGTTCCAGTTCGGACGCGAGGATCACCTCGCGGTAGTTCGCGGGGCGCTTCGCTCCGCGCCATTGCGGCTTGTAGATCGCATCGCCGGTATGAATCGTGATGCCGGTCAGCGCGCAGCGGCCGAGGGCGCGGGACTTCGCGCTGATCCAGCGCTGCTCGTCGTAGCGGCAGCGCGTCGGATCGCTCCACGATATCAGCACCGACGAATCGGTCTGCCGCTCGGCGGCGACGATCGCGCAACGGCGGCGCACGCCGCCGCTCGACGCGGGCCACGCATCGTCGCGATGGCGGCGGCGCGCGGCGTCCGGGTCGCGAAGATGCGACGGCGCACAGCGGCTCGCGGCCGGCGACGGGTCGAGCAGCGTCATCACGTGCTCCCAGCGATTGAATTCGTCCATGGCGGCGTACCCAGGCAAGTGGCAACGGGGCGCGGATGGTTCGCACCCGCCCGCATTGCGGTCGTCATCCGCCGGCACGAACTGGCAAGACCCGCGACGGGATGACCTGATGCTGACAATAACGAGCCGCCGCTGAAGAGTCTTGATTCCGGGCTTAATTTTTCTGGCCGGTGCGTTCGCGCGACCTGCGCCGCGACCGCCTTCATGAAAATTCAGCGCGATTTCAGTACAGGTTGCATGACCCCGCGATAGGCTCCTGTCGGCGTTGGTTCGCAGCCTTCGCGCGCCTGCCGGCCCGCGACCGCGAACGCACGCCGGCTGCCGGCGCGATTGCCGCATGCGGGCAGGTCCGAACCATCCATCCAACGCGGCATCGTTCCACCGCACGTTCAAGGAGTCCCAATGCGTCCAGCAGACATCGACGCCGTTCCCTCGGCGCGTCGCCGAGACATGCTGCTTGCCGGCGCGACCGCCGTTGCAGCCGCCGCGCTGCCGGCGGCCGCCGCCGCTGCCGCCCCCAAACACGCCGCTTCCGCCCATCAAGGAGCTCATCCGATGAACACGATCACCACCAAAGACGGTACGCAGATTTACTTCAAGGACTGGGGCAGCGGCCGCCCGGTCGTCTTCTCGCACGGCTGGCCGCTGTGCGCTGACGCGTGGGACCCGCAGATGCTGTTCCTGGTGCAGCACGGCTATCGCGTGATCGCGCACGATCGCCGCGGTCACGGCCGCTCGAGCCAGCCGTCGCACGGCAACGACATGGACACGTATGCCGACGATCTGGCGGCGCTGATGGATGCGCTCGACCTGCGCGAAGCCACGCTCGTCGGCCATTCCACCGGCGGCGGCGAAGTCGCGCACTACATCGGGCGCCACGGCACGAAGCGCGTGTCGAAGGCCGTGCTGATCGGCGCCGTGCCGCCGCAGATGGTGAAATCGGCGTCCAATCCCGGCGGCCTGCCGATGGACGTATTCGACGGGATCCGCAAGAACGTCGCCGAGAACCGTTCGCAGTTCTACAAGGATCTCGCCGTGCCGTTCTTCGGCTTCAACCGTCCGGATGCGAAGGTGTCGCAGGGCACGATCGACGCGTTCTGGGCGCAGGGCATGATGGGCGGCGTCTATGGCCAGTATCTGTGCGTCAAGGAGTTCTCCGAGGTCGACTACACCGAGGACCTGAAGAAGATCGACGTCCCGACGCTGATCCTGCACGGCGACGACGACCAGATCGTGCCGATCGACGATTCAGCCCGCCTGTCCGCGAAGATCGTGAAGCACGCGCAACTCAAGGTGATCCCCGGCGGCGCGCACGGGATGTGCGTCGTCAACGCCGACCGGATCAATGCCGAACTGCTCGCGTTCCTGAAGGCGTAAGCATTGCGGCACGGCGCGCCCGGCCTGAAGGCCTTCAGGCCGGCGCGCCCTTCAGCACGTTTCAGGATTTTTCAGGTCGCCGCCATTGCGTTGCGGCGGGCGCGATCGCCAGCATCGTCGATGCGGCATATCCGCCGATCCGGCGTCGGGCACTCACGGCGCACGCGCCGGCCTGAGCAGCAAGCCGATCAACACCCCCGCGACCGCGAAAGCCGTCGCGACACGAAAATTGTCGGCCAGCGCGAGCGTGGTCGCCTGGATGCGGACCGCACGGTCGAGCAGCGCATAAGCCGCCTGGTCGCCGGTCGCAAAGGTCGCGCCGTGCGATACGAGCGACGCCGCGCCGGCCCGCAGGCGCTCCAGCGTTTGCGGATCCGACAGCGTGACATGCAGACCGACGAGATTCGAATGGGTAGCCTCCATGATGCGCTGGACCACCGCAATCGACGTCGTGCCGAGCTGCCCGCTCAGCAGGCGCGTCGTCTGCACGACGGCGCCGAACGTCAGTACATGCTCGGCCGTCGCGTGCTTGCCGAAAAAGAACACGACCGACGTGAGCGCCATCGTCTGACCCAACGCCTGCAGCAGCTGCGACGGGATGAAGTCGGGTTCGGCCCAGACGGGCGTGAGGCGCGCGCCGAGCGCGAACGCGACCGCCACCATCGCGAAGCCGGCCACGATCAGCCGGCGTGGATCGACGCGTTGCAGCAGCCACGCCACGCACGGCGCGAACAGCAGCTGCGGCATCGCGATCCAGCGCAGCGTATCGCCGATCTGCAGCGGGCGGAGCCCGTAGGTGCTCGCGAGAAACGCCGACGGAATGAAGCTCGTGTTGAGCACGGTAAAGCGCACGAGGCCGACGAGCAGGATCAGCAGCGCGACGTTGGGCAGCGCGAGGTAGCCGAGATCGAGCCCGGCCCGTCGCGACGTCAGTTCGTGGATCAGGAACGCGGCCACCATCACGATGCCGATGCACAGCAGCGCGACGATCAGCGGCGACTGGAACCAGAACAGCCGCTCGCCCTGATCGAGCGCGATGCACAGGCACGCGAACCCGCCGGCGCCGAGCAGCATGCCGCGTGTATCGATACCGGACGCGATGCGCTTGATCGGCTCGGTGGACAGCGACAGCATCAGGCAGACGATGAACGGCACGGTCAGCAATGCGTTCTGCCAGAACAGCCAGCGCCAGCTCAGGTGTTCGCTGTACCACCCTTCGAGCGTCGCCGACAGGTTGAGCGACATCTCGAGGTTCATCGCATACGCGGCGATGCCGAACGGAATCAGCCGCGGCGGCAGCGTGCGGACGACGAACCCGACGGTCAGCGGCACGAACACGCCGGACGCGAAACCGGCCAGGCTCTGGAACACGATGAACGTGCCGAAGTTCGTGCACAGCGGCAGCACGCTTTCGACGACCAGAAATACCGCGGCGCCCGCCAGCAGCACGCGACGCGTGCCGAACACGAAGGCCGCCGCGATCGCGAGCGGCCCGACGAACATCTGCGACGCGATGAATGCGGTGTTGATCCATGCGCCCTCGTCGAACCCGACGCCGAGCGCACCGCGTATGTCGGCGAGCCCGAGCGACGTGATGCGCGACGTCAAGGTCGCGATGATCGCGCCGAGCAGCACGGCCGCGATCGCGGCGATCGAACGAAACGTCGGTATGTCGGAGGCCGGCGCTGCGGCCGGCCCCGGTGTCGCGCCACCGGGGGCGAACGTGGTGTTCATCGTCGAGCGGCTCCCGCACAAAAAGCTCGCGCAAGCATAGCGCGATGCGACAAACCCTGTTTTTTCGATGGAGTATCCCGATCGTGAGCACGAACTCGCCGGACACGCCGCCCACTTCCGCCGCGCGCTCGCGCAAATGGCCGATCGTATCGATCGCCGGATGCGCGCTGTTGCTCGTCGCGCTGCTGGTCTATGAATTCGACGCGCATGATCGCGGCACCGACGACGCGTACGTGACGGGCCACCTGCACGTGATCTCGCCGCGCGTGGCCGGCACGGTCGAGCGCGTGCTGGTGAACGACAACCAGTTCGTGCACGCGGGCGACCCGCTCGTGCGGCTCGACCCGCGCGATTTCGACGTGCGCGTCGCGCTGCAGCGGGCCCGCGTCGCGCAGGCGCGCTCCGATGCGAGCCGCGCGAAGGCGCTGGTCGAGCAAGCGGAAGCGACGCTCGTGTCGGCGCATGCCGACGCCGAGAAGGCCGAGCTCGACTACGCACGGGCACGCGAACTGACCCGCGAAACCCCGCGCGGGCTGTCGCAGCAGGAATTCGATGCCGCCAACGCGGCGCGCAAGTCCGCCCGCGCACGCATCGAGGCGGCCGAAGCGCAGCGGCGCAGCGCGCAGGCCGCGCAGCAGGCCGCCGATGCCGTGTCGAACCAGAACGACGCCGAGCTGCGCGATGCGGAGCTTCAGCGCCAGTACACGACCGTCGTGGCGCCGTCGGACGGCTACGTCGGCAAGAAGACCGTCGAGACCGGCGAGCATGTCGCGCCCGGCCAGGCGCTGCTCACGCTCGTCGAACCGCACCCGTGGGTGGTCGCGAACTTCCGCGAAACCCAGCTCCGGCACGTTCGCGCCGGCGACGTCGTGCAGTTGCGCTTCGACGCGCTGCCGGACCGGACCTTCAGCGGGCACGTCGACAGCCTGTCGCCCGCGACGGGCGGGCAATTCTCGCTGTTGCCGCCCGACAACGCGACCGGCAATTTCACGAAAGTGACGCAGCGGGTGCCGGTCAAGATCCTGCTGGACGGCCCGGCCTCGGCCGAACCGCGCATTCGGCCCGGCCTGTCGGTCGTCGTCTCGCTGCAACGCGGCCGCACGCAGCCATGACCCGCATCGCCGCCCTGCTCGCCGCCGGCCTGCTGAGCGCGTGCACGATCGCGCCGCAGCCGCTCGCCCCCGTCGCGGTCGGAGCCGACCGGTTCCGTCATGCTGATGCGCCCGACGAACCCGCACCGTCGCTCGTCGAATGGCCCACATCGTTCGGCGATCCGCCGCTCGTCGCGCTCGTCGATGCCGCGCTCGCCGGCAACCACGACATCCGCGCCGCCGCGGCGCGCGTCGACCAGGCGCAGGCGCTGCTCGGCGTGCGCGAAGCCGCGCTGGCGCCGACCGTCGGCGTCGATCCGTCGTTCAGCCGCTCGCGCGTATCCGGCACGGTCGACAACGCGTTGCCGAAACGCACGATGCACAACTGGTCGGTGCCGTTCAACGCCGGCTATGAAGTCGATCTGTGGGGGCGCCTGCGCGGCAATGCGGAGATCGGCCGGCAGAACGTGCTGCAGGCAGACGCGGATCGCGCGGCCGTTCGCCTGCGCGTCGCGACCGACGTTGCAAGCGACTATCTAACGCTCCATTTCGTCGAGCAGGATCTCGCGACGCTCGCCCGCGCGATCGAACTGCGACGCACCGCACTCGACGTGATCGCCGCACGCGTGCGGGCCGGCGCGGCAAGCGATCTCGATGCGCTGCGCGCGGCGGCCGATCTCGACACGGCTCGCGCCGATCTCGCGGACAGCCGGCGGCTGCGCGAAAACCTCGTCGACGCGCTCGCCGTGCTGACCGGCGTCTCGCCGACCGCATTCTCGGTCGCGCCGACCGCGTCCGCCATGCGCGTGCCGGCGGTGCCGCCCGGCCTGCCGTCCGCGCTGCTCGCGCAACGGCCGGACGTCTATGCGGCGGCGCGCCGCGTCGACGCGGCATCGCTCGAAATCGGCGTCGCCCGCACCGCGTGGCTTCCGACCTTGACGCTGACCGCCCAGGGCGGGTTCGCCAGCCGCGACCTCGGCACGTTTCTCGACCGCAACAGTTCGCTGTGGGGCCTCGGCGCGAGCGTGGCCGAAACGGTGTTCGACGGCGGCAAGCGCGAGGCCGCGGTGGCCGCCGCGAAGGCAGGCGCGGAACTCGCCGACGCGAACTATCGCGCGACCGCGCTGGGCGCGCTGCGCGAGGTTCAGGACGCACTCAACGACATCGCCGCGCAGAAAGAGCGGATCGTGCGCTACGACAGCGCGGCGCGCGCCACCGAAGCGGCGGCGCGGTTGTCGCTGAGCCGTTACGGGCACGGCTACGTCAGTTATCTCGAGGTCATCGACGCGGACCGGGACGCGCTGAATGCGCGACGCCAGCTGATTCATAGCCGCCAGGCACTCGCGATCGCGACGGTCAATCTCGTGCGTGCGCTGGGCGGCGGGTGGACGCCGCCTGCGTCGACACCGGCGAGCGACGCGAAACACGCTGATCGATTCTGAAAAAACGCGCCGTCCGTTTCCGCTCGAACGGCCTCGCGTATCTTCATATCTATCGTGAGCTTACCTAACGTTTTTTGCGTTGCCCGGTGCCGGAGTGTCGTATGGACTGGTCGTGCCAGAATCCACCGAAGCGAGACCTGTCATGGATCGCCTGAAAACGGCGCGTCGGGCGCATCCCGCTGGGCGTTTACGCGAGCCCGCGATATCGCGCCGAAGCCGCAGCCGGCGCCGTTACGTCGAACAACCCGGCACGCTCGCTCAGTCGCGTGCGCCGGCCGGGCGCACGCCCAGCGCTTCGGCTTGCCGCACGAGATCCGGCAGCGTGCGGACCTGCATCTTCTTCATCACCTGGGCCCGGTGCACCTTCACCGTGATTTCCTGCAGGCCTAGATTCGCCGCGATCTGCTTGTTCATCAGGCCCGCGACCACCTGGCTCATCACTTCGCGTTCGCGCGGCGTCAACGACGCGTAGGCCTGGCGCACCGCGTCCAGCACGCGCTCGCGCGCGCGGCGCTCGCCGTCGCGGGCCAGTGCGCGGCCGACGGCATCGAGCATCGCTTCGTCGTCGAACGGCTTCGTCAGGAAGTCGAGCGCGCCGCCCTTCATCGCCTTGACCGTCGTGGCCACGTCGCCGTAACCGGTCATGAACAGGATCGGCACGTTCAGGCCCGCACGCACCGCTTCCTCCTGAAGGGCCAGCCCGCTCTCGTCGACAAGACGCACGTCGAGGATCAGGCAGCACGGCACGTCGGGCCGCTCGAACGCGAGAAACGCCCGCGACGACGCGAACGTCTCGACGCGAAACCCCGCCGAGCGCAACAGTGCGCTCAACGCGCGCCGCAGCGTTTCGTCGTCGTCGACCACATAGACGATCGGCGCGGGATCGCCCGCGCCCCGGTTACCGGTCGACGTCATTCCCGGCGTGCTCGCCATTGCATTCCCTGTGTACGCATCCGCTTCATTATCGAATGATAAACTAAGAAAAAGCCGAGCGGAACCGCCACGCCTCACACGGCGCGGCCGATCGACGGGCCGCCGCTCACGCGGGCGGCGCGCCGGATGCGATCTGATCGATCAGATCGAGCATATCGTCGGATGGAAACGGCTTGCGCAGGAACGCGACCGCGCCTTGCTCGAGCGCGCGGCGCACCGACTCGCCGTCGCCGTGCGCCGACATGACGATGACCGGAATCGTCGCGTTGCGCTGAGCCAGCAGGCGCTGAACGTCGAGACCGCTCATACCCTTCATCTTCAGATCGACCAGCACGCAAGCCGCGCCGTCCAGCGGGCCGGCCGCGAGGAATTCCTCGCCCGACGCGAACGGCAATGCGGTATGCCCGGCCGATTTCAGCAAGCTGGCAAGACTCTTACGGACCGACGCATCGTCATCGATGATGCACACAATGGCCATGAAATGAGAACCCGAGAATTTTGTCAATCCAGAACATCGCGACCCGGCTTGCGCTGCGCCGACGGGCATCGCTGCTTCGTGCAACGCCCGCGCAACCGGTGTTTCAGGCCCACGGCCCCGCGGCCAGCACCGGTTGGGCGGGCGCGGCCGGTGCCGGCTGCGCTTCGGTAGCAAAGGACGCACACCGGGCATGGAGGCGCCCGGCTTCGCCCGACTCCGCCAGTTTCTCGAGCGCATACGCGCGCACGACCTCGAGGAACGAGTAACGCTTCGAGAGTCCGACCGAATGAACGACCAGCAGCGATTTCGACGCAAGGCCGACCAGGCAGTCGAGCACCTCTTCGGCACCCAGTTCGTCGCACGCGGCAAGCGCGCAGGCCGCGTCGAGCCGGAATGCATCCGGAAACACCGCGAGGCGGCACAGCACGGTGCGCTCCGTGTCGTCGAGCAGCCGGTAGCTCCAGTCGATGGTGGCCCTGAGGGTCTGCTGGCGGGGATGCGCGGTGCGCAGGCCGCCGGACAGCGACAGGACGGACTTGTCGAGATCGGCCGCCAGCCCCTGGATGCCGAGCGACGCGACCCGGGCCGCGCCGAGTTCGAGCGCGAGCGGCAGGCCGCTCAGGCGGCGGCAGATGGTCGCGATCGCGTTCAGCGTGTTCGTGTCCGCCGGAATGTCGGTGCCCATCGCGCGAGCCCGCGCCAGAAACATGCGGACGGCACCGCTCGCGACGATCTCGCCGTCGTTCGCGCCGGCCGGCGGCACCGGCAGCGGGCCGACGCGATAAACGCGTTCGCCGGCGACACGCAAGGGTTCGCGGCTCGTCACGACGAGTGTCGCGCCGGCATTCGCGTCCGCGATCGCTTCGCAGAGGTCCGCCAGATCGTCGACGTGCTGCTCGGCATTGTCGAGCACCAGCATCACGCGCTGCTCGCCGATCGCGCGCACGACATCGGCAGGTTCGGCGGCAGGGCCGCCGGGCAGGTCGAGCGCGTCCAGCACCGCCGATTCCAGCGTCGCGTCGCCTTGCCAGCCGGCCAGATCGATCCGGACCATCTCGATGCCGCGCACCGCCGCCCAGGTCGTGGCGACCTCCAGCGCGAGATGCGTCTTGCCGACGCCGCCGGGGCCGACCAGCGTGACGAGCGCCTCGCGCTCGAGCAGCGCGTGCAGTTCGGCCGCCTCCTGCTCCCGGCCGATCAGCGGACATTTGCGCGGCACCGCGCCCGCGCGGACGCCGCCAGCCGGCTCGAACCCGGCCGGCAGGCGGTCGGCGTGGTCCGGGTCGACCGGCGGAGCGAGACGATAACCGCGGCCCGATTCGGTCCGTATCCAGCCGTGCTTGCCGCCGAACAGCTTGCGCAGCGTCGAGATGTGCACCTGGATGTTGTTCTCGACCACGATCGTGTCAGGCCACACGGCCTGCATGATCTCGTCCTTCGACACGAGCCTGCCGGCCGCCTTCACCAGCAGCTCGAGAATCTCGAATGCCCGGGCGCCGATATACCGGGGCTGCCCGTCGACGCAGACTTCGCGGCATTCAAGGGAAACCGTCACCCGCCCGAACGTGTACATGATCCGCACTCGCTTATGCTGCTCCTCACCTTGCGCCGCCTCGCGAGGCGACGCCCTCTGTTCCGCCCGTCCGGCCGCATCGATGCATGCCGGGAGGCTTGAACGCATCGTAGGGCGCGACAGGCGCGCCGACCACTATCCATAGGTTTAGTCCGGCGCCGGCCGGCCCGGTCGCCGGGGGCTGAAGGGGGTACTGCAAATTCCCGCAGGCTGGCGGACAATGCACGAGCCGCCGCCCGAGCCTGCGCAACCCAGCCCGGCCGGCCCCGTTTTACGAACCGTTTTCGCCCTGCTCCACCCAGCCTGCCCCGACCGTGAACCAACCCTTGCACGCCCCCGACGACACGAAGCGAATGAATGCCGACTGGCTGGCGCGCGCCCGCGTATCGAATGCGGTCCGCTCGGGCGACGTGCTGTGGTTCGACCTGACCGACACCATGACGGGGCGCGTGTGGTCCGCATGCCAGACCGGGTGGGAATCCGACCAGCGCTGCCGGCAGTTCGAACACGAATACGCATTGAACGAAGCGCTGGAACCGGCGTGGGCGCTCATGCCGGTTGCGCTGATCCGCGCCGCGGACGGCCCGGTGCTCGTCTATCCTCGCCCGGACGTGCGAGGGTTCGACACGCTGGCGGACGGACGGCTGCCGCTCGGCGCCTTTCTCGACGCCGCGATCCAGGCCACGCGCACGCTCGGGGAGCTTCATCGGCGCGGCTGGCTGCATGGCGATCTGCAACCGGCCAGTTTCGCCATCGCGCCGGACGGTACGGTCATGCTCCGCTCGTTCGCCCATGCGTGGAACCGTCGGACGGAACGCGCCGCGGCGGGCACGATGCGCACGGAATTCGCCGCGTACGCGGCGCCCGAAGTATCGGAAGGCGCATGCGTCGACGAGCGCGCCGACCTGTACGCGTTCGGCATCACGCTGTTCCGCCTGCTGACGGGCGCGATGCCCTACAAGGCCACGTCGACGCCCGAATGGGTCCACGCGCACGTGGCAATGCAGCCGGCGCCGGCCACGGCCTTTCGCGACGACCTGCCTGCCATCCTGAACGACCTGATCCTGAAACTGATCGCCAAGGAGCCCGCCGATCGCTACCCGTCCTGCGAAGCGGTGCAGCACGATCTCGAACGGATCCGGCGCGACTGGCTGGCGGCAGGCCGCGTCGAGCCATTCGCGCTCGGCGGCCGCGATCCGCTCGCCGGGTTGCACGCGCCCGACCTGCTGGTGGGCCGCGAAGCCGAATCCCGCCGGCTCGAGGAGGTGCTGGCGGCCGTATCGCAAACCGGCGAGGCGGCCATCGTGCTGATCGACGGGCCGGCCGGCGTCGGCAAGACCGCGCTGGCCGAGCACTTCATGCGCGATGCGCGAGCGGCGTCGCGCACGGCCTGGTGCACGTCGGCCAAGATCGATCAGTTCCAGCCCGCACGGCCCTACGCGCCCGTGCTGCAGGCGTTGCGCACGCTGTTCGGCAGCGCGCTGGCCAGGCGCGACGACGAAATCGCGGCGATCGCCGCGCGGCTGCGCGACTGCGTGGGCCGTCAGGCCAACCTGCTGTCCGGCATCTTCCCGGAGATCGCGTGGCTGCTCGATGTCGAGCCCGTCGCGTTCGACCATACCGATGCGATTCCGGAATTTCATCTATGCCAGATCGTCGTGAATGCGTTCCGTGCGTTCGCGACGCCGGCCGAACCGCTCGTCATCGCGCTGGACGACATCCAGTGGGCCGACGACGCGACACTCGCGTTGCTCGCGTCGATCGCGGCCGATCCACCGGCCAATATCTGCGTCGTTGCCGGTTATCGAAGCGGGCCGCAGCACGACCACCCGCCGGCATTCCGCCGCTTCCTGCGGCAGCTCGACCCCACCCGTCTGTCGACCCTGACGCTGGCGCCGCTCGCCGCACCCGACGTGACGCGCATGCTGGCCGGCATGCTCGGGGAGCCGCCGGACCGGCTGTCCGGGCTCGGCGACATCGTGCACCGCAGGACCGGCGGCAACCCGTTCCATATCCAGCAGTTGCTGCGCACGCTGATCGACGAGCGGCTCCTCGGCTATGACCCGGCGCGACAAACGTGGCAATGGGATGCGGCCGGCATCGACGCGCGCCGCCCGACCGAGAATGTCGTGAGCCTGCTCGAGATCCGGATGCAGCGGCTGCCGCATGAATCGAGAACGCTGCTGTCGCTGCTGGCCTGTGTCGGCAGCGATGCCGACGACGCGCTGTTGTGCGCCGCCGCCGGCAAGACCTGGGCCGAACTCCGCTTCTGGCTCGACCCCGCGCGCCAGGCGGGCCTCGTGTCGCTCTCAGGAAACCGCTGGCGCTTCGTTCACGACCGCATCCTCGAGGCCGTCTACGCGGTCACCGGGCCGGCGGAGCGCGCGCTGCGCCACGCGCGGATCGCCGCCGCGATGCTCGCGCGCGCGGACGCGCGATCGACCGAATCCCTGCTGGAACTCGCCGCCCAGATCGAGCAGGCGAAAACCGCGCCGCTCGACGGCGCGCTCGCACTCGAATTCGCGGATGCGCTGGCCGCGGCGGCCGAGGCCGCGGCGATCGTCGCCGCGCGCGATCGCGCGTTGTCGTTTCTCGCGACCGCGCAAGCGCTGCTCGGCCCCCACGCATGGTCGCAACACTACGATCTCGCGAGCCGGATCGGCATCCTGCGCAGCGGCCTGCTGCTCGCGACCGGCGAAACCGCGCAAGCATCCGACGCGATCGACGAGCTCATGGCGCGGACGCGCACGCCGGCCGATCGCGCCGAGGCCCACCGGCTGAAGGCCGCACAGCTCACGGTGGAGTCGCACTACCGGCAGGCCGTCGACGTCGCGCTGGCCGGGCTGGCGCTGCTCGGCGTGGAACTGCCGGCCGAGCCGGCCGAGGCCGATCTCGCGGCGGCCTGCGACGCCGTGCGCGATGCGCTCGATGGCCGCGCCATCCGCGACCTCGTCGACCTGCCCGTGATGACCGACACGCGCGTCGAAGCCGCGATGGCGCTGCTGACCGCGCTCGAGGCCGCGATGTTCTATCCGAGCGGCGGGCTGATGTTGCTGCACCTCGCGACGATGGTCCGGCTGACACTGCGCCACGGCGTTACCGCCGCGTCGGTGCAGGGGCTCGCGTGGTACGGCGTCAGCATTGCCGAGCATCACGACGCGTATGAGGACGGCCTCGAATTCGCGAAGGTCGCGCTCGCGCTGGTCGATCGCCACGGCTTCGAGCGCTACCGCTCCGCGGCGCTGATCGCGCTCGACCAGGTGAGCGTCTGGACCCAGCCGCTGTCGTACGCGCTCGAGCGCGCGCGCGATGCGAAAGCGGCGGGCAATGCGAGCGCCGAGCTGCGCTGGATGTGCTACAGCTGCAACCACATCGTCAGCGATCTGCTCGCGATGGGCGAAGCGCTGCCGACGATCCGCGACGAAATCGATCCGCTGCTGCAGATCGCACGCGGTGCACGCTACGACGACATCGTCGACCTCGTTTCCACCCAGTCGGAATTCGTCGACGCGCTGCAGTTCGGCTGCCACCGGCCGGTCGGCACCTGGCGTGCCCGTGCGTCGACGAAAACGCCGATGTCGGTGCTGCAGTTCTGGACCGACGTGCTCGCCGGCCAGGCGGCCTTCATTTTCGGCGACGCGGACGCGGCGCGTGCGGCGCTCGATGCAGCCGCTTCGAGCGCGTGGTCCACTCCCGCGCACATCATGCTGTCCGACTTCCACCTGTTCGGCGTGCTGGCCGGCATCGCGAGCGACCGCGGCGCCACGCCGCCCGAGCGGCTGCTCGAACACCATGCGCCGCAACGCGCCCGCTTCGCCGCGTGGAGCAAACGCAATCCGGCCACGTTCCGCAACAAGCTCGCGCTGATCGATGCCGAATTCGCGCGCGTACGCGGCGAACATATCGTGGCGATGCAGCAGTACGAGGCCTCGGCCAGCCTCGCGGCGGAACACGGTTTCGTGCACGAACAGGCGCTCGCGCACGAACTGGCCGCGCATCATGCCACGTCGCTCGGGCTCGCCGGCCCCGCCCGCCATCAGTTGCGGCTCGCCCATGCGTGCTACCGACGCTGGGGCGCGGCCGGCAAGACCCAGGCGCTGGAAGCGCAGCATCCGTTCCTCGTGATGGACCCGTCGCCGGGCGGCCCGCCCATGCCCGCGCGCGAAGATCTCGATTTCTCGCTGGCGATGCGCGCGGCCCATTCGCTGTCCGAGGAAATCGTGCTGGAGCGCCTGATCCAGACGCTGATGCGCAACATGATCGTGTATGCCGGCGCGCGTTATGGCCTGCTGCTGCTCGCCCGGCACGACCGGCTGACGATCGAGGCTGCCGCGCGGACCGTCGGCAGCGACGTGATCGTCGATATTGCCCGCAGCGAACCGACCGAGCAGGATGTCCCGCTGTCGATCCTGAACACCGTCGCCCGGACCCGCAAGCCGGTCGTGCTCGCGAACGCGCAGCGCGAAGGCGTGCCCGACCACGCCGACAGCCTGCGCGCGCACCCGACGCGCTCGCTGTTCTGCCTGCCGCTGTTGAAGCAGGGTGTGCTGATCGGCGTGCTGTATCTCGAGAATGCCTTGTCCAACGGCGTGTTTTCGCCGCGGCGCATCGCGATGCTGGAAGTGCTCGCGCCGCAGGCGGCCAATGCGCTCGAATCCGCGCGGCTCTACGCGGAACTGATCGACGAGAACACGCGCCGGCTCGAGACCGAGGCCGCGCTGCGGCACGCACGGACCGAGCTCGCGCGCACCGCGCACATGACGGTGATGGGAGAGCTGGCCGCGTCGATCGCGCATGAGATCAATCAGCCGCTGACGAGCATCGTATCGAGCGTCGGTGCGTGCATGCGCTGGCTGCGCGGCGCGCAACCCGATCTCGGCGAAGCGCTCGCGAGCCTCGAAGACATCCGTGCGTCCGGCGTGCGTGCCGCCGACATCGTCCGCGCGCTGCGATCGCTCGCGCGCCAGGCCCCGCCCGCGCTGGCGCCGCTCGCGATCGACGACCTGATTCGCGACATGCTGCATCTCACCGCGACCGAAATCGACGCGAAGCAGGTCGCGCTGCGCGTCGACCTCCATTGCGGCAACATCCGCGTGATGGCGGATCGCACGCAGATCCAGCAGGTGATCCTGAACCTGGTCACCAACGCGCTCGACGCGATGGACGGACTGGCCACGTCGCGCGAACTCGAGATCGCGTCGCAGGCCGGCGACGATTACGCGGTCGTCTCCGTTGCCGACCGCGGCGCCGGCATCGATGCCGACATCGCGAACCGGATCTTCGATCCGTTCTTCACGACGAAATCGCACGGCATGGGGATGGGCCTGGCGATCTGCCGCTCGATCGTCGAAGCGCATGGCGGCACGCTCGACGCCGCGCCGCGCGACGACAGCGGCACCGTGCTGACGTTCCGGCTGCCGATTTCGACGACAAGTTGACCCGTGGGGCAAGCACGGCGCGCAACCCGCTTCTCGCTGCGGCTCAGGTGCCGCCCGACCGATGCGCGTCTTCGCCGAGGAACCGGTGCACGAACGTCACGGCCATCGCCCCTTCGCCGACCGCCGACGCCACCCGCTTGACCGAACCCGACCGGACGTCGCCCGCCGCGAACGAGCCGGGCACGCTCGTTTCCAGATAGTACGGCCGGCGCTCGAGCGGCCACACGCGCTCGAATGCCGGGCAGTCGTACAGGTCGCTGCCGGTCACCAGATAGCCGCCCGGATTGCGGATGATGTTCGTATCCCGGGCCCATTCGGTGTTCGGCGCACCGCCGATGCAGACGAACAGGTGCGTGGCCGGCAGCACGTCGCGCGCGCCGTCTTCCGAACGCAGCACGATCGCTTCGAGCCGGCCATCGCCGTGCAGCGCGTCGACGGTCGAGCCGTACCGCACCGTCACGTTCGGCGTGCGCTCGATCCGGTCGATCAGGTAGCGCGACAGCGTCGCCGCCAGCGACGCGCCCCTGACGATCATCGTGACTTCGCGCGCGTGCCGCGCGAAGTTCATCGCGGCCTGGCCCGCCGAATTGCCGCCGCCGACGATGAACACGTGCTTGCCTTCGCACATCGGCGCTTCGCTCGACCCCGCGCCGTAGAACAGGCCTGCGTTGAGAAACTTCCGTTCGTCGGGCAGGCCGAGACTGCGGTATTCGATCCCGGTCGCGCAGATGTTCGAGCGCGCGGTCAGGATCGAGCCGTCGGCCAGGTCGACGCGAATCTTGCCGTCGACGAACGTCGCGTGCACGCCCTCGCGCATCATCAGCAGCTCGACGCCGAACTTCACCGCCTGCTGGCGCGCGCGCTCGGCCAGCTCGGCGCCCGGAATGCCGTCCGGAAACCCCATGTAATTCTCGATCAGCGAACTCGTTCCCGCCTGCCCGCCGATCGCATCGCGTTCGATCACGACGGCGCGCAGCCCTTCCGACGCCGCGTAGACGGCCGCCGACAGACCGGCCGGACCGGCGCCGTAAATCGATACGTCGTATTCGATGAAGCGCGGCCGGGCGACCCAGCCGAGCTTCGCGGCGATCTCCGGCAGCGTCGGCTGGTAGATGCGCGAGCCGTCCGGGAAGATGACGACCGGCAGCCGGATATCGCGCAGCGGCGCGATGCCCAGCTCGCGCGCGCAATCGGTGTCGGACGTCAGCTCGCACCATTCGTACTCGATCACGCCGCGCTTCAGGAAGTCGCGGATTGCATAGGCTTCCTTGCTGTTCGGCAAACCGATTACCTTGACATGCTGCGGCTGAGTCATGAGCGCCTCCCGGTGACCGTCGTGTCGGATCTCGCCCGGGCCTCGCGCCGGGCGCACTTGCGACTGTACGTCCCCCTGCCGCCAGGGGTGACATGCTTAATAAGAATTAAGGTCCGCGCGCGACACGACCGTCCACAATGCAGCGTATCCAACCCCGCTTGCAGCTTCGCGCCGGCCGCGCTGCGAGCGATCTCCGGCGCCGGCATCGGAGCGGAAGATGACCACGACCTGCACCCATCTCGGCGAAGCACGCATCCTGACCACCGACAAGGACTACTGCGAGGAATGCGTGAAGTCCGGCAGCCAGTGGGTGCATTTGCGCCTGTGCCTGACATGCGGGCACGTCGGCTGTTGCGACTCGTCGCCGAATCGCCACGCAAGCCGGCATTTTCACGAAACCGGCCACCCGCTCGCGCGTTCGATCGAACCCGGCGAGCGCTGGGTCTGGTGCTATGCGGACGACGTGATGGCCGGCGAGATCGCGTCGTAACGCGCCGCGCGCCGGGATCCGGCACCCGCGCGCACCCGTGTCCCACGACGGGCCGCCCGTCGCCCCCACTTGTCGACATCGATCCGGCACCTTTCCGGACCGCGGGTTAACACCGTTCGATCGCGGCTTTGTCATGCCGATCTTTTCGGCTATAGTTTATCGAACGATAACTTATCCATCGATAAACAAGGAGTCTCCCATGCCCGTATCCAGACTCGCGCACTACTCGATCCGCACGCTCGATCTCGAGAAATCGTGCCGCTTCTACGAACGTGTGCTCGGCTTCAAGCGCGGCTATCGCCCGCCGTTCGACTTTCCCGGCGC
Source organism: Burkholderia pyrrocinia (assembly GCF_022809715.1). Lineage (NCBI taxonomy): Bacteria > Pseudomonadati > Pseudomonadota > Betaproteobacteria > Burkholderiales > Burkholderiaceae > Burkholderia > Burkholderia pyrrocinia. The sequence goes on from NZ_CP094461.1 coordinate 675,598, forward strand.
GTGGCTCTACAAGGGCGGCGACGAAGCCGATTACGGCACGGTCCACATCATCGGCGTCGATCCGGCCAACCCCGACGGGCTCGCGGCCTATCTCGGCGACAAGGACCTGCCCGCAACCGGCACCGGCACCGTCGACCACATCGCGTTCCTCGCGACCGGCGTCGAAGCGATGTGGAACACGCTGCGCGCGGAAGGCATCGCGTGGCGCGACCGGACGGTGCCGAGCCTCGGGCTGCACCAGGTCTTCATCGAGGATCCGTCCGGCGTGACGATCGAGCTCAACTACCCTGCCGCCGAGGTCGCCGGCCTGGAACTACCCGCCGCGGCCTCGGCCGGCGACACCCACGGAGACTGACATGAACGACAGCACTTCGACGAACCGCAAGGCCGCCATCATCGGCGGCTCGCTGGGCGGCCTGTTCGCCGCGAATCTCCTGCTGCGCAACGGCTGGGACGTGGACGTGTTCGAACGCGTGCCCGAGGCGCTCTCGGGCCGCGGCGCCGGCATCGTCACGCACCCGGAACTGTTCGACGTGATGCTCGCCGCGGGCGTGCGCATCGACGAATCGATCGGCGTGAAGGTCGAATCGCGCATCACGCTGGCCAGGGACGGCAGCGTGGCGTCGGAACGCGGGCTACCGCAGACGCTGACCGCGTGGAGCAAGATGTACCACGTGCTGCGCGCGGCATTGCCCGACCAGCATTACCACTCGGGCGCCGTCGTCGCCGATGTCGCGGACGGGCCGGATCGCGCCTCGGTCACGCTGTCCGACGGCTCGGTCGTGCACGCGGATCTCGTGATCGCGGCCGACGGATTCCGCTCCGCGATCCGCGAAAAATTCCTGCCGGATGCGCGGTTGCAGTACGCGGGCTACGTCGCGTGGCGCGGGCTGGTCGACGAAGCCGGCCTGTCGGACGCGACCCACGCGACGCTGTTCGATAAATTCGCGTTCGGCCTGCCGCCGCACGAGCAGATCCTCGGCTATCCGGTCGCCGGCCAGGGCAACAGTACGAAACCCGGCGAGCGCCGCTACAACTTCGTCTGGTATCGCGCGACCCGCGAAGACACCGACCTGCCGAACCTGCTGACCGACGAGACCGGCAAGCTGTGGGCGGGCGGCATTCCGCCGACGCTGATCCGCCGCGACGTCCTCGACGACATGGAAGACGCGGCTCATGCATTGCTTGCGCCACAGTTCGCCGAGGTGGTGGCGCGTGCGACGCAACCGCTGTTCCAGCCGATCTACGACCTCGAAGTGCCGAACATGGCGTTCGGCCGGATCGCGCTGCTCGGCGACGCCGCGTTCGTCGCGCGGCCGCATTGCGGGATGGGCGTCACGAAAGCCGCCGGCGATGCGCTCGCGCTCGTCACCGCACTCGCCACGCGCACCGATACGCTCGACGCACTGCGCGAATACAGCGAAACGCGTACGGCCTTCGGCGCCGCGATCGTGCAGCATGCGCGCCACCTCGGCGCCTACATGCAGGCGCAACTGAAAAACGACACCGAGCGCGCAATGGCCGAGCGCTATCGAACGCCGGAAGTCGTGATGCGGGAAACCGCCGTTCCGCCGCATTTCTGAGCGCGAACGGGCGCCGCGTGCGAGACGCGCGGCGCCCGCTGCCCGGCCCGGATACCCAAACCAGAAGGAGACACCGTGAACCACCCGATTCCGGCTGCCGCCGGCACCGCGCCCGACCTGGACGCGCCGGCACAGGCCACGCACCCGCTGCTGCGCGATGCCCGCTTTCGCGATCTCGTCAGGCGCAGAAGGCTGTTCGCCTGGTCGCTGACGCTCGTCATGCTCGCCCTCTATTTCGCGTTCATCCTCACGCTGGCGTTTTCGCCGACGCTGCTCGGACAGCCGATCGTGCCGGGCCGGCCTACCCCGTGGGGCATCCCGGTCGGGTTCGGCATGTTCGTCGTCACGTTCGCGCTGGTCGCGCTTTACGTGTATCGGGCCAATTCGGTGTACGACACGATCGTCGCATCCATTCGTCACGGAGGCGATCAATGAAACGCCTGCTCATCGCATCGATCGCCACCATCGGCTCGGCACCTGCGTTCGCGGCCGGCCCCACAACGCTCGCGCACGGGCACAATCCGGTCGCGATCGGCATGTTCCTGCTGTTCGTCGCTTCGACGCTTTTCATCACGCGCTGGGCCGCGCGCAAGAACCACAGCGTGGCCGACCACTACGCCGCGGGCGGCAAGATCACCGCGTTCCAGAACGGCTGGGCGATCGCCGGCGACTACATGTCGGCGGCGTCGCTGCTCGGCATCTCCGCGCTGGTGTTCACGAGCGGCTACGACGGCCTGATCTATTCGGTCGGCTTCCTCGCGAGCTGGCCGATCATCCTGTTCCTGATCGCCGAGCCGCTGCGCAATCTCGGCAAGTACACGCTCGCCGACGTCGTGTCCTATCGCCTCCGGCAACGGCCGATCCGCGCATTCGCGGCGTCGAGCTCGATCGTTATCGTGCTGCTGTACCTCGTGTCGCAGATGGTCGGCGCGGGCAAGCTGGTCGAGCTGCTGTTCGGCCTGAACTACACGGTCGCGGTGCTGATCGTCGGCGTGCTGATGGTCGTCTACGTGTTCTTCGGCGGGATGCTGGCGACGACCTGGATCCAGATCATCAAGGCCGTACTGCTGCTCGCCGGTGCGGCCTTCATGGCGATCATGGTGCTGAGCCGTTTCGGCTTCAGCCTCGATGCGCTGTTCGCGCAGGCGATTCTCGTGCATCCGAAACATGCGGCGATCATGCGCCCCGGCGGCCTGGTATCCGATCCGGTCTCGGCCGTGTCGCTCGGCCTCGCGCTGATCTTCGGCACGGCCGGCCTGCCGCACATCCTGATGCGCTTCTTCACGGTCGGCGACGTCAACGCCGCCCGCAAGAGCATCCTCTATGCGACCGGCATCGTCGGCGCCGGCTATGTGCTGATCGTCATCATCGGCTTCGGCACCATCGCACTCGTCGCGTCGGACCCGCAATACCGGGACGCATCCGGCGCCATCGCGGGCGGCGCGAACATGGTGGCGATCCACCTCGCGCATGCGGTCGGCGGCGACGTGTTCCTCGGCTTCATCTGCGCGGTCGCATTCTCGACCATCCTGGCCGTGGTCGCCGGACTGACGCTCGCGGGTTCGTCGGCGATCTCGCACGACCTGTATGCGAACGTGCTGCGTCGCGGCCGCGCTTCGGATCAAGAGGAAATGCGCGTGGCGCGCGGAACGACCCTGGTGCTCGGCGTGCTCGCGATCCTGCTCGGCATCGCATTCGAAAAGCAGAACATCGCGTTCATCGTCAGCCTCACGTTCTCGATCGCGGCAAGCTCGAACTTTCCCGTGCTGCTGCTCTCGATCTACTGGCGCGGCCTGACCACGCGCGGCGCGGTACTGGGCGGCCTGACCGGGCTCGCCACCGCCGTGACGCTCACCGTGCTGAGCCCGACCGTCTGGGTGCAGGTGCTCGGTCATGCGCATGCGGTCTATCCGTACGAATATCCGGCGCTGTTCTCGATGGCGGCGGCATTCGCCGGCGTCGTCCTGTTCTCCGTCACCGACCGCTCGGCCCGTGCGCAACGAGAACGCGAGCAGTTCGACGCGCAGCTCGTCGCCTGCGAAATGGGCATGACGCAACGCGGCTGAGCCGCACGCCCCGAAAAAACGATATCCCGTGGGAGACACCATGTTGAATTGCACCTGCTGCATGTCGCCGGCACGGCGCCGCCTGCTCGGCGCGTTGGCCGCGCTCGCCGGCACGGCCGTCGCCGGACGCACCGCATCCGCAGCCGACACCGCGAGCGCACCGGCCGCCTCGACCGCCGTGCCGCGGCACCGGCCCCGCTCGATCGACATCCACGCGCACTACTACTCTGAAAGCTTTTGCGATCTGGTCGGCGGCGAAGGCAAGCGCTTTGGCGGCTCGTTCGCGTGCGACGATGCGTCGTTCACGTTCCGGACGCCCGCCGGCGGCCTCGGGCCGCTGCCGATGAAGTTCATCGACGTCGACGCGCGGCTCAAGGACATGGATGCGTCCGGCGTCGACGTCCAGGCGCTGTCGCTCAGCGTGCCGATGGCGTACTGGGGCGACCGGCCGTTCAACGCGAAGCTCGCGCGCGACTGGAATTCGGCCGCCTCGCGCGTCTACCGGCGGCACCCGACGCGGTTCGTCGTACTCGCGACGCTGCCGATGCTGAACGCGACCGATGCGATCGACGAACTCGAGCGCGCGGCGCAGTTGCCCGGCGTGCGCGGCGTGTACATGGGCACCAACATCGACAACCGCGATCTCGACGATCCGCTGTTCGCGCCGGTGTTCGCGCGCATCGAGCAACTGGGCCTGCCCGTGTTCCTGCATCCGCAGCAAACGGTCGGCGGCGCGCGGCTCGGCGATTTCTACCTGAGCAACCTGCTCGGCAATCCGTTCGATACGGCGATCGCGGGCTCGCACCTGATCCTGGGCGGCGTGCTCGACCGCCACCCGAACCTGCACGTCACGTTGCCGCATGCGGGCGGCGCGCTGCCGATCCTCGTCGGGCGCCTCGACGCGGGCTGGACCGCCCGCCCCGAAACGCGCCGGCTCGCGCAAAAGCCCAGCAGCTATCTGCGGCGCTTCAGCTACGACACGGTGTCCCATTCGGGGCCCGTGCTGAACTTCCTGATGGAGAACGTCGGGGTGGACCGGCTCGTACTCGGCAGCGACTATTGCTTCGACATGGGCTACGAGCAGCCGGTCCGCTTCCTCGACCGCCTCGACCTGACGGCGGAACAGCGTTCGATGATACTCGGCGGCAATGCGGGCAAGCTGCTCGGAATGTAGCGGCCAAGCAGGCATATGGAAATTTTCGACCCATTGCACCGTCGGCGCAGGCCGTTGCCGCACATGGCATCATCCGGCCAGCCGGTGAGGGCCGGCATGCAACGCCACGCATCACGACGGCCGGCCGGCGACGCACGCCGCCGGCCGAACACGGGAATCACGCAAGATGAAGATAGTCATTGCAGGCGGATCGATCGCGGGTCTCGCGGCCGCGCTGACGCTCGATTGCATCGGACACGACGTCATGGTCTGCGAGCGCTCGCCGACGCCGCTGCGCGGCCGGGGCGGCGGCGTGGCCGTGCTGCGGCGCATGATGGCGTTTCTCGAACGGCATGGCCGGCATTGCCGCCAGACGATCAGCGTGCCGACGCACCGGCGGCGCTGGATCGATCGCGACGGCGTCGTCACGCGCGACGAACCCGAAATACTGCCGTTTTCGTCATGGGATGCCGTCTACCGCTCGCTGTGCGAGACGCTGCCGCGCGGGCGCATCCATTACGGCCGCACGGTCACCGGCTTCGCCCAGGACGCGGACGGCGTCGACGTATACCTCGCAGACGAACGCATCCGCGCGGATGTGCTGATTGCCGCCGACGGCTCCGGCTCGAACCTGCGCGCGCACCTCTTCCCCGGCTATGCGCCGGCGTTTGCCGGCTACCTCGCATGGCGCGGCATCGTCGACGAAGCCGAATTCGACGCCGCCGCGATCGCATCGCTGGTCGAGAACATGACGCTTCACAAGGCGCCCGGCGAACTGTTCATGGCGTTCCTGATTCCCGCGCTCGACGGCTCGCTCGCGCCGGGCACGCGCCGCTTCAACTGGCTGTGGTATCGCAACGAAGCCGATCCGGATGCGCTGCGCCGGCACCTGACGGATCGGGACGGCCACGTTCACCATGCGTCCGTGCATCCGGGGCAGCTTGCCGACGACACCGTCGCGACGCTGCGGCAACTCGCGGGCGAACGCTTGCCTGCTTCCCTGTCGCAACTGGTGCTCTCGACGCGCGCGCCGTTCAACCAGGCGATTTTCGATGCGTTGAGCCCCGCTTTCGTCGACGGCCGTGTCGCGCTGATCGGCGACGCGGCCTGCACCGTGCGCCCTCATACGGCATCCGGCACGTCGAAGGCGGCGAACGATGCCGTATCGCTCGCCGAAGCGCTGCCGGCGGACGCGACCGATGTCGTCGAGCGCCTGGCGTCATGGTCGGCCCGGCGGCGGGAGGAAGTGACCTCGTTGCTCGACAAGGGTCCGCAACTTGCCGCGTCGTTCGGCCTCGGCACGCCGCGCTGACGCATGTGCGCTGGCGCCGGAATGCAGCATGCGGGTGTTCAGAACGTTTCAGCGCAGCTTCAGGAAATAGCGTCGGCGCCCGCGTAGACTGCCCCCCAACATCCGCCGCGCAGGCAAATCGTCCGCGCGCAGTCATCCCCTGGAGTAACGACATGATCTCCACCGCGAATCGCTGTCGCCGGACAGGCTTGTCATCGCCGAATCGATCGGCGGTGCCGTGCCGCCATCCGGCGGCGCCGACCGGAACGTCCGTCGCGAGCACGCGCAAGCCGGGCCGCACCGGCCGGTCCGCCTGTCGCGCCAACCTGATCCGCGGTGCCGCGCGCGATCGTCATGCGAACGCGCGCGTCCGACACGCCGTCTACTGCCCCGCCAGTCGAATGACGCCGGGCGAACCGGTTCACGTGGAGCGCGCATGAAGCACAAACGACTCTGGTTCGGTGCGGCAGGCATCGCGATCGCCGGCCTGGCGGTCGCGATCGGCATCATGGTTCGGCCGTCGATCGCGCCGATCGATCCGCCTGCCCGCGCATCGTTCGATCCGCAACTGATCAAGGCCGGCGCGCGCGTGGTCGCGCTCGGCGATTGCGTCGTCTGCCACACCGCGAAGGACGGCAAGCCGTTCGCGGGCGGGCTGCCGCTCGCTACGCCGTTCGGCACGATCTACGCGACCAACATCACGCCGGATGCCGACACCGGCATCGGCCGCTGGTCGCGTGACGCGTTCGCGCGTGCGCTGCGCAGCGGCATCGCCCGCGATGGCCATCCGCTCTACCCGGCGTTTCCGTACATTCACTTCACGCGGATGTCCGACGACGACATCGCGGCTGCGTACGCGTACCTGATGACCCGCGAGCCGGTTCGAACGAAGGCGCCGGCGAACGACCTGATCTTCCCGCTCAACTTCCGGCCGCTGGTCGCGTTCTGGAACGTGCTGTTCCTGCGCGAAGGCGCGTACCGGCCGGACCCGTCGCAATCCGCGCAATGGAATCGAGGCAAGCTGCTGGTCGACGGCCTCGGCCACTGCGCGTCCTGCCATTCGCCGCTGAATGCGATCGGCGGCGAACAGTCGGGCAAGGCATTCGACGGCGGCATCGTCGACGGCTGGGAAGCACCGCCGCTCAATACGCTCGGCAATGCGGCACGGCCGTGGACGCAGGCGCAACTCGTCACGTACCTGCGCACCGGCCGCGCGAGCGAGCACGGCGCGGCCGCCGGGCCGATGCTGCCCGTCACACGCGATCTCGCGACGGTGCCGGTCGAGGATGTCGAGGCCATCGCGGCCTACATCCTGTCGATCCAGAAGCCGGCCGCCGCGCGGCCTGCGACGACCGCCGCCGAACGCCATGCGACGACGCCGGCCGGCCAACGCGGCGCGGTGCTGTTCCAGGCGTCGTGCGCGCAGTGCCACGGGCCTGCATCGCCGATGCAGTCGATCGGCGAACGGCCGACGCTCGCATTCAGCACGGCGGTCGCCGCCGACACGCCGCGCAACGCGATCCAGATGATGCTCAACGGGATCGGCTGGCACGGCGAGGACACGCTGAACTACATGCCGTCTTACCTCGACCAGTACGACGACGCGCAGATCGCGGACCTCGCCGCGTACCTCCGCGAAACGTACACCGATCGCCCCGCATGGAGCGGCATCGACACCCTGGCCGCGAAACTCAGAAAGGAGGACAGCGCGCGATGATCACCCTCACCGTGAATGGCGTGCGGCACACGCTCGACATCGATCCGTCCACGCCGCTCCTTTACGCGCTGCGCAACGACCTGCACCTGCACGGCGCGAAGTTCGGCTGCGGCCTCGGGCAATGCGGCGCGTGCACCGTGATCGTCGACGACAAGCCGATGTTCTCGTGCCTGATCCCGGTCGCCGCGGTCGGCGAGCGCCGCGTCAGGACCATCGAGAGCCTCGGCACCGCCGAGCATCCGGGCAAGCTTCAGCAAGCGTTCATCGAGCATCAGGCGGCGCAGTGCGGTTATTGCATCGCGGGCATGATCATGCGCGCGCAGGCGCTGCTGGAGCGCAAGCCGAAACCCACCGAACACGAGCTGCGCACGCACATGGAACCGAATCTGTGCCGTTGCGGCACCCACATGCGGATCCTGGCGGCCGTGCGCCAGGTCGCGGGCCTGCCGGACCCGGAACCGGCCGCCGCTCCCGTCACGATCAGCAAGGGACTCTGATGAACCCACCCGACGATATCGACGAAGGCCGCCGGCACTTCATGGTTTCCGGCGCGCTGTTCGTCGCGTTCAGCCTCGCACCGGCCGCGCGCGCCGCCGCCGAGGTCGTGATCGCGGACGAAGGCGCCGCCGTCCACGTGGCCAAGGCTACCGAAACGCTGGCCGGCAGCCTGAAGACCAATCCGCTGCTGGACGCGTGGATCAAGATCGCGCCCGACGGCAAGGTCACCGTGTTCACGGGCAAGGTCGAGCTCGGCACCGGCGTGCGCACCGCGTTGCTGCAGGTGGCCGCCGAGGAGCTGAACATGAAGCCCTCGCTGATCACGTTCCTGACCGCCGACACCGGCGCGTCGCCGGACGAGGGATTGACGGCCGGCAGCCACACGATGGCGGACAGCGGCTCCGCGCTGCTGAACGCCGCCGCGCAGGTGCGCGGGCTGCTGGTCGACGGCGCCGCGAAGCAGTTCGGCGTCGAGGCGCGCCTGCTCACCGTCGCCGACGCGGTCATCAAGGCGCCGGACGGCCGCACGATGCGCTACGGCGACGCAGTCCGCACCGTCGACCTGCATCGCAACGCGACGCCGGCTTCGCCGTTGAAGAGCCCGGCCACGTTCGCCGTGATCGGCACGTCGCTGCCGCGCGTCGACATTCCGAACAAGGTCACGGGCGGCGTCAGCTACGTGCAGGACATGACGCTGCCCGGCATGCTGCATGCGCGCGTCGTGATGCCGCCGGTGTACGACGCGAAGCTGCTGTCGTTCGACGAAGCCGCGATCCTGAAGATGCCGGGTGTCGTGCGGATCGTGCGCAACGGCAGCATGCTCGCGGTGGTCGCGCAGGGCGAATGGCAGGCGGTCGTCGCGCAGCGCGCGCTGGCCGCCGGCTGCCGCTGGTCGCCCGGCCGGGCGCTGCCCGATCGCAACACGGTTCACGAGGACCTGAAACGAATCTCGACGCAGCGCATCGAGATCGCCAATACGCATGCGCAAACCGCGCCGGCGACGAAAACGCTGTCCGCCACGTTCCTGAAGAACTACCTGCTGCACGGCTCGATCGGGCCGTCCTGCTCGGTCGCGCATCTCGAGAACGGCACGCTGACCGTGTGGACCCACTCGCAAGGCGTCTACCCGCTGCGCGACGCGCTCGCCGAGATGCTGTCGATGCCGAAGGCGAGCGTGCGCTGCATCCATACCGAGGGCTCCGGCTGCTACGGGCACAACGGTGCGGACGACGCGGCCGCGCATGCGGCGCTGATCGCGGCCGCGATGCCCGGCAAGCCGATCCGCGTCCAGTGGATGCGCGAACAGGAGCATACGTGGGACCACTTCACGCCGGCGATGGTCACCGAGCTCAGCGCGTCGCTCGACGCGAGCGGCCGCATCGTCGACTGGAACTACGCGCTGTGGAGCAGTTCGCACAACGAGCGGATCGTCAACGCCGGCCGGCTGCTGCCCGCGCGCATGCTCGAACCGCCGTTCGTGCCCGCGCCGTCGACGCCGATGCTGCAGCCCGAGGGCGGCGGCGACCGCAACGCGATCCCGCTGTACGCGCTGCCGAACATGCACATCGTCAACAACTTCTCGCCGACGATGCCGCTGCAGACGTCGGCGATGCGCTCGCTCGGCGCGCACACGAACGTCTGGGCGATCGAAAGCTTCATGGACGAGCTCGCGCACGCGGCCGGCGTCGATCCTGTCGAATTCCGGCTGCGTCACATGCAGGATCACCGCGCGAGCCAGGTGATCAAGCTCGCCGCGACGAAATTCGGCTGGCCGCGGCCGCCGCGCGAACGCAACCGCGGCGTCGGCTTCGCCTTCGGCAAATACAAGAACCTGATGGCCTACGTCGCGATCGCGGTCGAGGTGTCGGTCGTGCCGGAAACCGGCCAGGTGACGCTCGAACGTGCGGAAGCGGCCGTCGACGCTGGCCAGATCGTGTCGCCGGACGGCATTCGCAACCAGATCGAGGGCGGTATCATCCAGTCCGCGAGCTGGACGCTGTACGAGGCGCTGAAATACGATACGCAGCGCGTGCGCAGCTTCGACTGGAGCAGCTATCCGATCCTGCGCTTCTCGGCCGCGCCGCAAAGCGTGCGGGTCAATCTGATCAATCGTCCCGGCGCGCCGTTCCTCGGCGCGGCCGAGGCGTCGATGGGACCGACCGCCGGCGCGCTCGCCAACGCGATCTTCGACGCGACCGGCCAGCGCCTGCGCGAGATGCCGTTTGCGGGCGACGCGCTCAGGAAACGCATCGACGCATAGCGGCATCACACGACACATCGCGCCGGCATGAACCGGCGCGGGCAATAAACAGGCTGGAGATTTCGGAACGATGGATACCTTGCTTTCAATGCGCGTGTTTACGCGCATCGTCGAGACAGGCAGCTTCACGCGCGCGTCCGACACGACTGGCCTGACGACGCCGCGCGTGTCCGCGCTGCTGAGCGCGCTCGAACAGCATCTCGGCTGCCGGCTGCTGAACCGCACCACGCGCCGGATCTCGCTCACCGAGGACGGGCAGGCGTACTACGAACGCTCGGTCGCGGTGCTGCGCGAGATCGACGACATGGAGGCATCGGTATCGCAGGCGCGCAACGTGCCGCGCGGCCGCCTGAAGGTGAACCTGCCGCCGGCCATGGCGAAGCAGATCATGGTGCCCGCGCTGCCCGAATTTCTCGCCGCCCATCCGGGCATCATGGTCGAGCTCGGCGTGACCGATCGCCAGATCGACCTCGTCGGCGAAGGCGTCGACTGCGTGGTGCGAATCGGCGCGCTCGACGATTCGGGGCTGGTCGCGAAGCGGATCGGCAGCCTGACCACCTGCACCTGCGCGTCCCCCACGTATCTCGAACGATGCGGCGCACCCGAAACGGTGGACGATCTCGCGCAGCACATCGCGGTCAGCCACATCTCGGCCGATACGGGCCGCCCGCGGCCGTGGGACTACGTCGTCGACGGCGAAGCGCGCATCGTGCAGATGTGCGGCACGGTCGCGGTCAACGACGCCGACACCTACATCGAGTGCGGCGTCGCGGGGATCGGCCTGATCAAGACCTCGCTGTACCTGGTCGAGCCGTATCTGAAATCGGGGCGCCTGCGCGAGGTGCTGACCGATTTCAACCCGCCGCCCCGGCCGATCTCGATCCTGTATCCGCCCAATCGGCATACGCCCGTCAAGCTCAAGGTCTTCGTCGACTGGCTCGCGGGGCTGTTCGCGGAGATTCCGACGCTGCAGGGCAAGCGCTGTTGATACTCGTCGTTGAAGCCCGCCGTTGAATCCCGCTTTTGAATCCGATCCTCCTCGCCACCGCGCGCGCCGCATGAATCACGTGATTTAAGACGGCGTTCAGGACTATTCAGCGCTGTCGATCCAGACTGGCCTCATCGGGCTTCGCGATCCGCGATATCCGCGCCGGGAGCCCGTTTCGAGAGGCACATCATGAAGATCGCGACCGCCGCAGCGTCCGTCCAGGCCGTCTTCGAAGTCCTCGGCCCGGCGTTGCCGGCGGCCGCATCGCGCTCGCCGGCAACGCGGCCTGCACGCCGCGGGCCCCTATCGCATCCGACATACCGAAGCCCCTCGCCGACACGGTCACCCTCGCGCAGGCGCGGCCGCCCCGTGCGCACGATGTCACGTCACGAACCGCGTTGCGAACCCCGTCACGGGCGGCCGCATGCCGCGTCGCGTCGGCCGGCCTCCGCGCCCGGTCCGACCCCTTTGCGTGGCGCGCAATGCTCGATTGCGCCCCGGACGTATTCCCTTGTTATCGATCGATCAATAATCTTGACGGCAATGCGGCGGCTTCCGTTTCGCCGCGATAGCAATCGCAACGCCCGCCCGACGCACGGGCACCCGATATCTCTTTCCAAGGAGTCGACCATGTCAGCAGAATCCACCCCGCTCGCGCCCCACGGGCATGCGGCCAAGCTCACGCAGGGCCTCATCCTGCTGTTCGCGTTCAGTTGCGGCGCGATCGTCGCGAACCTGTACTACGCGCAACCGATCACCGAACTCATCGCGCCCAGCCTGCACATGTCCGGCGAAACCGCGAGCCTCATCGTGTCGCTGACGCAGATCGGCTATGCGCTCGGCCTGTTCTTCATCGTGCCGCTCGGCGACCTGCTCGAGAACCGCAAGCTGATGATCGTCACGGCCGTCGTGTCGATCGCGAGCCTCGCGGCGGCCGCGGTCGTCCAGACGCCCGGGCTGTTCCTCGCGATTTCGCTGCTGGTCGGCTTCAGTTCCGTCGCCGTGCAGATCCTGGTGCCGCTCGCCGCGCACCTCGCGCCGGATCATTCGCGCGGCCGCGTGGTCGGCACGATCATGAGCGGGCTGCTGCTCGGCATCCTGCTCGCGCGCCCGCTGTCGAGCGTCGTGGCCGACGCGTTCGGCTGGCGCTTCGTGTTCGCGGCCGCCGCCGTGCTGATGACGCTCGTGACGGCCGTGCTCGCGCTGACGATCCCGTCGCGCCAGCCCGATCACCGTGCGACCTATTTCGAGCTGATCGGCTCGCTGCTGCATCTGGTCCGCACGATGCCGGTGCTGCGCCATCGCGCGTTCTACCAGGGCCTGATGTTCGCGTCGTTCAGCCTGTTCTGGACCGCCGTGCCGGTCGAGCTGACGCGTCACTACGGGCTGTCGCAATCGGCCATCGGCCTGTTCGCGCTGGTCGGCGCGATCGGCGCAACGTCGGCACCGGTCGCGGGCCGCCTCGCGGATGCCGGCCATACCGTGCGGGCGACGCTGATCGCGCTGGTCGCCGGCGCCCTGTCGTATGCGGTCGCGCTGATCCACGGCGCCGGCCTGTATGGCCTGGTCGTCACGGGCATCGTGCTCGATTTCGCGGTGCAAATGAACATGGTGCTCGGCCAGCGCGAGATCTACGCGCTGCACGCGGCGAGCCGCAACCGCCTGAACGCGCTGTACATGACGAGCATCTTCGTCGGCGGCGCCATCGGCTCCGCGCTCGCGAGCCCGCTGTACGAGCATGGCGGCTGGCCGCTCGTCGCCGCGGTCGCCGGCGCGTTCCCGATCGTTGCGCTCATCCACTACCTTGCCATCGGCCGTCCGCACGCGGAACGCCACGCTCAGTCCTGAACCGGCGCCGGCACCGGTTCACGCGCGAATCCCGCCCGGGCCGTTCGCGCGCCGGAACGCTGCCGGCACGTCACCCGCGTCACTCCCGAACTTTCCGCAAGGCCCGCCGTTGCGCCGGTTGCAACCGGACGCTATCGCACGATAAGCGGCGCCGCCCTGCTCCACGCAAAAGGAATCCATCATGTCTTCCCTGCTCAGCCACTACGACCTGCGCGGCCTGCCGCTTCCCAACCGTGTCGTGATGGGGCCGATGACGCGTTCGCGCGCGCCGTCGCGCGGCCAGCCGACCGAACTCATGGCCGAGTACTACGCGCAGCGCGCATCCGCCGGCCTGATCGTGACCGAAGCGACCAACGTCAGCCCGGCCTCCGCATCGTTCGAACTGACGCCGGGGCTCGTCACCGACGAACAGGCGGCCGGCTGGAAGCAGATCACGGACGCGGTCCACGCGAACGGCGGCCGCATCTTCGCGCAGCTGTGGCACGGCGGCCGGGTCAGCTCGCTGACGCTGCTCGGCGGCGATGCGCCGCTGTCGCCGTCGGGCGTCAACGACGATCTCGAGCAGCTGCAGGTGTGGGCGCAGTTGCAGAACGGCTATTACACGAAGATTCACGCGACGCCGTCGCGTGCGATGACGACGGACGAAGTCGCCGGGACGGTCGACGAATTCCGCCAGGCGGCGATCCGCGCGATGGCGGCCGGCTTCGACGGCGTCGAGATCCACGCGGCCAACGGCTACCTGCCGCACCAGTTCCTGTCGTCGACGCTGAACCGCCGCGACGACGGTTACGGCGGCTCGATCGCGAACCGCGCGCGCTTCCTCGAGGAAATCGTCGACGCGGTCGGCGGCGTGATGCCGCTCGACCGCGTGGGCGTGCGCATCTCGCCGTACGCGAAGTACAACAACGTGCGCGACGCGGATCCGGACGCGACGTACGCGTACGTCGGCCGCATGCTCGACGAAGCCGGCGTCGCCTATCTGCACGCGGCCGACACCAACGGCTGGAGCGGCGAGCCCGACCTGCCGCGCATCATCGAGAACACGCGCAAGACCTTCGGCGGCACGCTGATCGTCAACGGCGGCATTGCGCCGGAGGCCGCGAACGCTCTGATCGATGCCGGCGACGCCGATCTCGTCGCGTTTGCGCGTGCGTACATCGCGAACCCCGATCTCGTCGAGCGCATCGCGGCGAATGCGCCGCTCGCCGCGCCGAAGCCGGTCGGCTGGTATGGCGGCGACCGCGCGGGATACGTCGACTATGCGCGTCACGACGCGGCCAGCCGGGCGGCCTGAGCCCCGCTCCGGCGGCGGCCCGATGCGGTCTCGTTCAGACCGTCGCCGACCTTGGTCGAACCCGTCGTGCCGACCCGCTCACGCGTCGTTCCAGCGCGCGCCCAGCACGCGTCCGCAGAAGTTCGGCCGGTGAAAATCCGGATCGGCGCGCTCGAGCACGTCGGCGCTCCACGTGCCGAACGTCGACGCCGGCCGGTGCGCGACCCCGCGTGCGATCGCGTCGAGGAACGCGCCGCCGAACCCGTCGCCGCGCGGGTACGCGGCGAGCAGCGCCCGCCGCTCGTCGGCCGAATACGCGTCGACGCCGGTTGCCATCAGGTCGGTCGATACGGCGGACGCCAGCACGCGCGCGAGCGGCGACACGCGCGCGGCCACACCGGGCGACGTATGCAGCGCGATCGCGTGCCACACGTCGTCGCGCATGCGCTGCGACGTCTGATGGCGCAGCAGGAACGCCTGCGCGGCATCGGCGCTGTCGAGCTCGTAGCGCTCGGTCGAACGGCCATACGCGGTGCTCAAGCCCATGTTCGCGTACATCGCGGCCACGTACAGCGTATCGGCATCGCAGGCATCGCTGGCACGTCGCGCGGCAAGCGACGCGAGAACGAACACCCGGCACGCGTGGTCGGTAATCACCTGCGGCAGCGACGCGCATGCCGCTTCGGCGGCTTCGATCGCCATCGGCGTCCGGGGAATGCGGACGCCGGCGACTTCGTCATGGGCCGATGCGCACGTGTGCGCAGAATTCATCTCGTCTCCTTCTGCCCCGCGCCGGGGGCGGGAAATTATCCATTCATCGCGCGGCACGCGCCGGGGTCGCCCGGCCTGCCCGCTGAGCGACGCCATCCTAAAAGACGACACCGGGTTGACCGAATGCTTCGCACTGCTTGACGGACTCTGTCGCGGCCGCATGCAGGCACTGCGCGAAACGACGCCCGTAACCGCGCACGGAACCGGCATCCGGGCCGGCGTCGGCCGCCGCACGCGGCTGTGCCGGCGCGGCCGGACGACGCTGGCCGAATCCGCCGACACCGCCGAATTCGGCCACCGGCGACCACGCGGGGCGGACCGCCAGCGGCGGCGGCGCAAGCGGCGCAAACTCGTCGTCCGCATGCACGACCTTGCCGCCGACGACCGTCAGCACCGACGACAAGGATTTGATCTGCGCGTCGTCGATCGTGAAGTAGTCGTCCGTCAGCACCGCAAAATCCGCGTACTGGCCGGGCACCAGCGCGCCCTTGCGGTCGTCCTCGTTCGAGAACCATGCGCTGCCGACCGTATAGCGGCGCAGCGCTTCCATCCGGCTGAGCCGGTTGCGTTCGGGGTAGAGCGCCGTGCCGCCGACGGTGCGCCCGGACACCATCCAGTACAGCGACACGAACGGGTTGTAGCTCGCGATGCGCGTCGCATCGGTGCCCGCGCCGACCGGCAGCCCGGCCGCCAGCATCGCGCGGATCGGCGGCGTGCGCGCGGCCGCTTCGGCGCCGTAGCGCGCAATGAAGTACTCGCCCTGGAACGCCATCCGGTGCTGGACCGTCACGCCGCCGCCGAGCGCGGCGATGCGCGCGATGTTCGCATCCGAAATCGTCTCGCAATGATCGAAGAACCAGCGCAGCCCGTCGAACGGGATGTCGCGGTTCACGGCTTCGAGCACATTGAGGAAGCGGCCGATCGATTCGTCGTAGGTCGCGTGCAGCCGGAACGGCCAGCGGTGCCGCACCAGCAGCCGCACCACCGCGGCCAGCTCAGCCTCGAGCGCGGCGGGCAGATCGGGGCGCGGTTCGAGGAAATTCCCGAAATCGGCTGCCGAATACACCAGCAGCTCGCCGGCGCCGTTCATCCGCAGGAACCCGTCGCCGTCGCCGGGCTGCGCCAGCGTCACCCATCGCGCGTAATCGTCGAGTTCCTGTCCGGCATGCTGCACGAACAGGCTGTAGGCGATGCGCACCGTCAGTTCGCCGCGCTTCGCGAGCGCCATGATCGCGCCATAGTCGTCCGGATAGGCCTGGAAATCGCCGCCCGCGTCGATCGCGCTCGTCACGCCGAGGCGGTTCAGTTCACGCAGGAAGTGCCGCATCGAATTCATCTGCTCGTCGTAGCCGAGCTTCGGGCCCTTCTCGAGCGCCGCATGCAGGATGCCCAGGTCCGGGCGCGCGATCAGCATGCCGGTCGGCCTGCCGAGGCGATCGCGCTGGATTTCGCCGCCGGGCGGATCGGACGTATCGCGGCCATAGCCGATCGCGCGCAGCGCGGCCGCGTTCAGCAGCGCGCTGTCGCCCAGGTGCATGATGAAGACCGGCGTGTCGGGCGCGATCGCGTTGAGCTCGGCCGCCGTCGGCCCGCGCTTTTCCGCGAACTGGAATTCGGTCCAGCCGCCGACGACGCGCACCCACTGCGGCGCAGGCGTGCGCAGCACCTGGCGACGCAGCATGCAGAGCGCATCGGCGAGCGTCGGCACGCCGTCCCAGCGCAGTTCCAGGTTGAAGTTCAGGCCGCCGCGGATCACATGCAGGTGCGAATCGTTCAGCCCCGGGATCACGGTGCGGCCGTTCAGGTCGATGCGCAGCGTGTCGGCGCGCGCATGGCGCATCACCTCGTGCCCGCTGCCGGTCGCGAGGATCCGGCCGTCCTTCACCGCGAGCGCGGTCACGAACGACTGCCGGTCGTCCTGCGTCGCGATCTTGCCGTTGCATACGATGAGGTCCGCCGTTGCGGCGGATTCCGTCGCCTTAAGCACCGTCCGGCCTCCTGTTTGCGCCGAAAGCCGGCATACGGCCGCACGCGGCATGCACCCGGATTGACGATACACGGACCATCCACTTCCCCTTGAACGTTGATCGATCGGACCGGCAGGCTGCGGCGCGATGGCGCGGCTGCGTCCTGCGCGGGCCGGGCGCGCCGTCACGCCACCTGCTGCATCGCATCCGCCGCCTCATGCCGCATCCGCGTACGGCCCGTCGACGGCGTCGTGTCCGGCCGGACGAAGTTCTGCACGCGCGCCAGCCGGCGCACGTCGAACGCACGCGATTGCGGATCGAAATACCCTGACAGACTGGCCAGCAGCGACGAAGCCTGCCCGGTCCGCCCGCGCTCGATCAGGTGATCGGCGAGATCGAGCGTGCCGCGCAGCGCCCACATCGCGGCCCCTTGCCCGTTCGCGGTATGGATCCCCATCAGCAGATGACGGTGCCCGTCGGCTTCGCAGGCGATCGCGAGGTCCGCATCGGCGCTGCGTGCCTGTTCGAGCATCGCGAGCCCCCTGGCGCGCAGCAGCTCGGGCACGAACAGGTGCTCGCCGTGCGTGCGGCAGCGCGCGAGCGTCGCGTCGAGCTTCGTGCATGCCTCGGCCGCGCGGCCCGTGCGCGTCAGCCCTTCCGCGTACGCGACGATCAGCGGCGCGAGCGTGCGCTGAAAGCCGCTCGCCTCGATGCGCCGCAGCGCGGGCTCGAGCCGCGCGAGACCGGCACCGGGGTGCCCGGTCTGCATGTCGAACTGCCCGGCAAGACATTCCGCGTGGCCGAGCCAGACGTCGAAGCCGTTCGCCTCTGCGGTCGATCGCAGCGTCCCGAGATAATCGGAAATCACGTCGTGATCGCCATAGCGCAATGCAATCGGCACGGCCGCGGCGCCGAGCACCACGCACAACGCCGGCGCCGAATCGCTGCGGCGCGCGCATTCGACCGCCTGCGCCGCCAGTCGCATCGCATATTCCGGGTCGCCCTGCATCCACACGAGCCGCGTCAGCATCGTCCGGCCGAGCGTCGCGACGTCGATCCCGAGCGCCGCCTCTGCACAGGACGGTTCGCCGACCTCGGCCAGTTCGGCCATCGCCGCCTCCAGCCGCTCGCGCGCCTGCGCATGCTCGCCGAAGTAATGCAGCGAGGTCGCGACCATCGCGGTCGCCAGCAGCCGCTGCGACCGGTCGCCCCGCCGCTCCGCGGCGCGCTCGAAGCGCGTCGCGTAGCGCAGCGATTCGTGGATGTCGGAGCGCGTCAGCATCGTGTTCCACAGCCCGACCAGCGCACGCGCGTCGAACGCCTCGTCGCCGATCCGGCCCGCGAGACCGAGCGTCCGGTCCCACATCGCCGCGGCCGTGTGCGTATCGCCGTCGGTATGCAGCAGCGCCGCCGCATAGGCCGCGCGCAGGCGCATTTCGCGCGCCGCATCGATGCCCCCGGCCGCCCCGGCCTCGATTGCGTCGAGCGCTCGCCTCGCCGGTATCGAACATTCGCGCATCCGCGCCGGCTCCCGCAACGCGAGCGCCAGCGCGTCCGCTTCCAGCGCGTGCGGCTCGGCCGCCGCGGGCTCGCCCGGTGCCGGCGCAGGCTCGCCCGCGGCGAGACGCAGGCTCGCGAGGTCCGCGGCTTGCGCCTGCGTCAGCATCCGCGCTTCCCCCTGCTCGCGTTCGTAGCGCGCATGACGCTCGGCGACGGCTTCGAATTCGCCCTCGTTGTGCAGCTTCTCGAGCGCATACGCGCGCGTCGATTCCGTCAACCGGTAGCGCGCCTGCGCGCCGTCGAACTCGACGGTCACCAGCGACTTCGCGACCAGCTCGCCGAGCACCGCGATCATCCCGGCGGCCGACATGCCGGGGTCCATCGCCACCTCGCGGGCCGCATCGAACGTAAACGGGCCGATGAAGCACGCCATGCGACGAAACAGCGACCGCGCGGCCGCATCCAGCAGCACGTAGCTCCAGTCGAACGTCGCCCGCAGCGTCTGGTGGCGCGGCAGCGCCGAGCGCAGCCCGCCCGTCAGCAGGTTCAGCCGGTCGTCGAGACGCGACGCGACCACCTCGAGCCCGAGCGTCGCGACGCGCGCGGCGGCCAGTTCGATCGCCAGCGGCAGTCCGTCGAGGCGCCGGCAGATGTCGCCGATCAGCCTGACGCCGGCCGCGTCGACCTCGCAATCGGGCGTGGCGGCGCGAATCCGCGCCAGAAACAGTTCGACGGCCGAATGGCGCACGATCTCGTCGACGGACGCGCTGCCGTCCGGCACCGCCAGCGGGGCCACGCGAAACACGGCTTCGACCGAGATATGAAGCGGCTCGCGGCTCGTCACGAGCACGCGCAGCGGCGCGGCGCGCGACGTCAGCGTTTCGACGAGGTCGGCCACCAGGTCGACGACGTGCTCCGCGTTGTCGAGCACGAGCAGGCCGCGCGAAGCGGCGAATGCGTCGCCGATGCGGTCGGCGGCAGGCACGCCGTCCGTGTCGAGCCCCAGTGCCGCGGCAATCGCGAGCAGCACGTCGTCGCGCGTCGCGGCACTGGCCAGCTCCACGAACAGGCCACGCTCGCCGGACCGGCTGCGCAGCTCGTGCACGACGCGGTTGGCCAGGCTCGTCTTGCCGATGCCGCCCGCACCGACCAGCGTGACGACCGGCGCACGTCCGATCATGTCGACGATCTGCTCGATCTCGGCCTGACGTCCGACCAGCGGAACCGGATGAAAGGCAGCGGCAACCTCGGGCGGACAGTCGGCCGCGCGCGGCGCCGCCGAATGCGCGACCGGCGGCTGCGCGATCAGCAGGTAGCCGCGGCCCGGCACCGTCTTGATCAGGTCGCGGTTCGCGCCCAGTGCCTTGCGCAACGTCGCGACATGGACCTGCAGCCGGTTTTCCTCGACGATCAGGCCCGGCCAGACGGCATCCATGATGTCGTCCTTCGACACGACGGAACCGTTCGCGCGATGCAGTACTTCAAGGATGTCGAGCGCGCGTGCGCCGATCCGCAGCGACGCGCCGTGATGGCGAATGTCGCGCTGCTCGAAATCCACCGACAAATGCCCGATCTGGATCATGGCCGCCTCCAGGTTCCCCACGATGACCGCCATGTGAACGCACGGTTCACCGGGGCGGGAGTCCGCACCCGGCCAGCCCTGCAGGCCGGGCGCAAAGTCTCAAAAAGTGGGCCGAGTGTAAACGCGGGTTAAACAAAAATCTTGAAGGAAAATGCGCTGGCGCCGTGCAGAAAGGCATGCCGCCGAACCCGCGGCGCGCGATTGCAAATGGGGCAGCATCGATCGGAATCGCGCCTTCGCTGGCCGGCCGGGCCTGGCGCGGCATGGATCGACCGCTTCAAGCATTCCGTCAGCCAGCGGACATTTATTCAAGTTATCTTGGGCCTGTCGGCCGTGCTATACACTGCACGCAACCAGGATGCTCGCGCACCGCCCCCCATCGAAGGATCGTTCCACCATGCCAGCCCCTCTCGCCGCGCCACCGGCGCCTACGCCGAAAGACACGCTCGGATGCATCTCGACCCTGTTGTCCAAGGATATTGAAAGGTCGGTCGGCGGCCTGACGCTGCACCGCAAATGCATGCGCGACGAGCAATTCGAGCGCATCGAGATGGCGGCCAGCGACCGCGGCTTCCTGATCGGCGTGTCGCTGAATGGCGGGCACCGGCGCACGATCTACGGCGGGGCCGGCAAATCCGAGCGGCGGTTTCAAAACAACTCGATCTACATTCGCGACTTTTCCCGGAATTTCCGCGCCGACCTGTACGGCAAGTTCGACTTCCTGCTCGTCGAGCTGTCGCGCAGCTACCTCGACCGTCTCGGCCGCGAGCACGACGGAACGGAAATCGGCGGCCTGACTTGCGCGCCCGACACGCAGGACGCGGTGCTGGGCCATCTCGCGCACGCCGTCGCCCACAGCCTCGACGCGCCGGGCGCGCTGAACACGCTGTTCGTCGAGCAGATGGGGCTCGCGATCGGCACGCATCTCGCATGCCGCTACGGCAATGCGCACGCGCGCGACCTGCAGCGCAAGGGCCTGCTGTCGCCGGCCAAGGCCGCGCTCGCGAAGGAACTGCTGATGGAAAAGGCCAACCTCGGCGTATCGATCGAGGAAGTGGCCAACGAATGCGATCTGTCGCGCGGCTATTTCATCCGCGCGTTCTCGCGCACGACGGGCCGCACGCCGCATCAATGGCTGCTCGAACAGCGCGTGATCCGCGCCCGGCAACTGATCGAGACGACCGACATGACGCTCGCGGAAATCGCGGCCGCCTGCGGCTTCGCGGACCAGAGCCACCTGAACCGCGTGTTCGCGCGCATCGTCGGCCATCCGCCCGGCGCATGGCGGCGCGAACTGTCGCGCTGAAGCAGCCGCCACGCGCGCGCCATGCGCGTCATTGAAGCGGCGTCGCGTCGTAATTGACCGGCACCCAGTCGTACTGCTCCCCGTCCCTGCGCAGATGCCCGAGCCCGGGAAACGCGATGTGCGCGGCACCGACCAGATAACGCTTGTCCGCGACGCGCTTCAGCGTAGCGCGCCGGGTGCGGCGCGCCGCATCGGCATCGCTGTCGTACTGGACGGTCGCGTCCGGATCCTGCAACTGGATCGCCGCGACGTGCACGATGTCGCCCCACGCGAGCAGCCCCGCGTTGCCGCTCTCGATCAGATAGGCCGTATGGCCCGGCGTATGGCCGGGCATCGGCACCGCGCGAATGCCGGGGGCGAGCGTCGCTTCGCCGCGAAAGGTCTTGAAGCGTCCGGCCGCGACGTACGGCGCGACCGACGCGGCCGCCGCATCGAAAAACGACGCGAGGAACGCGGGCGCCTGTGCCTTGTTGTCCGGATCGAGCCAGTAATTCGCTTCGATCTCGTTCACGCGAACGACCGCATTCGGAAAGGTCATCCTGCCGTTCGACGCAATGCCGCCGACATGATCCTTGTGCAGGTGCGTGAGCAACACTTCGTCGATCTGCTCCGGCGCATAGCCTGCCGCGCGCAGGTTCGCGAGCAGCTTGCCGCAGCAGTCGCCATACAGCACGCCGGCGCCCGTATCGACGAGAATCCGCTTCGATCCCGTATCGACCAGGAACGCGTTGATCGACCCCTGTACCGGCGGCTCGAGAAACTCGCGATCGAGATCGCGCCGGATGTCGTCTTTCGACACATCGCGGAAGACCGTATCGACCGGAAACGGATGCGTGCCGTCGGACAGCGCGACGATCCGGAGGTCGCCGAGCTTCTGCCGATAGAAACCGGGGGCCTGGTTGCCGCCGCCCGGCTCGCCCGCGAACGCGACCGATGCGAGGATACCGGTGCACCACGCGATGAGCAGCATGCGGCCCGAGCGCGCCGCGCGCGTGCGCCAGTTCAGGTTCTTCATGTCCGTTTCCCGGTTGTGTATCGACGTTGCGACGTTGCGACGTTGCGCGCCGCCCGGCCGGCCCGGCCGGCGAGATGCACGCGACACCGAGCTTACCGGCCGGATTCGCAATAATCCTGAGCGGGACATGAATCGTTCTGAAGGCCGGGCCCCGGCGGCGCCGGCCCGGATTCAGGCGGCCCGGTCACGCGCGTGCTGCGCGGCAATCAATGCATCGCGAAAGACGGCAGCCGGCTGCGCGCCGCTGACGACCGACTGGCCGATGCGCGTCGACGGCACCGAAGCAACGCCTTCGCTTGCCGCCTGCGCTTCGAGCGCGACCACCGCGTCGAGCCCTTCGCCGGACGCCAGGAACGCACGCACCGCGTCGCCCGGCAAACCGGCGCCGGCCGCAATCTCGACCAGCACGTCCGCATCGCCGATATCGCGGCCGTCGCGGAAATACGCGGCAAACAGCGCGTCGACGAGCGCGACCGCGCTGCCGCGTTGCTGGGCGAACCAGACGAGCCGGTGTGCAAGCCGCGTGTTCGGCGTGCGTGCGATCCGCGCATGATCGAACACGAGGCCGGCCGCCCGGCCGGCTTCGGCCACATGCGCGTCGAGTGCCTGCGAACGCGCCCAGCTGCCGAACTTCGCGCTCCGGTACGCCTTGCGGTCGATGCCGCCGGCCGGCATCGACGGGTTCAGTTCGAACGGCACGAACCGGACGCTCACGTGGCCGGCCAGGCCGGCTTCGTCGATCGCCTCCGCGAGCCGGTGCTCCGCGATCCAGCACCACGGGCAGATGAGGTCGTAGGTCACCGTTACTTCGAGGGGTTTCATCGCAGGCTCCTTCCTGTACATTGCAGTCCGGAAGATAGCGCGTGCGGGCCGACGATAGAATGCGAACGGCACGCAATGCATCGTTGCGGCGCGCACAAAGGCACGAAGACACGAAGTCACAAAGGCGACGACATGGACAAATTCTCCGCGCTGCGCGCGTTCGTGGAAGTAGCGGAAGCCGGCGGCTTCTCGAGCGCGGGACGGCGCCTCGAGCTCGCGGCGTCGTCGGTGGTGCGCGCGGTGGATGCGCTCGAGGCGTCGCTCGGCACCGTGCTGCTGAACCGCACGACGCGACAGGTCACGCTGTCCGATGCCGGCTCCGTGTACTACGCCCGCGCGAAGCGGCTGCTCGAGGAACTCGCGGAAGCCGACGCACTGGTTTCCGATCGCGGCGACGAGCCGTCCGGACCGCTGCGCGTGTCGGTGCCGGTCGCGTACGGCGTGCGCCGCATCGCGCCGCACGTCGCGGCCTTCCTCGCACGCTATCCGAAGCTCGACCTCGACCTGCAGCTCACCGACGAACGCGTCGATCTCGTCGCCGGCCGGATCGACGTCGCGATCCGGCTCGGTGAAGCAGCGCCGTCCGCGGAAGTCGTCGCGCGGCCGCTCGGCACGTTCCAGCGCTATGTGGTCGCGAGCCACGACTACCTCGATGCGCACGGCACGCCATCGGCGCCGGGCGAGCTGGTCGATCACGGGTGTCTGCGCTTTCACTTCGGCGGCGACCAGCAGGCGTGGACGTTTGCCGATGCGCACGGCACGACGAAAGTGCTCGTCGCCGGGCGCCTGAAGTCGAATCACAGCGAGGTGTTGCGCGATGCCGTGCTCGACGGCGCCGGCATCGCGCTGCTGCCTGACTGGCTGGTCGATGCCGACGTGCAATCGGGCCGCCTGCGCAGGCTCTTCGAACAGTACGACGTCACGCCCGATGCGGCGCGCTCGGTCGTCACCGCGCTCTACCTGCCGAATCAGCGCGGCTCGAAGCGCGTGACGGCGTTCATCGATTTTGTCGAAGCGCTGGCGCGCGCGCAGCACTGAGCGGCGCGGCGCGCCGCATTACCAGCCGAACTTCGCTTCCATGCCGACATAGTCGGCATTGCGCGCACCGAGCGCGCGAATCGAGTTGGCGATCTGGAAGTGCACGGCCTCGACGGCCAGCGCCACGTTCGCATTGACGAGCCAGTCCACGCGGGCCTGCGCATACATGCCCGTCCACGAACCGCCCTTGCCGGCCGTGCCCGGCACCGCCGACATCCCTTGCCCGTAGATCGCGTCGGCCGTCGACTCGCGCCACTGGAAACCGACCGCGGTCAGCACCGTCACGTTGCTGGCCGGCTTGAACGTCAGCGAAGGCTTCACGTGAATCAGGTTGCTGTAGCCGGTGTAGCCGGCCAGCGTGAAGTAATAGCCGTTCGGGAACAGCGGGTTGAAGGTGCCCATGCGCCCGTCGCCGGGATGCTTGTCGCCCGACGCGCCGTCGACCTGAATGCCGATGCGCGGCGTGCCCGCCGTCTTCGTGAACGTATAGCCGCCCAGCGCGCCGAACGCCCACGCACCGATCGTGTCCTGCCCGATGTGCCCCGTCTGGAGCATCGCCTCGACGTCCCAGTCGAGCCGGCCGGATTTGCCCGCGTAGCGCATGTCGAACACGTCGCGCCGCTCGGTGCCGGCCCCGGCGAGATAACGCGCGTTGTCGCGCGTATAGCGCGACCAGTAGGCCGACAGGTCGCCGGGGCCCGTGCCGCTGCGCTCGACGCGCACGCCGTCGAATCGCAGGTGCCGGTTCGACACGTCGTCGAACACCGCGTCGTTGCGATATTGCACCGGGCGCGTCACATAGCCGATCAGCCGCCATTTGCCGATTTCGTAGTTCGCCCACAGCGCGTCGAACGCCTGGCGCACGTTCGGCCCGTCGCGCACCGACACGAACCGCTGCAAGTCGAACGCCATCTCCTGCCGGCCGATGCGGGCCTTGAGCGTGCCGCCGCCAATTTGATCGACATACGCGACGAACGCCTGCTCGATATCGAGCTGATCCTTGTCGACGGGCCCGACCGTATCCTTGCCGAACGGCCGCGCATCGACGAACTGGACGAACGCCTGGAAATGCCCGGCATAACGCAGATCCGCATGCACCGTCGCACGCTGGATCACGTAATTGTCGTCATGCGCGGCGCCAAGCCCGAACAGCGGCGCGTTGTTCAGCTCGAAGCGCTCGCGCAGGTTCGCGCCGAGCGACAGGTAGGTCGACGGGTCGGCGCCCAGCGGGATGTACTTCAGCGCATCGAGCGGCTTGCGCGGCACGCACGGATCCGCGAGTGCCGACCAGTCTTCCTGCCAACGGTTGAACAGCACGGTCGGCCGCTTGGCCGTACACGTCGCGCCGGCGGTCGAGGCCGGCGCCGCGGCATCGGCCGCCGCGGCTTCCTCGGCGCCGGCCGCCGTCCCGGCGCACGTCGCGACGCCGCCTGCCAGCACGGCGGCCGGCAGCACGCGCCGCCACGCCCGTCTCATCGGCCGGCGGCCCATCATTTCGACCGCGCGTGGATCTCGGCGACGTAGCCGCCCGGGAACTGCACGAGCGCCGCATCGCGCCCGTCCGACGTGAAGGTCGGCACCAGCACGGTCACGCCCGCGGCCTGCGCCTGCTTCAGCGTCGCGGCCAGATCCTGCACTTCATAGCCGGTCATCTCGCGGCCGAACGGGTAAGGCAGATGGCCGTCAGTAGCCAGCACGGTCATCTTGCCGAAGCCCGACTCGATGCGGATGCGGCGATACGTGTCGTTCGGCCGGCCGATCTCGATGCCCGGCGCCTTGCGCACGTCGGACACGACCTTGCCGCGCGAGAACGCGACGAAGTCGTGCACCAGCTTGCTCGCGCTTTCCGGCGACA